>NZ_SULK01000001.1:253851-323093 GCF_007115085.1 Clostridium sp. HBUAS56017 | reverse complement strand
GTAGATGTCCATCTTCTTTTAGGTGTTTCTTTATAAAATTCATAAACATATGTGTTTCTTCACCACCTATATTTATATATATCCAATCAAATTCACCGTTTATTTCAACTTCATCAGATAAGGCGTCTCCAATTAAAACCTTTATGTTAGTTAAATTATTTAGAGAGGCATTAAATTCTACTTCTTCTTTGACGTCTCTTATGTCAAGGGCAACTACTTCTGTAGCACTTTTTATAGCAGTAGCTAGTGAAAGTATACCAGACCCTGTTCCTACATCTAAAACTCTCATATTTGAAAAATCCTTTGATAATATTACCTTTAAAAGATCTTGAGTTGTTTCATGAAGTCCTGTTCCAAAGGCACCTTGAGATATAAAATTGATTTTTTTCTTGCCTTCAAATTCTTCATCAGGAGAAGCGATGACATAGGTATCATCAATATGTATTGCTGGCATACTGAAATCATCATAATTTGAAGCTTCCTCAAAGACGTCAAAAGGTTTTTGATTAAGTATTGAGTTAACTTTATTCATAAAGACTTCTAAGTCCTCTAAATCTTCTACATGGCTTTCGAAAGTTACTTTAAGTGTAACTTCTTCTGATTCAACTTCTTCATAACCATAGCCGTTTTCATCAGTAGTTATTTTTAAAAGACTTTCATAGAATACATCGTATATATCATTAATTTGTAAAGCTTCTACAGCTTCATCTACTTTTGAATAAGGCATTTTATAGCAAATAATAAACATGTTAATACTCCTTTCAAAATGAAACTAATACCATATTATTATATATATATATTTATGTAAAGTAACTATAGCTTACATTTACAAAAATATGTCTCTGGGGTATCATATAAATAACAGTTAGGAAAGGATGAGATGTTTTGAAGAATATAGTTGTTTTAGATGGAAAAACACTTGGTGATGTTGATTTTAAAAAGTTAGAAGAGTTTGGGAAAGTTAGTTATTATGATAAAACTGAGCCTAAGGATGTTGTTAGCAGAGTTAAAGATGCAGCAATTATTCTGACAAATAAAGTTGCACTTAATGAAGATAATTTAAAAGAAGCTAAAAATCTTGAACTTATTTGCGAAACTGCAACAGGATTTAATAATATAGATTTGAATTATGCAAAGTCCAGAAAAATAGCAGTAACTAATGTGGCTGGATATTCAACGCCAACAGTAGCACAACATACATTTGCTACACTTTTGCATTTATATGATAAGATAGCTTATTATGATAACTTTGTTAAGAGTGGAAAGTATTCTGAGTCAGATATGTTCACAAATCTAGATATACCTTACAATGACATTGAAGGAAAGATATGGGGAATAGTAGGTTTTGGCGCTATAGGTAAAAAGGTGGCCAAGATAGCAGATGCCTTTGGAGCAAAAGTCGTTTATTATTCTACATCGGGAAAAAATAACAATGCAGATTATAAGAAAGTAGATCTAGAAGAACTTTTAAAAGAAAGTGATATTATATCTATTCATGCTCCTTTAAATGATGCTACGCAAGGGTTATTTAATTATAAAAATTTAAGCCAAATGAAGAAAAATTCAGTTTTGATAAACATGGGAAGAGGTCCAATAGTAGTAGATGAAGACTTAGCTAAGGCTTTAGATGAAGAGCTTATATCAGGAGCTGCTTTAGATGTATTTTCGGTTGAGCCAACTCCATCAAATAATCCATTACTACATATAAAAAATAAAGATAGATTAGTATTAACTCCGCATATTGCATGGGCAAGTGTTGAGGCTAGAAATAGATTATTTGCAGATTTAATTGAGAATATACATGCCTTTTATAGAGGAGAAGAAAGAAATAGAGTAGAACTATAAAAATAAGGTATTGATGAGAATATTCATCGATACCTTGTTTTTTTAATGGTTCAATATGTATTTTTCAATGGTTTTAATAACTCCATTTTCAGTGTTTTTCGGAGCTATAAAGTTCCCGTATTGTTTCATATCATCATTGGCGTTTTCCATTACAAAACTGTAATGTGCCTTTTTCAACATTTCAACATCATTATAGAAGTCTCCAAATACCATAGTTTCATCATAGGATATATTTTGATCTTCTTGAATTTTTCTCAAAGCTGCCCCTTTGTTAACTCCCTCATTCATAATATCAATCCAAACTTCACCAGAAACAACTATCATAAAATCTGAAGAAAATTTATGTTTTATAGTTTCATATGTGTTGTTAGTAGTTGATGTTAAGTTACAAATAGTTATTTTAAATATTTCGTCATTAACTTTAGTGAGATCATCTACTATATGTTTTTTTATGTAGTATTTATCTATTTCAGTAGTAAATTCATCAGAACATGGTCTGTGATAAGCTCCATTCTTACCGCATAATATTATTTCTGCATTTGGAATAAATTCTACACACTTTATTAATTCGTTAACTTTATCTTTATCTATAATGCTTATACTAACAATTTCTCCGTTTTCTACAACAAATGCTCCGTTATCACAAATATAATAAAGCTTATCAGAAAGTGGCGTGAAGTTTTCATAGAGTGTATAGTATGGGCGTCCACTAGCTACTACAAATTTAATATTTCTATTTTCAAGTTTCTCAAGAGTGTTAGCAAATTCCTGTGGAATCTGACCTTTTTCATCTAATAAAGTTCCATCCATATCTGTTGCAATTAATCTTATCATTTTTTCACCTATTTCCCATTTTCATTTGTATAACTTTATTATACATTATAAAATAATTTATTAAAATAAATATATAAGTAATAGGTTAAAAGAGTATTTATAAATATGTATTTAGTGTTATAGTAAATGATGGTAGAATTTTTATTATAGTAAGTTAAAGAATTGGAGGACGAGATAATGAAAGATACAATTGATAGAATAAAAAAATTTAGAGATGATAGGGAGTGGAAGCAATTTCATACTCCTGGTAACTTAGCAAAGGCTATATCAATTGAAGCTAGTGAGTTATTAGAAAATTTTTTGTGGGATGATAAAAGTTATGATCAGGAACATGTTGAAGAGGAGTTAGCTGATGTAATGGTGTATTGTTTACATTTAGCAGATGCATTAGGGGTAGATATAGAAGAAATAATAAATAGAAAAATGGATAAAAACGAAGAAAAGTATCCTGTCGAAAAGGCGAGAGGTAATAGTAAGAAATATACACAATTATAGAAAAGTTAGTAGAGATGCATAAAATTTGATAGATGTTAAAATATGCTGGTGATATGTTGACAAATAATCTAATGTGCGTTAAAATTGTTAATAAGTTAATATTGACAAGCAAAGAATGAGAGTAGTAGAAAGTAGTAAGTTTTTTAGAGAGTGGGGTATGGTGAGAGCCCGCAGATTTTGCCTTTTGAACTCGCTCATGAGCTATAAAGTTGAACTAATAGTAGGCTTTATCGGTTTATAGCCGTTATTACAATTAAGATAAGATTTTTTGGATGGTACCGCGTAATTGCTCCAAGTTGGAGTGGTTACGCTTTTTTTATTAATATTATAGAGAGGTGAAAAAAATGGGGTTAAGGCAGTAGATAAAAAGATAATAGTTATAGTGAAACTCTATGGGGTATTAGAACAATTATGATGTAAAAAAGAGTGATAATATAACTATAAAATATCTAAGGGGGCAGAGATACGATGTTAAATAGTAAAAAATATAAGAGATTTAAAACAATTAATTTTGAAGAAAGAACTTGGCCAAATAAACTAATTAGTAAGGCACCAATTTGGTGCTCTGTAGATTTAAGAGATGGAAATCAAGCTCTCATAAATCCGATGACAGTGGATGAGAAGAAAGAAATGTTTAGGCTTTTAGTTGAACTTGGATTTAAAGAAATAGAAATAGGATTCCCATCAGCATCACAAATAGAATTTGATTTTTTAAGAACATTGGTTAATGAAAATTTGATTCCAGATGATGTTGCAGTACAAGTGTTAACTCAAGCAAGACCACATCTTATTAAAAGGACATTTGAATCGCTAAAAGGTGTTAAAAAAGCAGTGCTTCACATTTATAATTCAACATCTATCCTTCAAAGAGATGTGGTGTTTAATATGAGTAAAAATGAAATAAAAAATATAGCTGTAGAAGGAACTGCACTTGTAAAAGAGTATGCAAAAGATTTTGAGGGAGAACTTTCTCTTGAGTACTCTCCAGAAAGTTTTACGGGGACAGAGGTAGAATATGCACTAGAAATTTGTGAAGCTGTTTTAGATACATGGGGAGCTACAAAAGAGAATAAAGTTATTATAAATCTTCCAGCTACAGTGGAAATGGACACTCCAAATATTTTTGCTGATCAAATTGAATGGATGAGTAGTAAATTTAAGAATAGGGAAAGAATTATTTTAAGTGTGCATCCCCATAACGATAGGGGAACAGGGGTTGCAGCAGCTGAGATGGCTCTTCTTGCAGGGGCTGATAGGGTTGAAGGAACACTATTTGGTAATGGAGAGAGAACTGGTAATGTAGATATATTAAATATTGCTTACAATATGTTTTCACAAGGAGTGAATCCAGAGCTCAATCTTGAAGATATACAAAAAATTATTGATGTTTATGAAAGGTGTTGTAAAATTCCAGTTCATATAAGGCATCCATATGCAGGTAAGTTAGTATTTACGGCTTTCTCTGGTTCGCATCAAGATGCTATTAATAAGGGTATGAGTAAATATAGAGAAAGAGCTGGACAGTATTGGGAAGTTCCATATTTGCCAATAGACCCAAGTGATTTGGGAAGGGAATATGAAGCATTAGTTAGAATTAATAGTCAATCTGGTAAAGGTGGAATAGCTTTTGTGATGGATAGATATTACGGTTATAAGATGCCTAAAGCTATGCATAAGGAATTTGCAGATGTTATTCAAAAGATTTCAGAGGTAAAAGGTGAAGTTGCACCACAAGTTATCATGAATAAATTCGAAGAGGAGTACCTAGCAAAAGAAGAACCTTTTAAGTTAATTAGATTTAGAATCAAAGATTTACATGACGATAATGATTTAGATGTTGATACAGAAGTAGCAGTTAGATTTTCATATAGAGGGGAAGAAAAGGTTATAGAGGGGTATGGAAATGGGCCTATTGATTCTTTGAGAAGGGCTTTACTAGATGCTAAAATAGCCAATATTCATATAATTGATTATGTTGAGCATGCTCTTGGAAAAGGAGCGGAAGCAAAGGCCGCTGCTTATGTAAATATGAATTTAGATAATAGGGAGCCTTCGACTTTTGGAGTTGGTGTAGATAGTAATATAACAGTTGCATCTATTAAAGCTGTATTTAGTGGATTAAATAGATTATATAAGTAGAATAAATTTAAATTAAGAGTATGGTTGAATAGAGTGGACAATTTGCTTGTTTTATTGGATCCATTTTATTCAAGACATACTTTTTTGTTTGTTACCAGTTACCAGAGGAGCCACCACCACTAGAAGAGCCTCCACCAAAGCCACCAAAACCTCCTCCGCCAGAAGAATCACCAGGACCATGTCTATTTGAAAAAGCATTAATAAACAAAAGTTGTAGTAGAAAGTAAGAAATTCTTCCTCTATTAAATAGAAGGTCCATAAAAAACAATCCGAGCATAACTATGAAAGTTATTCCGTAAGTTTTTGTTTTTGATTCTAAATTATTATCAGTAGGTAAAGTTATATTAAGAGATTTATCTAAGGTTACTCCATATTCTTTTGCTATATAATCACAAAGGGTACTATAACTATCAAGAAGACCTTTTCCGTAATTACCTTCTATAAATTTAGGTTTAGCCAGAGAATCCATTACTCTGCTGGTAAGCACATCTGGGAGTGCTCCTTCAAGTCCTCTGCCAACTTCAACTCGCCAAGTACGATCCCTTAACGCTACTAGAATTAATAACCCGTTATCCTTTTCTTTTTGACCGATTTGCCAAGTCCTAAAAAGATTATTAGCATAGGATTCTATGGGAATATTATTTGTTGAATCTAATATTACTATAGTTGCTTCAGATCCTGTTTTATCTTCAAGTTCCTTTCCTATGGAAATAATACTTCTTTTTTCTTCATCAGTTATTGTATTAGTATAATCGTTTATATATTTATAACTTGTTGGGATAGGAAAAGAATCAGCAGCAAGGGGGTGATCGTAAAAAAGTGAAGTAATTATTAAAAGAGAAGATATAAATATCTGTATAAATCTATTATTTACATTCATTTTTGACTAGAAAAATCTACAGAAGGAACTTCATTTGCTCCTTCACTAGCCTTATAAAGTGGTTTTTCTTCAAACCCAAATAGTGAAGCTATTATGTTGCTAGGAAATCTTCTTCTCTTAGTGTTATAATTTGTTACGGCAGTATTATAGTCTTGTCTAGATATAGTTATTCTATTTTCTGTTCCTTCTAATTCAACAGTTAAATCTCTAAAGTTTTGGTTAGATTTTAATTCAGGATAATTTTCGACTACAACCAATAATCTAGAGAGGGCTCCTGATAGCTGACTATCAGCATTAGCTTGATCTGAGACATTTGTTGCACCAGCTAATCTACTTCTTGCATTGGCTATATCAGTAAAGATATCTTTTTCCTGTGAAGCATATCCTTTTACTGTATTGACTAGGTTAGGAATTAAATCGGATCTTCTTTGAAGCTGAGTATCTATGTTAGACTCAGATGTAGATACTTGTTGCTCTAATGTGACTAAGCTATTATATGCACTTATAGTAGGAATAACTAATAAAAAAATAATTATAGCAACTATTATTAAAGGTTTTAAATTTTTTTTCATATATAAATACCTCCTTTATAAACTTATATTAGTATACGTAGAAATATAAAGATTATTAGTCAAACTTTACAGCTTTGTATAGAATTTAAATGATTGAAAAAAATGTATGCAACATAAAAAGGTTCTGTCTATCGACAGAACCTCTTTAGTCTAATATATTACTCTAAATTTTTTTTCATCTTGAATTAAAGAAACTTCTTTTTTGGAAAAGTCAGTAACATTAATAAATCTATTTCCTTCTCTAATTACAGATATAAATTTCTGTAAATTATTTTCAGTACCTTGAACTTCTAATTCTACCGTTCCATTTGGCATGTTTCTTACAAAGCCTGTTAGTGAATATTTGAGTGCATTGCTTTGAGCGTAAAATCTAAACCCTACTCCTTGTACTCTACCCTCTAAAATTAAAAAATATCTTACCATTGTATTTTCCTCCGATAAAAATATAACTTTATTATAGCATAAATCAAATAATATTTTAAATACTCAGAATATTGTGATATAATTATATGGAAAAATATGTAATAGGAGGATTGTGATATGGAAAGAACCTTGGTATTAATAAAACCAGATGGTGTTGAACAAAATATAATTGGGAAGATAATTAATTTTTATGAGGAAGCTGGGCTTAAAATAGTAGCTTTAAGAATGGAAAAAGCAAATGAAGAAGTTGCTATGAGGCATTATGAACAACATAATGATAAGTTTTTTTATCAAGATTTGATTAAATATATTACACGAAGTCCTCTATGCTCTCTAATTATAGAAGGTGAAGGAGCTATAGAAAAAGTAAGAAAGATTAATGGATCTACTAATCCAATAAAAGCTGAAAAAGGTACAATAAGAAATTTATTCGCAAAGAGTGTTACAGAAAATTGTGTGCATGCATCAGATTCACTTGAAAGTGCGGAGAGGGAAATTGCAATTTGGTTTCCTAATTAATTGCATTAAAGAGACATCTCAATAGCAGTTGAGATGTCTCTTTATATCATTAAGTGCATTTTTTATTATAGTATTAAGAGTATATTAATAGCTTCCAATTTTAACCCATTCATCATTATAAAGTTTTAGGGCATTATTAGGTAAATTTCTATAAACTTCACAATTGTCTAAAGTTTCATCATCTGGATAAGTTTCCTTAACATCATCATCTAGCATCTTATAAGTTTCGCGGTTAGGAGTGTAGTATTCTATGTAGTCTACATTTTGCTTTGAATTATCTGGGTCTGTTAAGAAGTTTATGAATGCTTCTGCACCTTCCTTATTTCTGCTTCCTTTTGGTATTACCATTCCGTCGAACCATTTATTTGATCCTTCTTTTGGAACAACATATTTGAGTTTTGGGTTTTCACTAATTATTTTATTTGCATCACCAGACCATACGGCAGCTAAAGAAGCTTCATCTTCAATCATGCAATCTTTTACTTGATCAACAAACCAAGCTTTAACGATAGGTTTTTGCTCAATTAGAAGGTTAGCAGCTTCATCTAGTTCTTTTGGATCTGTTGAGTTCATAGAATAACCAAGATGTTTTAAAGCTATGGAAATAGTTTCTCTAACAGAATCAAACATAACTATATCTTTGCTATATTTTTTGTCCCATAGGATGTCCCAAGAAGTAACAGGTTCTGTAACTACTTCGGGATTATAAATAATACCTATAGTTCCCCACATATAAGGAACAGAGTATTTATTATCAGGATCAAAATCTAAGTTTTTAAATTTATCATCAATATACTGATAGTTTTGGATATTATCAAAATTAAGTTCTTCAACCATATTCTCAGAAATCATTTTTTCAATCATATAATCAGAAGGGAAAACTAAATCGTAACTATTACTACCAGATTTTATTTTAGAATACATTTTTTCGTTAGTATCATAAGTAGAATATTGAATCTTATAACCAGTTTCGTCCTCAAACTTATTTATTAAGTTTTCATCTATATAATCACCACAGTTAAATACATTAATAACTTTATTATCATTATCTTTAACATTACATCCAATAAGTAAGGAGGAAGCTAGAAATATACTAAGTAATAAAGCTATAATTTTATTAAAAATTTTCAATTTTATTACCTCCTGATGATTGTTTCCTATTTACTATAAGTAGCAATATTAATACAACTAAAAACATTATAGTTGAGAGAGCGTTTATTTCAGGTTTTATTCCACGTTTGGCCATTGAATATATCTCAATTGATAAATTAGTTACCCCAGCTCCTGTAGTAAAGAATGATATAACAAAGTCATCTATAGACATGGTAAATGCCATTAAAAATCCAGAGAATATCCCAGATTTTATTTGTGGGATAATAATCTTTCTTAGCGCGTAGAAAGGTGTTGCTCCAAGATCTAATGCTGCCTCAGTAGTGTTTTGAGGAAGCTGTTTAAGCTTAGGCAAAACAGATAATATAACATATGGCAAACTAAAAGTTATATGTGAAAGTAGCATGGTAATAAAGCCGAAATCCATCTTAATAAAAATAAATAATGACATTAGAGCTATACCAGTAACAATATCAGGATTCAAAACTGGTAAATAATTTATATTAAGTAGAAGTTTTTTTTGTGCACCTTTTTTCATATTATGAATTCCTATTGCGGTTATAGTACCGACAATAGTAGATATAATTGAGGCCCAAATAGCAATAAATAGAGTATTGTATAAAGCTCTCATTATGGTATCATCTTGGAATAATTGACCATACCATTTAAAAGTGAATCCATTCCATTTAGCCATAGATTTAGAATCATTAAAAGAAAAAATCATTAGTGTAATTATAGGAGTATATAGGAATATGAAAATAACAATTAGATAAAATCTTTTTATGAAGCTTTCTAATTTATTTACCAAAGGCCAACACTCCCTTCTTTATCAGCATGGTCAAATTTATTCATTAAAGCCATAGATATTAATATTACAATCATCATAAGTATTGATATTGCAGATCCCAAATTCCAATCACTTAAAGTTGTAAATTGTTGTTCAATTAAGTTACCAAGTAACATATATTGTCCGCCTCCAAGTAAGCTTGAAATAACAAATGTAGATACAGCAGGCATAAATACCATTGTAACTCCAGAAATTACCCCAGGAAAACTTAAGGGGAAAATAATTTTTCTAAATATAATATTTTTATTTGCTCCAAGGTCACTTGCAGCATTAATTAAGCTTTGATCCATTTTAATCAATACTGTATATATAGGCAGTATCATAAATGGTATAAAGTTATAAATCATTCCAAGAAGTACAGCTCCATCATTATACAAAAATGTTATAGGAGCAATATTTAAATTTCCTAATATATTATTAATTAATCCGTTTTTACCTAAGATAGGAAGCCAAGCATAAGTTCTTAATAAAAAGTTTATCCACATGGGTACTATAAAAAGCATTATTAAAAGATTTCTTCTTGAGGCTTTCATCTTTGAAATAATATATGCTACAGGATAGCCCAAAATTAGACAAGCTAAAGTTGAAATTAAGGCTAATTTTATTGAGCGATAAAATATTTTTCCATATTGAGGATTTAATAGTCTTGAGTAGTTATCAAGGGAAAATGTATAGCTATCTCCTGATTTTTCAGTTAAGCTAAAAAATAATACAATTAATAAAGGAATAATGATAAATAAAGAACACCAAAACATATATGGATAAGTAGCTTTTGAGCTATTTTTCCTATTCATAGTATCTAACCTTTCTCATTATATGAATATCTTCAGGATAAATATCTAATCCAATTTCTGAATCTACATCATAAAATTTTGTATTATGAATAATAAATTCTCTTTCACTTTCCTTTACTACCATTTCATAGTGAACTCCTTTAAAGTTAACAGACTTAACTATACCGTTAAGCATTCCGTTGTCCTTTGCAACTATTTTAATGTCCTCAGGTCTAATAACTACATCAATATTTTCATTAGGGTTAAACCCTTTATCTACGCATTCAAATTCTTTATTACAGAAGATAACTTTAAAGTCTTCAACTATAACACCATCTATAATGTTACTTTCGCCTATAAAGTCAGCAACAAATGCATTGGCTGGTTCGTTATATATATCTTCTGGAGATCCTTTTTGTTGAATAACACCTTTATTCATAACCACAATAGTATCAGACATAGTTAAAGCTTCTTCTTGATCATGAGTCACGAAGATAAAAGTAATTCCAAGTCTTTGCTGAATTTTCTTTAGTTCAAGTTGCATTTCTTTTCTTAATTTTAAATCCAAAGCTCCAAGTGGTTCATCTAAAAGAAGAACTTCTGGCTCATTAACTAGTGCTCTAGCTATAGCGACCCTTTGTTGTTGTCCTCCACTTAGAGATTCGATGTTTCTTTTTTCAAAACCAGATAGAGAAACTAGGTTAAGTATTTCTTTTACTTTTTTATCTATATCTTCTTTAGTAAGTTTTTTAATTTTTAGCCCAAAAGCAATATTCTCATAAACATTCATATGAGGAAATAGAGCATACTTCTGGAAAACGGTGTTTACAGGTCGCTTATTAGGGGGCAGATTTGATATACTTTCTCCATGAAATAAGATATCTCCAGAATCAGAATTTTCAAATCCAGCTATTATTCTAAGAGTGGTTGTTTTACCACAACCTGATGGACCTAATAAGGTCAAAAATTCATTACTTTTAATACTTAAAGATAGATTATCAAGTACAGTGTTATCACTATATGCTTTTGTGATATTCTTTAACTCAATTATATTTTTATCCATCATAAACACCTCTTTCTATACTAATTAAAATGATGGGGGAGTACTGATCCAAATTACTTTTGCTAAAGTCTTTCCGGAGTTAGAAATATAGTGACTTTCTCTTGGTTTGAAGTAGAAACTTTCCCCTTTTTTTACTTTATATTTTTTATTACCTAAGTGCAAAAATATACTTCCAGATAGGACATAGCCAAATTCTTCACCCTCATGTGGCTCTTCTAATGTATATCTTCCATCAGGGGCTAAAGTGATCATAATTGGTTCCATTATATTTTTCTGAGCATTTGGAACTAGCCACATAAGATTATATTTTAAATCATTATCTTCAGTTTGAAACATATCTTCGTTACTGAAGGTGACACGTTCTTCCTCGGTTTCGCTAAAGAACTCTTTTAGGTTTGTGCCTAAAATTTCTAATATATCAACTAAGGTTGCAATAGATGGGGATGTTAAATCATTTTCAAGTTGAGATATAAATCCTTTTGAGAGCTCGCATCTATTTGCAAGTTCTTCTTGGGTGAGTTGTATTTCAATTCTTAGTCTACGAATTTTTGCTCCAATTTGCATATTTTCACCTACCAATAAAAATAACTTTTACTAAACTATATGTTTAAAATTACTAAACAAACAAAAATATTATATAAATTTTATTAAATAAAATCAAGATTTTTTTGTAAAAATAAGAAAAAATTTCACTGTAGTTAAAGTAAGGATATGTAAGAAGTTAAATAGAGAAAAGTGGAAATAGGTTTAGTTATTAAAATCAGTATGTTTACTAATACTAAGATGAAAACTATATTCGACTAGAAGATGATTTTTTTGTGAATATTTATATACTTAATTTTCTAAACTATTGATAATACTACATAAATATGAGATATTTAATAATATAAATAAAGAATTAGGTGGTAATTATGGTAGAGAATAAAGATAGTTATAGAAGAAATGGTAAAAAAATATATATTAAACAGCCTGATTTTAAGGAGTTTACTTTTATTTCAAGGTTATGGTCAGATGAAGAAACAATGAAAGAAATAGGAGGCGTATTTAATTTTCCAGAGGATAAATGGGAGATGTTTTATAAGAAGATGGTTTATCCAACTGATGGCAAGAATTTTTATTGTTTAGTTTACACTATTAGAGATAAGGCAATAGGTGAAGTTAGTTTTCATGGATATGATTCTGCTACAAAAATAGCAAGATTTAATTTAAAGATACACCATAGATATAGAAATAAGGGATATGGAGAAGAGGCGCTTAGACTTTTATTTGAATATTATTTTTTAGAATTTGGTGGAGAAATGATAATTGATAGCATTCCAACAGAAACTGGTGTTAGAATAGCTAAAAAATTAGGATTCCAAGAAGTTGGACAATATAAAGATGGAATTAAGATGAAAATAACAAAGGAGGAATTTTTAGATAATAGAATAGATAGCACAAATAGCATAGGCATACTCATGTATGATGGAATGAGTATAATGGATTATGGTATAATTTGTGAAAGTTTAGAGATGGCTAATGAAATTAAAGGAAAAAAGTTATTTAGTATTGTTGATGTAGCATTAAAGAATACCATAAAATTTAGAAATGGTACTACAATTAATGTTGATATAATAGATTTTGAAAATTATAAACCTGATGTGCTAATAATACCAGGAGGAGAATTTGTGGATAGTCATGTTAAAGATAAAGAAATCATAAAGTATATTATGATGAATTTAAATCATTGTGATTATATTTGTACACAGGGGGAGGGGATTAAATTCCTTATAAGATGTAGAGCTTTAGAAGGAATTCGAATTCCAAAGCTTGAAACTGAGCTTGAAGGGCTAGAGGAAGATAGGATAGTCGATAAGAATTTTGTTGACAATGGCAAAGTAATTCTTAGTGCAAATACTATTGGAAGTTTGGAAATGATTTTGTCGCTAGTAGAGAAAATTGGTGGAAGGAAGCTTTCAGAAGAGTTAGAAAGTAGATTAGGGCTAGTAGAAAAAAACTTTATAAAAGAGATGTAATATTGTAAAATATTTATATGGATATAAACTATTAAGTAAAGTTTTATACTATTTTATGGAGGTAACTAATGAATTATAAAAAGACAAGTATAGTAGTATTTACTATACTGGCGATTCTAACACTTTGCGCAGTATTTACAGTATATATGTTTATTGGTTCTGGGGCTAAGGAAAAGAAGTCTGCAAAGGCATTCTTACAATTACTTTCTTCAAATAATATTATCACCATGAATAAAGAGAATGACAAATACAAATCTACTAAAAAGAGTGATCCATCTAAAAATGAAGAATATTATAGTGTGGTTTCAGGTGAATATGCTATTGATGTAGATGCAAAGTATAACGTCATTGGATTTACTAATAAAAATAGCATGGCTGATAAGAGCAAAATTACAGCTGATGAAGCTAAGAGCATTGGTGAGAAATACTTAGGCATTATCTATAAAGGTGAATGCAGGTTTAAAGAGGTTGTAAAGGAAGAAGAAACTCAAGTGATGCCATATTATTCTCTATTGTTTACAAAGTATAAGGATGGATATCCGTTTTATAATTACAATTTATCTTTAAAAGTAAATAAAGAAACAGGAAAACTTGATGGTTTTTCTAATTCATCTATAGATAAAGAGCCTAAAAATGTAAAAATAAATATAGATGAATTAAATGCTTCAGAAATATCCAAAGGTGAGTTCCTAAAATTATATAAATCAGCTGAATTTAATGAGAAAACTTATAAGGCATATAGTGAAAATAAAGATAAAACAGAATTAGAACTATGTTATGTAGTCTCATTAAAGGGGTTAGGTGAAAATAATAAAGAAATAAAAATGAAATATTTTGTATCGACTGAAACTGGTGATATCATAAATTCAGAAAAGAGTAATGTTACAGGCACAAGTGCTTAAAAAAATAGCTGTCTCAATTGAGACAGCTATTTTTAATGTGGATTAATTATTTTTTGTTTAGTTGAATCTGTTGTAGTATCCTTTTTATCGGCATCAGTATCAGCGTTAGTTTTTGTATTGGTATTAGTGTTTGTATTAGTATTAGTGCTATCGTTACTGTTAGTAGATGTTTTTGAATTATCCGTTGTTGTAGATGGAGTTTCTGGAAGAGCTACAGCAGCAGTATCATCTACAACAGTTGGCAATAGGTACGGAAAATCAGCAGTAACTGAGTTTGGATTTATTTTCTTAACGAATATTCTGTCACCTAGAAGCCAAGCTGGTGTATTTGCTGATGCCAATTTGCTATTAGCTGTATTTATTTTTGAAGATACATGTGCATCACAATATGAGGTCGGTTGTGTACCTTCAATAAAATATTCTTCATAAACTCTATCTCTAGGATCACTATGACAAAGTGCAGTTGGCAATTTGCCAGAGTCTTTACATACAGCTACCTTTACTAGTCCGCTTGGAGCATCTATATCTTTAATTTCTTTTCCCTTATGAGCTTTTGCCATTATTTGTCCCCAAAGACTAGCAGAAGTATCAGAATAGGTATTAAGTTTTTTTGGTTTATCATAACCGATCCAAACAGAACCAGAAAGATAAGGAGTAACTCCTGTAAACCAAAGATCTTTACTATCTGTAGTAGTACCAGTTTTTCCTGCGACAGCCATATCGCCCCACTTAGCGGATGGACCAGTAGTTTCGAGGGAACCTTTTAAAATATCATAAAGTATATAAGCTGTTTGTGGTGAAAAAATTTCTTTTGTTTTAATATTTGCTTCAGAATCTAAAAGAGTATTTCCGGAAGCATCTAAAACTTTTGAGTATAATTTTGGTGTTGTATAAACACCTCCATTTCCAAAAACACCGAATGCAGATGCAGTAATAAATGTATTACCTCCATCTTGATTACCGTTAAATTGACCAAGGGCTAAAGTTGCAATAGAGGATTTAGATTCTTGATTATAAACTAATCCAAACTTTTCGCCATATGACAATCCGGTTTTTAAACCAATTGTATTTTCAACTATTACTGAAGCTACGTTTTTAGACTTTGTCAAACCGTCTCTTAAAGTTATGTTACCATCGAATTTAAAATCATCATTTCTTACAGCATATGGTTTTCCATTATCAAGATTTTTTCCGATATTATCTTCAATAGGTGAATCATCTATCGTAGAACCAGCAGTTAATATTTTTTCATTTATAGCTGGACCATATACCGTTAATGGTTTTGTAGTAGATCCAATTGGTCTTAAGTAAGTATAAGCTCTATTGGCAGATTGTGCTCCGTGCTCACCTCTACCACCTATCATAACTAGAACCTTACCAGTCTTATAATCCACTATAGTAGCTGAAGCTTGAAACTCTGGGGTTTTAGTTCCTTCAACATAAGTTTCTTTATAACCAACATTTTGAGCTGTGAAATTATTTAATAAATTTTGAGTATAATCTTGAAGTGCTCTATCCATGTTAGTTGTTATTTTTAAGCCACCATTAGCTAGAAGTCTAGAAACTTCTTCATCCGAATATTTGTATTTAGCCTTTAAATCTTCTTTAACTTGTGATACAGCTGGATTTAGATACCACTCATATTGAAGAGTATAGCTATTTTTCTTAGAAGAAAAAACTAATTTCCCTGCATCTATATCAGCAATAGCTTGATTAAATTCAGCATCTGTTATTTTGCCTAATTCATGCATTTTAGATAACACAGTTTTTGTTCTGTTAATATAAGGACTAGGATTCTTTTTGTTATTTTCATTGTATGCGCTATAATATGTTGGCGCTTGAGCAATTCCACTAATATAAGCACATTCAATAAGATTAAGATCTTTAACAGATTTAGCAAAGTAAAGATTTGCTGCTGCTTCAACACCATAAGCAGTTCCTCCAAGAGGTATTGTGTTTAGATATTGATTCAAAATTTCATCTTTTGATAATTTTTTCTCTAGACTAAGTGCTAGCCAGATTTCTTTTATCTTTCTTTCAACAATAAAATCCTCATCTGTAAGTACAGTGTTTTTTAATAATTGCTGAGTTAAAGTAGAACCTCCATGCATACCACTTTGACGTTTAAAGATTTTAGTAATATCAGTAACAAAAGATCCAGCAATTCTAATAGGGTCAATTCCTTTATGTGATTCAAATCTTTGGTCTTCAATTGAAATAAAACCGTCTTTTAAATGTTGAGGTATTTTATCAAAGGTTACAACCGTTCTATCGACTTCAGAATGTAAGTTATCCATAAATACACCATCTTTATCATATACAGATGTAGGCTGACTTAAGTTAAGGACAGCATCCACATCAAGAGGGGGTGTACTTTTAATAACAGCAAAAATGTAACCAGCACCTATAACCATTACAGTTAACATTAAAAATAGTAATGTAAAGAAAATTCTTCTGAAAATAATTCTTACTCTACTCTTTTTCTTTTTCTTTTTGCGTCCTTTTTGAGGAGCACCTTTTTTTGCTGGAGACTTAGTGGCGTTATTTCTTTTATTTGAATTTTTATCTATAGCCATTTGTTCCTCCCAAATTTTTTATATTTAATTATATTATATTATACTATAGCATAATTATAATATGATTAAATCAATAACTCAACAATAAGGTGTTATATGAAATACTATGTAAAACCAAGAAAGCGGAAAATAAAACCGCATTTTTTGATTACTATTACAATTTTTACCATATTAATTACTCTTTTATATATTTTTGATGTCAGGGTTTTACCGTCAGCGCTAGTCAAATCGGAAAGTGCAGTTAGAGCAAAGACTGTTGATACAATAAGCTCGACTAGTTTAGAGCTGTTTAATGATGAATTTAAGTATGATGAAATGATAATAATTGATAGGGATAAGGATAATAATATTAATCTTATAAGGGCAAATACTGTAAAGTTAAATTACTTAGCTTCAGAGCTTGCCATAAAGTGTAATGAAAGATTGCAGAAGATGGGGGAGGTAGGAGTAAAAGTTCCAATTGGATGGATAACTGAGCAAAGTGCATTTTATAATTTAGGCCCTGAAATTACAGTAAAAATTGAACCTATTGGAAATATGAAGGTAAACTACGAATCAAAATTTGAAAGTGCAGGAATAAATCAAACAAGACATAAAATTTATTTAAATGTAGAGGCAACAGTAAAAATAATTATACCTCTTCATAGTAAGGAAATGGATATAACCTGTGAAATACCTGTAGCAGAAACTATTATAGTAGGAAAGATACCAAATACTGCAATAGATTTTTCTAAGGGACAATAAAATAAAATGTACAATTAATTAAAAACAAATTTAAGTTTATAATTAATTGTACATTTTATTAAAATTCATTTAATCTTGCCAGTTGAATACATAAGGAATATTTCTATAGTAGTTACCATAATCTAAACCATAACCAACAACAAAGACATCATCTATTTCAAAACATCTATAATCAGGGTGAACATTAGTTTTTCTTCTAGATGGCTTATCAAGTAGTACACAGCTCTTTACTGATGCAGCGCCAAGCTTTTTTACATGGTTTATTATAAATTCCATGGTATATCCAGTATCTACTATATCATCAACTATTAAAACATCAAAACCTTCTATATTATCAGGGATATCATTTACTATCTTTACTTCCCCTGAACTAGTCTCACTATGACCATAACTTGAAGTAGTCATAAATCCTACCATTACCTTAGTGTCAAGAGCTCTTACAAGATCAGCAGTAAACATAAAGCTACCTCTTAAAAGAGATAATACATAAAGATTTTTCCCTTCGTAGTCTTTTGTTATCTCAGCTCCAAGTTCTTCTATTCTAGTATCTATAGTCTCTTTTGATAATAGAATATTACGTTTCTTATCTTCCATTGGTATCCTCCGTTTCAAAACAGTTAAAGTATTTATTAAATTTATATTATTTCTCTTAATTCATATTACAGATTTTTAATTAATCTTGCAACTTTATTTTATCTAGTTTTAATCAATTTATGTAATGTTTACAACTGTAAACATATAGTATAAAATTAATTGAAAGTTGCAAACATATGTATATATAAGAGGTGATACTATGATAAATGGAAATATAGATGGAGTCAAGAAAAGTTTTTTAGATCAATTAGAAGATATATATAGAATTAAAATTTTGAAAGATGAAGTTGTTAGTGAGGAAATAATAAATGTAATGAGTAGGGTTTCAACTAACATAGAAAGAGAGATTAGCGTTGCTATAGATAGGAAAGGAAAAGTTCAGTCGGTAGCAATTGGAGATTCTTCATCAGTTGAGCTTCCCCTGCTAGACATAAAGGAAGGAAGACTTTCGGGAGTTAAAGTTATACATACTCATCCAAATGGAATTTCTAATTTATCAGCTTTAGATTTGTCTGCATTAATAAAATTAAAGCTTGATGCAATAGTAGCAGTTGGAATTTATGAAGGAAAGATAATAGATTATTCTATTGGTATGCTTTCGGTATTTAATAATACATTAATGTTTGAAGAAACCAGAAATCTTTCTCTAGAAGAGTTATTATCAATAAATATTTTAGATAAGGCAAGATATATTGAAAGTTTAATTAAAGAAAATGAAGTGGTTGAAAATGATGAAGAAAAAGCAATTTTAGTAGGCTCTGATACTACAGAAAGTTTGGAAGAATTAGTTGAACTTACTGAGGCATGTGATATACCGGTGTTAAAAACTGTATTTCAAAGTAGAAGTAAGATTGATCCAGCTTTTTTTATAGGGAGAGGAAAGGTTTTAGAAATTGCATCATTAAGACAAACTGAAAGGGCAAATTTGATCATATTTGATGATGAATTATCTGGATCTCAAGTTAGAAACTTAGAAAATGCATTAGGTGCAAAGGTAATTGATAGAACTACTCTTATTTTAGAAATATTCGCAAGAAGAGCAAAGAGTAAGGAAGCTAAAATTCAAGTAGAACTTGCACAACTTAAATACAGAAAGAGTAGGCTTCAAGGATTAGGTACAGTTTTATCAAGAACAGGAGGAGGAATAGGTACTAGAGGGCCTGGAGAAAAGAAACTTGAAACTGATAGAAGGCATATTAATGAAAGTATATACGACTTAAATAATGAATTAAAAAAGATAAAGAGAACGAGAGAAATTCAAAGAGAGAAAAGAAATAAGGAAAGTATTCCTAAGGTTTCTCTAGTTGGTTATACTAATGCAGGAAAATCTACCTTAAGAAATGCTCTTTGCGATATAGCTGCAACTAATGAAGGAAAGTCAAAAGAAAAAGTTTTTGAAGCTGATATGTTATTTGCTACACTAGATATAACTACTAGAGCTATAACATTAAAAAATAAGGGGTTAATAACTTTAACTGACACTGTAGGGTTTGTAAGAAAATTACCTCATGAACTTGTTGAAGCATTTAAGTCAACTTTAGAGGAAGTAATTTATTCAGATTTACTTTGTCATGTTGTAGATGCTTCTGTACCTGGAGCATTAGAGCAAATTAGAGCAGTAGAAGAAGTCTTAGGTGAACTTGGAGCTAGAGATAAGGAAACTATTTTAGTTTTAAATAAAGTAGATATGGTAGATGAAGAAAAATTAAATGACTTAAAAAGTCAGTTGAATTATGAGGAAGTAATAGAAGTATCTGCTAAAGAAAATATTAATTTAGAAAGTCTTTTAGAGAAGATAGAAGAAAAATTACCATATAACTTCAAAAAGGTGGAATATCTAATCCCTTATGATAAGGGTGATATGGTATCATTTCTTCATAGAAACGGAAGAATTTTTGAAGAAGAATATAGGGATGAAGGAACTTTTATGGTGGTTGAAGTTGATGATGAAATTTATAATAAAAGTAAGGAATATGCAATAGGATAAATATTAATATATTTTATGTTATAATGTAAAAAAGCAGAAAATACTATAGGAAGGGAGAGGGATGATGGCAAAAACCGTTATTGAGTTACAAAATGCTTTTCAATCTATAGTAAATACATTAAAGAAGAATAAAAAGGTCCTAGCGATTTTTACTTTTGGAAGTATAGTTACAGGTGATGTTTGGGAAGAATCAGATATAGATTTATTTGTTGTGTATTCTAATGAGTACGAAAAAATAAGGGATGTATATTCAGAAATTCTAGGAGTTCCTGTACATACTAAATTACTTCATAGGAAAAGTTTTTTTGAGTTATATGAAAATCAAGGACAAAAAGGCTTTATAAGAAATTTATTAATAGAATCTAGGATTGTGTTTTCCAGAGATGAAGATATAGAAGAAATATATAAAAAGGCTAGATATTCAACTGATGATCAAATAGAAATATGGAATTTAGTTTACCTTGGAAATCTTATTAAAGATTTAGGTGTATGTAGAAAATACTTTTCAAATGGTGGCTTTAGGACTTCTTATGAAATCTTAATAAGGGTATTAGATAGTTTGGCAAGGTTATTTATAAATCTAAATGGATATGTTGTGTCTAAAGATTCGTTAACTATGGCTGCTAATTTGAATAATGAGTTTAAAGAGGTAGTTGATAGATTGTTTTATGTTGAAACTAAAAAAGAATCAATAATTTATATTATCGATTATGTCAATAGGTTTCTTGATGAAAATATAGTGATCTCATGCAAACTATTATTGGATTACTTAGAGGAAAAAAATGATTTTCTAAGCTCAAATGAAATTAAAAAGGATGAGAAGTTTAAAAATTTTGATATAAAAATAGAGAATATATTAAAGGAACTTGAAAAGCGTAAGATAATTGTTAAGAAAAAAAGAGGTTTAAAGGATTCGGAAGAAATAAAGGTTTTGGATGAAATTGTATATGCTATGAAGAATAGAAAAAAGTAGGAATGGAGTTTGTATAGTGAAGGAGTATTTAAAAATTGATTTTAAGGAAGAAATACCTAAATATGTACAAATAGCCGTGCATTTAAAAAAGTTAATAGAAACAAAAGTTATAGAAGATGGAGAGAAACTTCCTACCATTAGAGAATATACTGAGTTTCTAAGGGTAAATAAAGTTACAATAGTAAATGCTTATAAAAAACTCCAAAATGATGGCTTTGCTTATCAAAAAGTTGGCAGTGGCACATATGCTAAGAGAAAAGAAAATGTTTCTATATTTATGAAAGAATATTCTAAAACCTTTAAAAAGCTGATGTCAGAAAATATGGAAGATGCTATAGATTTTGCAGGAGAAACTACAGGTGAAGTATTATTCCCAATAGAAGATTTTAAAGATATTATAAATAGGGTATTAGACAGGGATGGAGTTGAAGCTTTAATTTCGCAGAATGCTCTTGGATATGAGAAGCTTAGAGGAACTATTAATAAAGCCTTTTGGAATAATACTCTTCAAGATGAAGATATACTAATAGTTTCAGGTGCTCAGCAAGGAATCGACATTGCATCAAAAGCCATGTTAAATATTAATGATAATGTTATAGTAGAAAAACCAACTTATGGTGGAGCACTATCTGTATTTAGATGGAGAAGAGCAAATATCTTTGAAGTTGATATGGAAAGTGATGGAGTTGATCTAGATAAGTTTGAAGAGATTCTAAAGAAAAATAAAATAAGATGTTTTTATACTATGAGTTATTTCCAAAATCCTACTGGCATAAGTTATTCTTTGGAAAAAAAGAAGAAGTTAATAGAACTTGCTGAGAAGTATGATTTTTATATTATAGAAGATGATTATCTTTCGGAATTAATTTATGACCAATCTGTAGAATACACACCTTTTAAATGGTTAGATAGAGAAGAAAGAGTGATTTACATAAAAAGCTTTTCTAAGATATTTTTACCGGGAATTAGAATTGGTTACATGGTTATGCCAACTATTTTTAAGGAAAGCATGCAAAATTCTAAATTTAATACTGATATAGCGACCTCGAGTCTTATGCAAAGGGCGTTGGAAATGTATATAGTGGAAAATAAGTGGAAAGAAAATATAGCTTTACTAAATAAAGAATATCAAAAAAGATATAAGTTAATGACGGGGATTTTAGATGAAAAACTAAGTGAATATGTTACTTATAATAAGCCTGGTGGTGGATTAACATTTTATTTAGTTCTTAAGGAATCTTTTGTTACCTCAAGAGAACTGTTTTTAAGGCTTAGAAAAAAAGGAGTATATATAACTCCAGGAGTTTTATTTTTTAGAGATATGAAGGATGGGGATAAAACTTTTAGAATAGGATTTTCTCAAACAAATGAAGAGAAAATATTAAAAGGATTAGAGACTATTAGAGAGGAACTAGACTTATGCCATATATAACTATCAGAAATTTAGGCGAAGATTCATTTGAAGAAAAGAAGTCTGAGTTTATTGGATATTCAAAAAGAGTTGAGTCAGAAGAAGAGGCTAAGAAATTTATTAATGAAATAAAGTCAAAACATAAGCAAGCAAGACATAATTGTTGGGCGTATGTAATAGGAAAGAATATGGGGATTCAGAGGTATTCAGATGATGGAGAACCTCAAGGGACAGCAGGAATTCCAATACTCGAAGTTATGAAAAAAAGCGGAATAACAGATTGTGCTATTGTAGTTACAAGGTATTTTGGAGGCATACTTCTAGGTGCTGGTGGACTTACTAGGGCTTATACTAAAGGTGCATCCATTGCAATTAAGGCAGCTGGTATAGTAGAAAAGGTTAATGGTTTAAAATTTACTATTACCCTGGATTATGATCTTTTAGGAAAGGTTCAATATGTATGTTCTCAAAATCTTTGGCATATTGAGGACACGCTATATGAAGAAAAAGTCAAGTTATATATTCTAGCAGAAATTGAACAAGCAGCTACTATAGAAAAAGAATTAATGAATTCTACAAATGGGAAGGCTTTTATTGAGAAAAGTGAAGAAGGTATATATTTTAAAGAAGAAAATAGACTTTATAAAGATGTGTCTATTTAGGAGCAACAAAGATAGATGTCTTTTATTTCCTTTCAATATATGATATAATTTTATAGGTTTTATGAAATTAAGATAGGAGGAATAAGCATGTCAGGACACTCAAAATGGCATAACATTCAAGCTAAAAAAGGTAAAGTTGATGCTAAAAGAGGAAAGATATTCACTAAAATAGGTAAAGAATTAGCTATAGCTATAAAAAATGGTGGAGCTAATCCAGATATCAATGCAAGGCTTAGAGATGTTATAGCAAAAGCTAAGGCGGCTAATATGCCTAATGATAATATTGCTAGAGCAATTAAAAAAGCTGAAGGAGATATGAATTCAGTAAGTTATGAAACAATTGTATATGAAGGTTATGGACCAAGTGGAGTAGCTGTAATTGTTGAAACTCTTACTGACAATAAAAATAGATCTGCAGGAAATGTTAGAAGTGCCTTCACAAAAGGTGGAGGAAATATGGGATCTACTGGTTGTGTGGGATTCATGTTCCAAGAAAAAGGTGAAATTGTTATAGAAAAAGCTGATAGAGATGAAGATGAAATGATGATGTTAGCTCTTGATGCTGGAGCAGAAGACTTTAATGCTGATGAAGAAGAAGTATTTGTAGTAACTACTACACCTGAAGACTTTAGTGAAGTTAGAGAAGCTTTAGAAGCAAAGGGAATAGAATTCTTAGAAGCAGCAGTTAAGATGATTCCAGATACATATACTGCAATAGATGAAGCTGATGCTAAGAAGTTCCAAAAGATGTTAGATTTACTTGAAGATGATGATGACGTTCAAGAAGTTTACCACAATGCTGAATTCCCTGAAGGATGGGAAGAATAAGGCTTTTTATAAACAACTAATGTAATTATATATTGAACTTAGAATATACTTCCTTTGAAATAAAAAAGGGAGTGTATTTTTTGGTGATTTTGCCGAATATTAATAGAATTTATGTTAAAATTAGAGATTAACTAACATTAGCAGGTAAAGAAAAAAATGACCCACTAGGGTCAATTTTTTTTTTTCTTTATAATGTTTATTATATATTAGTATTAGAAGTTATTAACAAGAGTTTTCCAAGTTTTCTCGCCACAAACTCCATTAATGGCACCACAATCAGGATGTTTGCTTTGGAAGTCTGATAATGCGTTAAATGTGTTGGTATCAAATATTCCAGTAACATGTAAGTTGTATCCATAATGATTTAATAATATTTGTAATGAGGCTATAGGAATGTCATCGTTTTTGTGATTATAATCAACCAAAGACTCTACAAATGTACCAACATGTGAATTGTCACTCATAGTAATGCTTATAGCCGTATATGATTTTCCGTTATAAGTAACTGGATTTTCTAAATGTACATTTGTTGCATATACAGTGCCATCATAGTATTGACGATACATGAATGAAGGATCATACATATATTTAGTTGTTGCACTAGCAGCAGTTTTAGTAGTTGTACTAGTATCATTAGCAGCAAAGGCAGATGTTGAAGAAAGAAGTACAGTTGCTAGTACTCCAGCACATAATGTTTTGATTTTGGTTTTGTTCATTTTTTTCATAATTTTTAGCTCCTTATTGATTTATTTTACACTTATATAATATTATATAAATATTTCCAAAGATAGAAGAATTATTGCCGAGTTATTAACAAAAATATATATATTATGTTTCACTAAAAAATAAAAAGGTTTAAAAATCAGTTGGATTTTTTGCATGATGATATATGTTTAGTTTTTATACACTTTTGATATAGAATTAATATCTGTATTGAAGGTGTTTTTTTACAACGATAGTAATAAAGGTGGGATAAATTTATTTTCTTGTGAATAAGTTAGAGTGAAAGAATATTTAAAATTGATTTAACATAATTGAGTATTTCAAGAAGAAAAGAGACATGAATGAAAAAGATAAGTTGGGAATAATTTAAATTGTTAGAGGTGTTTATGTTTAGGTTAGATTTGTTAGTATATAATTTCATATTTAATAATTGCCAGGCATTAGGAAATGTATTTGGTTTTGGGGCATTTGAAGGATTCATAATATATGCCGGTGTAATTACAGTAGCTGTTATGAAAATTTTTAATGATAACATTAAAAAGGATGTAAAAAAATAATTACAGAGTTAGTTAGTCATTTTGAGTGTTTTTCATTATATAATAAAAAATTTTAATAATATTGTATATTTAATTTAACATTGCACATAATAATATCGAAAGAGGTGATTCTCATGGAAGCTGATTTTAACAATAATATTTTAGGTTTGTTCCGAAAATAATTTTAAAGTCCCCATAAGTACACTTATTTCAAAAGAAAGCTAGGGATTAGAAATAATCCCTGGTTTTTTTATTGTTAAATTATCTATATCTTAAATTAATAGATTCTAAGTCTCTACTGGAATTGAAAAAAATATTCAAGTGAAGCTGAAAAATATCCCTTAGTAGCTAATAAGAGTTCTATAAAAATAGAAAGTAAGGATGCTACTAAGGGATAAAAACAAACTTTATACAATTTTGGGAGTGAATAAAGTATTTGCAGCATTTTAAAAAAACATAATTCGACACCTATATACAACATTTAACTTTTAATTAAGTAATGATTAGAATTATGTCTGCAAATACATGATAACATATAACGATATTAAAAATCAATATCAAAATGTAAGACGCGATAATATTTAAATCAAATTTAAACGTGTATATAACTAATAAAAAGAATGACTTAATCAGGGGGATGATTAAGTCATTCTTAAAATAGTACATTATCTATTTTTGGGGGATAAATAATGTTTTATTAATTTATATAACTAAATTATAGGTGTATATTATGGCAGTAACATGACAAAATAATACACCTAGTTATCTTTTTAGTTTTTTATTTATATTAGAGAAAAGGGAAAGATAAATTTTATATTACATATTTTATACAATTGGACAATCTCTATTGTCTTTTGTAAAAGATATTAATAATCGTAGATAAAGTGATAGAATGTCTATAAATATATAGACAATATTATAAAAAAGATGTAATATGTATGTAGAGTTAATTGTTGGAAGGAGATTAATATATATGGATATAAAGACAAATGAAATATTTTGGAATGCAAATATGGAGGAAGTAAAAAGTGGATTTATAGAGAGAGAGAAAGAATACAAATGTATTATTTGTGAAAAAGAATTTGAAAAAGGACGTATTTATGAGGTTAGATCAGCATTGTATGAGGCTAAGAAGGCTATAGAGATGCATATAGAAGATAGTCATGGTTCAGTGCTTAATTATCTTTTGGGAATGAATTCAACTTTTTTAGGAGTTTCTGATATCCAAAAGGAGGTAATATCATTAATTTCTGAAGGGTTATCAGATAAAGAAGTTGCAGAAAAAATGGGAGTGGCCCAATCAACTGTCAGAAATCATAAGTACAAGTTAAGAGAAAAAGAAAAGCAAGCAAGAATATTTTTAACTATGATGGATCTATTAGCTGAAAATACTAATAGGAAGATTAATAAACTTGATAAAGAAGTTATTTGTGATGCACATAAAACAGCAACCATTTTAGATGATAGATTTAATATAACAGATAAAGAAAAAATGGAGACTATAAAAAAATATATGGATGAGAATGGAGCTTTGAAAAGTTATCCAGCCAAGGCTAAGAAAAAAGTTATTGTACTTGAGGAAATAGTGAGAAATTTTTCAAAGGGGAAAATTTATTCGGAAAAGGAAATTAACAGAATTTTAAAGAGAATATATTCAGATTACGCCAGTTTAAGAAGGGCTTTAATAGAGTATGGATATGTTGAAAGAACTAATGATTGTAAAAGCTATTGGGTAAAGGAGTAAAATTGTGAAAAAAAGTAAAAATATATGGATGTATTTTGGAGGTAGGTTTGTATCGTTAATAGGCAGCGGAATTCAAAGCATAGCATTACCATTGTTTATATTAGATTTAACTGGATCTGGAACATTAATGGGGATGTTTTCAATACTGACACTTGTGCCAGCATTAATTACATCACCTTTTTCAGGAATACTTGGGGATAGAAAAAATAGAAAAAATATAATGGTAACAATGGATTTATGCAGGGGAGTATTAATTTGTCTTTTTGGAATATTTGCTATGATGGGAACTCTTAATATTTTTATTTTATTTTCTTTACAGGTATTCATATCAATTATGGACAGCCTATTTGATGCATCTTCTGCTGCGCTTATGCCAGATTTAATATCTAGAGAAGAACTTATAGAAGCAAATTCTGCTAAAGGAGGATTTGATGCAGCAGCTAATATTTTAGGGCCTGCATTAGGGGGAGTTATCTACGGTATTTGGGGAATAAAAATGGTATTCTTAATTAATGGACTTTCCTTTTTATCATCAGCAATGTTTTCTCTGCTTATTACTTATAGAAGGAAAGTAGTTGAAAAGGAAAAAATTAATACCAAGTTATTTTTAAGTGAAAACTTAGAAGTTCTAAAGTTCATAGTGAGAAAAAAGGGATTACTTCAATTGTTCAGTTTTGCTATGACCTCTAATTTTTTACTTGTTCCATTATTTGATATACTAATGCCTTATACATTAAAAAAAGAAATTGGATTTGCGTCAGAGCAGTATGGATATATAATTTGTTTCTTTACAACAGGTATATTGTTTGGGAATATTGCTATTTCAGCATATTTTAAAAGATTAGGACTTAAAAGACTTATGAAACTTGGACTTATGATAGAAACAGCTATAACCTTAATAGTATGTGCTTTAATTTTCCCTAAGTCAGTTGAGATTTATGGAGGGGCAACATTCGCGTTATTTCTATCTATATCAATTTGTTGCATAGGAATGGGATTTTTTAATGCTTTTGTTAATACTCCTATTTCAACAAATCTTCAAAACCTTGTTCCACCGGGGATGCGATCAAGATTTTTTTCAATACTTGGTATGTTTTCTAGAGGTGCTATACCTATAGGATCTTTTATTTTTGGGGTATTGCTTGATGCAATGAAATATTATAATATTTTTACTATTGTAAATTTATTATCAATTTTGGTTACAGGGATTTTTTTAATAAAAGCTTGTGATGAAGCATATGAAGCAAAAGAATAGAATGAAGGGATGTCAATTAATTTTTGATATCCTTTTATTATTATATAGTATTTTAATATTAGAGTTTCCTAATTATGTGGTGTTGTTATTTTTAGATAAAATTCAACATAATACTGGCGGTATTGAATGCAAAAAAATCTGTTATCATGTTATTTTGTGTTGACAAGCAATATTTAAATTTGTATATTTTAACTGTGGAGTAAATATATAGAAAAGGGGGGCTGAAGTTGAAAAAAACTTATTTGTCAAAAAATTCGATTGTATTAATAATTTCAATTTTTATGCTTTTAAGTGGTGCTTATAATACTAGTGCAGTCACAGAAGATAAAAGAAATGCACTAGGTTATGCTGATTATAAGTATGATTTTGGAGGAGATGAAAATAAGGATTATATATCTATTATGCCTAAAGATGTAAACGGTGTCTCGAAGGTTGTTCGCAGGGAAAATTCAAAAGAGTCAGCTTTAGTTGGAGATTTTTCATTTAGTCAGAAACTTGATAATGGGGAATATAATGTTACAGTAATAGGCCCTAAAAAACATTTAGAGGTTAAGGCTGAAGGTGACACTATGTATAAAGGTTCAGGGAGTGAAAATAAAAAATATCTAGAAGTCACTCATAAAGTATTAGTTAAGGATGGTAAACTGGATTTAGACTTTAATGGAGAGGTAAGTATTGTAGAAGTATCAAAGTTGCTTAAATTTAATTTAGGAACAGAGAATAAATTAGATGATTATGCTAGTGCTTCTTCAACAACTAAATACTCAAAGGAGCTTGGTTATGGTTTTAATAATATTGAACAGATTAGAGATGTAAAATCTTCTGGTGATGGAGTTTGTTCAAATGCCGTAGAATTTTTAAATAGCGGGGTAACTAGTAAAAATACTTTTAATATTGATGTGCCAAGTGGAAGATATAAGATAAAAGTTATTGCAGGAGATATTTTCAGAATGAGTGTTGCCGCAGAAGGTTACTTTGCTGTTATGAATATGACTGGTAACAATGCGGTAAGTGAGTTTGAGATTCCTGTTACAGATGGTCAGTTAAATATATTGGGCACAGCGGGAAAAGAAGGTACAAGTTTTTCTATTAGTGCTATTGAAGTGTCGAAAATAAGTGATGATTTAGAACCTAATCATACTATTTTTGTTGGTGGAGATTCAACAGTTACAGCTTATTATCCTTTAGTGGCTCCTATGGTTCCAAAAACTCAAGGGGGATGGGGACAGATGCTTGAAAAATATCTCCCAGATAATTTTCGAGTACATAACTATGCAACAGGAGGTCAGTTTGCTAAAGGATTTTTAATAAGTGGACAATTTGATGCAATAGAAGATTATATTAAACCAGGTGATTACTATTTGGTTGCTTTTGGAATTAATGATACTAATTATTCAAATGAGGAAGAATATAAAGCTAGTACTATAGAGATGTTAAGAAGAGTAAAAGAAAAAGGAGCTATACCAATTTTAGTAACCGGTCAAGGCCGTGCAAGTGATTTTGATGAAAATAATGTTCATCATAGGGAAAATAGATGGTTTAAAACTATTACAATGGAAATAGCGAAAGCAGAGGACGTTCAATTTATAGACTTGAACAATATGAGCTCAGCATATTTCACAGAAATAGGACAAGAAAATACTAATGCTCTTTATTGGGTACATAGTGATGGCAAGCTAGATACTCTTCATCCTAATAGAACTGGAGCAGGTCAACTTGCAAGACTAATTGTAGAGGAATTGATGGATAAGAATGTAGACGGGTTGGAAAATTCTAAGATACTTCCTTATGGTACAAGTAATGACTTGATTTTGAAAAGTGATAGGGCAAAGATAACTAGGAATAAGAATAAAGGTACAATTACAGCAAGTGTTAATGTTCAAAATCTACGTAGTTTAGACACTAAGGTGACAGTTTCATTAAAACTTTGCAATAAAAATACAAGTGAAGTTATTTTAGAAGAAAAGAAAGAATTTGTTTTGCCAGCATTTGACACTTCTAAGCCCACTGATAGAAGCAATTTGAAGGTAATGTCAAAGGTTAGTGATGCAAATTTAGAAGCTAAATTACTTGTTGACGATGGAGTATCTATAATAGATTGCCAAGGCAATGTAAATAACAAATATAATAATCCAATGGATATATCAAATCAAATGTTTATTTCACGAGTTAATTAGTGCATTTTAAGATGAAATTCTTTAAAATGACACAATAAGAATGTAAAATAAGATGAATAGGTAAACGACATATTAAACGTATTAAACATGAAAAAGTATTTTAAGGAGGATGAGAAGCCCACAGATAAGCTTTGTTTGGATTTTCTAGGGAAGGACATAATGAGGGGAATTAAATTACTTTACAGGTTAATACAATATGAACTGTCTAAAAGAAAATTTTAAATTTCTACTTAGACAGTTCATTTTTTATAAAAATTATAGTTATTTTAGTTCTCCGTGATATAATCTTTTCCTTTTAATTTCTATTCCAAATTCTCGTTCATATATTCTAACGGCTGCTTTTTCTTTTGAAGTTACTAATGAAATTGTGCATCCGGAATTTTTACCACGAGCAGTTCTGCCAGCTCTATGTAGATATTCATTAGCATTAGAAGGAAAATCTAAATTAATGATATGGGTTATGCCTTCTATATCTAATCCTCTTGCTGAAATATCTGAAGAAACGAGGATGTTTATTTTGCCATTTCTAAAACTTTCAATAGCATTTTGTCTTTGCTCTTTACTAATGCCTTTATGAATAGCAAAAGCAGCCTTGTTATGAAAATTTAATTTGTCAGATATCATATTAATTTCGTAACCTTTATTTACAAATATCAAGGCTTTATCTGGGTTTGTAGCAATTATGAGTTTTCGTAATGTTTCAAATTTATCCCTTGGATCTACTTCTATAAAAATATGTTCTATATTTGGATTTAAAGATACTGTTTTATTACTTTTAAATACTACAGGTTCATTCATAAGTTCCTTAGCAGTAGATAAGGTGCTTGCGTTTATGGTAGCAGAAAATACCATGAGTTGTCTATCTTTCATAGTAGTCTTAATTACATCCTTAACCATTGCAGAACTAGTGTTGTCCAGAAGATTATCAGCTTCATCGATAACTATAGTTTTAATAGTATGAGCGGTTATTTTCTTCTTCTTCTTTATTAAGTCAAGAATTCTACCAGTTGAACCAACTATTATATGTGGTTTGTTTTCCTTAAGTTTTTTAATTTGCTTATCGATGTTAACATCTCCGATTATAGATAATGAAGTAACAGGAATTTCAGAGTTTTTAGCAAGCAACTTAATTTGAGCATCAATTTGCATTACAAGTTCATGAGTTGGAGCTAAAATAAGGGCTTGCATTTCTCTTTTTTCTGTATTGATTTTATGAAATAAAGGAAGAACAAATGCTAGGGTTTTCCCGCTGCCAGTATGTGCTTCGCCTATAATATCTTTATTTTTAAGAGCTTCAGGAATTGTTAAAGCTTGAATTTCTGTAGGGATATTAATGCCTTGTTTTTCTAGACCTATTATTAAATTTTTATTTAAGTTTAATTCATTAAAAGATTTCATAAATTTCTCCTTTGGTTTTTGTTTATAATAATTATTATATACATTTATATTAGAAATAACGAGGAAAATATTTTCTTATTGGTAATAGTATATAGTTTAATTTAATTATTTTTGTTATAATTAGCAGTATAGAAAGGAATGGTAGTATGGAGATTGGGAGAGTTTCGAGAAATACTATAACTCGTGATGAAGAGAGAAAAGTCGTACCAGGTAGAAGAGATTTCTCACAAAGCTTTAATCAGGCAAGGGATAGAAAATCTCAAGAACAGCTTAAAAAGATGTGTGATGATATAAGAAAAAAGGGTAATAGGCTTGTTCTAACAAAGACATATGCTGATGTTAGAATGTATAAAAAGCTTATAAAAGAGTATTTAGAATCTGTTTTGCAATTTATGTACGATACCAAAAAAGATATAAGTTTCTGGCAAACTCAATATTTTATAACCGTTGATACTGTTGATTTAAAGCTTGAGGAGCTTACGGACGCACTTCTTGGGGATGAAAAAGAGAACTTGGATATTGCAGCTACAATAGATGAAATTCAAGGATTAATAGTAGATATTTATAGATGATTTTGAAAGAGTTCTTTCTTATTTAAAGAGAGAGCTCTTTGTTTTAGTTTTTTGACTACTCTATTATCAAGATTAAGAGCTGTTTGAGTGACAACTAATCTCAATTGTAGTATCATATACTATATAAAATCCAAGGGAGGAATAATAATGAAGAAGAAATTCGCACTAATACTATCAATAATATTTGCTTTAGGAGTATTTACCCAATGTTCATCAAATGAACAGCCTAAGGAAACAAAAAACATAAAAGCAGTAGTTCCAGATGGATTAACAGCAATGGCAACAGCGAAGCTTATGAAGGAAAAACCAGAAGTAGAAAAAGGATACAATATAGAATATTCTATTGAGAAGACTCCAGAAAATATAGTTTCTGAGGTATTAAAAGGAGAAACGGATATAGCAATAGTTCCATCAAATGTAGCTGCTACACAATATAATAAAAATGCTGGTTATGTAATTGCAGGAACTATAGGATGGGGATCATTTTATTTAGTTTCTGCTAAAAGTGAGAGTTCATTAGAACAATTAAAAGGAAAAGAAATTTTTAATATTGGCAAAGGATTGACTCCAGATCTAATTACTAAAATAGTTCTAAAAGAAAAAGGATATAATATAGAGTCAGATTTCAATTTTTCATATGTTAATGGTGTTACAGAACTTACACCAGCCATAATGGCTGGAAAGGCAAATTATGCTGTTGTCCCAGAACCAGCATTATCACAAGTATTAAGTAAGAAGCAAGATACTAAAATACTGATGGACTTTAATGAAGAATGGAAGAAGGCATATAACTCGGAATATGGTTTTCCACAATCAACTTTAATAGTGAAGAAGGATTTGGTTGAAAAGGATAATAAATTTATCCAAGAGTTTTTAAATAAATTGGAAGAAAGCTGTAAATTTGCTTCTGACAACAATTATGACTTACCATCATATTGTGAGGAAATTGGAGTGTCTGTTAATAAGGATATGGTTTCAAAAGCTGTGGAAAAGGCAAATATAAAGTATGTATCAATTAAGGATTCATATAAAGAATATAATACTTATTTTAATAAATTGAATGATTTAGATCCTAAGACTATAGGAGGAAAGGTTCCAGATGAAGGAGTTTACATGGAAAAATAAAATACAGGGAATAATAGCTTGTATAGTATTAATCATTCTGTGGGAGATAATAGCAATAAAAATGAATAATGAAATATATCTTCCAAGAGTTGAGAATGTATTGTTTTCCATAAAGGAAATCTTAGTTAAAGATGATTTCTTTAAAAATATTTTATTTAGTCTTAGCAGGACTTTAATTAGTTTTCTTATAGCTTTAATTTTAGCTATAGTGTTTGGGGTGCTATCTTTGATGTACCCCGTTTTTAAAAGTTTTCTAAAGCCATTAAATTCAATAGGTAAAACTATACCGACAATGGTTTTGATTGTGCTTGCACTTATTTGGTTCAAGAAAGAAGAGGCACCTTTTATAGTAAGTTTTTTTATAGTATTTCCTATACTCTATGAAGGTGTTATAAGCTCAATCAATAATATAAATAAAGAACTTATGGATATGTGTAAAGTTTATAAGATTTCAACATGGCAAAAGGTTAAGAAAATATATATGCCAGTTATAGGGTTTTATATTACAGGAATTTTAATGTCTACATTTTCTCTAGCATTTAAAGTTATAATAGCAGGCGAAGTTTATGGTGAGCCTAAATATGGCGTAGGCTCATCAATTCAAGTTGAAAAGATGAATTTTAACACAAATGCAATTTTTGCATGGGTTATAATTATAGCTATATTATCTGTATCGTTTGATTTGTTAAACAAATTAGTCATTAAAAAAGTTTATAGGTGGAAACATGAAGATAGAAATTAAAAATTTATGTAAGTCCTTTGGGGATAGAATAGTATTTGATAATTTTAATATTTCTTTTACTTCTGAAAGTGTAAATTCAATAATTGGTGAATCTGGTGGTGGGAAGAGTACTCTTCTTAATATATTATCAGGATTACTTAAAAAAGATTCAGGAGAGATAGTTGGAATTAATGAAGATGATATAAGTTATATATTTCAGGAAGATAGATTAGTTCCTTGGCTTAACATTAAAGAAAATATGGAATTGTTTATATATGATTATTTTTCAAAGGATGAAGGGGTGAAGAAAATAAATGAGACCTTTAAACTCTTGCATTTAGAAAATATTCAGATGAAATATCCAGAGAAATTAAGTGGGGGGATGAGGCAGAGAGTTAATATAGCAAGAGCTCTTTTAAAGCCTTCAAAATTAATTTTAATGGATGAACCATTTAAATCCCTTGATTATAAAACTAAATATTCTATAATGAAGGAATTAACACAAATATTGAAAAAAGAAGAGAGAATGGTCATATTTGTTACTCATGATGTGGATGAGGCTATATACATGAATGGAAATATTTTTGTCTTAGGAGGAAAGCCATTTTCTATTAGAGGGGTCTTCACAGAAAAAATACAAGAAGATAAAGAGGAAATATTAAAACTTATATAGATGAAATAAATAGGAGGGGGATATATGTTTAAAAAATTTGTTAGTTTTTATAAGCCGTATAAGAAGTTGTTTTTTATTGATTTAATAGCAGCTTTGGTGGCAGCTGGTTGTGATTTGGTTTATCCAATGATGACCAAGGAGTTGGTTGATAATTCAATTCCAAATAAAGAAATGAGGATGATAATAGTATTTGCAATAACACTTATTATATTGTTTATAATAAAGGCTATATGTGGATATTTCATGCAGTACTGGGGACATGTTGTTGGAGTTAGAATGCAAGGTGATATGAGACGTGAGATATTTAACCATCTTCAAAGATTGCCAAATACATATTTCGATAATAATAAAACTGGAGATATAATGTCTAGGATTATAAATGATTTAATGGAAATATCAGAACTTGCCCACCATGGACCAGAAGATATATTTATTTCCATAGTAATGTTACTTGGATCATTTGGAATACTATGTACCATAAATATTCCTTTAACATTAATAATCTTTGCATTTATACCTATAATAGTTATATTTACGATGAAACAAAGAAAAAGAATGAATGATTCATTTCTAAAAACAAGAGTAAAGACAGGTGTAGTTAATGCTAGTTTAGAAAATAGTATTTCTGGAATTAGAGTTTCGAAAGCTTTTGTCTCTCATGAGTTTGAGGAAGCTAAGTTTGAAGAAGGAAATAAAAATTTCATAAATGCTAGAGAAAAGGCCTATAAGGTTATGGCAGAATATTTTTCAGGAGCAACTTTCTCTATAGATATTTTAAACTATGTTGCATTAATAATCGGTGGATTATTTACATTTAATAATATAATAGGATTAGGCGACTTTTTTGCTTATTTATTATATATAAAAATATTCACTGATCCTATTAAGAAGTTAATTAATTTTATGGAACAATTCCAAAGTGGTATGACAGGTTTTCAAAGATATATGGAAATCCTAAGTGAAGATAGGGAAAAAGAGAAAAAAGGAGCTAAAGATTTAGTAGATGTTAAAGGACAAATAACGTTTAAAGATGCTGAATTCAGTTATGAGGATAATAAAATTTTAGGTGGATTATCTTTAAATATTGAAGAAGGTAAGATGCTTGCATTGGTAGGCCCATCAGGTGGAGGAAAATCAACTTTTTGTAGCTTAATACCTAGATTCTATGATTTGGACAAGGGTGACATACTTATAGATAATAAAAGTATTTATGATATTACAATTAAGTCATTGCGTGAAAATATAGGTATAGTGCAGCAAGAGGTTTTCTTATTTACAGGAACAATTAAAGAAAACATAATGTATGGAAATTTTGAGGCGAGTGATGAGGAAGTTTATGAAGCTGCTAAAAGAGCTAATATTCATGAATTCATATTAAGTCTTGATGAAGGATATGATACTTATATAGGTGAAAGAGGAGTTAAGCTTTCAGGTGGACAGAAACAAAGAATTTCTATTGCTAGAGTATTTTTAAAGAATCCTCCTATTCTTATTTTAGATGAAGCGACTTCGGCTCTTGATAATACTACAGAATATTATATTAAGAAATCTTTAGATGAATTATGTAAAGGTAGAACTACTATTGTAGTTGCACATAGATTATCTACTATTAGAAATGCAGATGAAATCATTGTGCTTACTGATAAAGGAATTGAGGAAAAAGGAACACATGAAGAACTTATGAAGTTAGGTGGAATATATAAGGAATTGCATAATTTCGTTAAGAATTAGAAAGAATAGTATTATTGGAAATTTATAATATAGAAAAAAGCAGATGACTCTAAGCCATCTGCTTTTTTCTATAAATGATATGAACTATATTCTGAAGATTAAATCAGAATAAGTTGGTATTGGCCAGTAATTTTCTCCAACTAACACTTCAAGACCATCACAAGCGGCTCTTGTAGCTTCCATAGCAGGAATTACTTCTGATTTATAGAAGTTTGCATTATCATATGCATCTTTACGTTCTTCTGCTTTAGTCAGTAAAGTGTTTAACTTTTCAACTTCTTCATATAGCTTGTTTGCAAATGTAGAAACTTGAGTTAAAGTACCCTTTTCCATATCGCAGCTAGTACTTAAGCCAACTGACTTCTTGCTAATAATAGTATCACTCAATTCTTTCATGAATGAAGTTACTGCAGGTAGAATTTGTCTTCTAACCATATCAACAGTAGTTAAAGCTTCGATGTTAAGTACTTTAGAATATTCTTCTAGAAGTATTTCATATCTTGAGTGCATTTCAACATTTGTGAAAATATTGTGCTTTTCGAATAAAGCTATATTTTTCTCATCTACAAAATGAGGAAGAGCATCTACTGTAGTTTTAAGATTCAATAAACCTCTTTTTTCAGCTTCTTCAACCCATTCGTCAGAATAGTTATTTCCATTAAATATAATTCTCTTATGCTTTTGTATAGTAGATTTTATTAAATCATCTAAAGCGGTCTTAAAATCAGGAGCTGCTTCAAGAGTGTCAGCAAATTGTTCTAAAGCTTCTGCAGCTATAGTGTTTAAAACTATGTTAGGACCAGATACTGAGAAAGTTGAACCTAACATTCTAAATTCAAATTTATTACCTGTAAATGCAAATGGTGAAGTTCTATTTCTATCAGTAGTATCTTTTGTAAATTTAGGAATTATATCAACTCCAAGTTCCATTTTAGTAGCTTTCTCTGAAGCGTAAACAGAACTGTTTTCTATTGATTCTAGAACTGCTTCTAAATGATCACCTAGGAATATTGATACTATAGCAGGTGGAGCTTCATTTGCACCTAATCTATGATCATTTCCAGCGTTAGCAACAGAAATTCTTAATAAATCTTGATATTCATCAACTGCCTTTATTACAGCACAAAGGAAAGTTAAGAATTGTACATTATCTTCAGGTTTCTTACCTGGGTCTAATAAATTTTCTCCAAGGTCTGTAGAAAGAGACCAGTTATTATGCTTACCAGAACCATTGATTCCTTCAAATGGTTTCTCATGTAAAAGGCAAACTAAACCATGTTTATCAGCTATTTTTTTCATAAGTTCCATTGTTAATTGGTTGTGGTCTGCAGAAATATTTGTAGAAGCAAATATTGGAGCTAATTCATGTTGAGCTGGAGCAACTTCGTTATGCTTTGTTTTAGCTAATACACCAAGTTTCCATAATTCTCTATCTAAATCTTCCATGTATGCAGCTACTCTTGTTTTTATATTTCCAAAGTAGTGATCTTCTAATTCTTGACCTTTAGGAGCTTTAGCACCTAAAAGAGTTCTTCCAGTTAACATTAAGTCTAGTCTTTTTGAGTAGTATTCTTTGTCTACTAGGAAATATTCTTGTTCAGGACCAACAGTGGTAGTTACTCTCTTAACATTATCTTTTCCAAATAACTTTAATATTCTTAAAGCTTGTTTGTTTAGTGCTTCCATTGAACGAAGTAAAGGAGTCTTTTTATCTAATACTTCACCTGTATATGACATAAATACTGTAGGTATACATAATATATTATCTTTTATAAATGCATAAGATGTAGGATCCCAAGCAGTATATCCTCTTGCTTCAAAAGTAGCTCTTAATCCACCAGATGGGAAACTAGATGCATCTGGTTCACCTTTTATTAATTCTTTGCCAGAGAACTCCATTATTATATTTCCATCAGCAGTAGGTTGAATAAATGCATCATGCTTTTCAGCAGTTATTCCTGTCATTGGTTGGAACCAGTGAGTGAAATGTGTAACACCTTTTTCTAAAGCCCAATCTTTCATTGCATTAGCTATAACATTAGCTATTTCAAGATTAAGTTCGGAATTATTTTCAATAGCTTTTTTTAAATCCTTATAAGTTTGCTTAGGTAAGCGTTCTTTCATAGTATTTTCATTGAATACCATACTTCCAAATAAATTTGGTACATAGTTCTTATTATCCATCAAGATTCCTCCTTAATAAAAAAGGGCGCTGTACACCTAGTAGTGTACAGCGCCCTTGCTGTTAATAACATTATATAATTCAAATTGCTAAAATGCAATAGAATTAAAAAAAATATTGACAAAAAATTAGGTTTTTAATAGAATTGTTATATGAACAATGGGGTTCTATAAATTACGCTTTTTGGGAGTGTTTATTAGTAGACCAGTTTTTTAATTGATTTTAAATAGATTGTGGTTATTTTTTTGAGCAACTAAAATTTTTAGTTGCTTATTTTATTTTAGATGATACAATTATGAAAGAAAATTATACTTAAACATACTTGGAGTTACCATTATTAATGGTATAATAATAAATGATAAAAGCTGGCAAAGTATTTTGAAGTGTGTTATTTAGAGCTTTGAGTTAAGAAAACTCTAATAAAAATAAAGAAATAAGGAGGTAGTTACATGGATCAAACAATTGCTGAAATATTAAGATTTATTGAAGAGAATGACATTAAATTTATAAAGTTACAATTTTGTGATGTCTGTGGAGAGTTGAAAAGTATATCTATAATGGCATCTCAATTAGAGAGGGCTTTTCTTCATGGAATATGTTTTGATGCGTCATCGATAAAGGGATTTCTAAATATAGAAGAGTCAGATTTGTTTTTGTTCCCTGACCCTTCAACATTGGCAATACTTCCTTGGAGACCTCAAGAAGGAAGAGTTGCTAGATTTTTTTGTGATATAAGAACTCCAGAAGGGGAAATCTTTAAAGGTGATTGTAGAAATATATTAAAGAAAGCTGTACAAGAGCTTTGGGAATTAGGTTATACAGCTAAGGTTGGTCCAGAATGTGAGTTTTATTTATTTAAGACTGATGACGAAGGAGAACCTATATTGATTCCCCATGATGGTGCAGGATATTTTGAAGTAGCACCTTTTGATAAGGGTGAAAATATTAGAAGAGAAATTTGTTTAACATTAGAAGAGATGGGGTTAACTCCAGAAAGTTCTCATCATGAATCAGGGCCTGGTCAAAATGAGATTGACTTTATGCATGATAATGCTTTAAGTTCAGCAGATAATTTTATAACATTTAAGAATGTTATAAAAACAATAGCAAGTCTAAATGGACTTCATGCTAGCTTTATGCCAAAACCTTTGCTTAATAAGAGCGGTTCAGGTCTTCATATTAATCTATCTATATCTAAGGAAGATAAAAATCTATTTCATAATGATGGAGTGCATAATAAGGTGGCAGAAGGGTTTATAGCTGGAATAATGTATAGAATTAAGGAAATTACTGCAGTATTAAATCCTACAATCAATTCGTACAAAAGATTTGGTTCTTTTGAAGCCCCTAAGTATGTAACGTGGTCTCACAAAAACAGATCCCAATTAATTAGAATACCAGCTTCAAGAGGAGAGTATAGTAGAATGGAACTAAGAAGTCCAGATAGTACTTGCAATCCATATATAGCATTTTCTCTTTTAATTTATGCTGGAATGGAAGGTATTAAAAAGAGAAGAGTTCTTCCAGATGCTGTTGAAGGAAATCTTTATAGTAATATAGATAATATAGAAGTTGATAAATTTGATAAATTACCTTCAAATCTTAATGAAGCTCTTCATATAATGAAAAATAGTGATTTTGTTAAAGAAGTGCTAGGAGAATTTGTATATAATAAATTCTTAAAAATTAAACTTAAAGAATGGTCAGATTATGAAAGTAAATGTACAGTTCACGATGAAGTAAGTGAATGGGAGATTAGTAATTATTTTTATAGACTTTAATTAAAATTTTGAGTTTGGGAGGTGTTATATGGATAAAATACTATTAGTGTGTAGTTCAGATAAAGGAACAAAGGTATATACTGAAAATCTAAAGAGTATGGGGTATGTCCATATTGACACTGAAGGGAATAGTGGATCAGCTAGAAGAAGATTAATACATGAAAACTATAGCATAATAATAGTAGATACACCTCTTAAAGATGAATTTGGTAGTGATTTTGCTATCAAGTTGTCTAGAAGTGGTAGCAGTGGTGTTATCTTAGTTGTAAAGTCAGAAAATGCTGATTTGGTTTCTGCTAAGGTTGAAGAGTATGGAATTTTCGTTATACCAAAGCCTTTTACTAAATCAATATTTCATCAAGGCGTAAAATTTGTTTTTACATCATTAAGGAGGTTTAGTGCTCTTAAAAATGAAAAAAATAAATTAATGCAACAAGTAGAAGATATTAAGAAAATTGATAGAGCCAAGTGTTTGCTTATTCAATATAATAATATGACAGAAGAGGAAGCACATAAATATTTGGAAAAGCAAGCTATGGATGCTAGGTTGACTAGAAGAGAAGTAGCTGATAAAATAATAAATTATTTAGGAGTGTAGTTATGGAATTTACTAAGATGCATGGAATTGGTAATGACTATCTTTATTTCAACTGTATGGAAAAAGAAATTCAAAATCCTGAAGAATTGTCTATAAAACTTAGCGATAGACATTTTGGAGTTGGAGGAGATGGTATTATTTTAATTCTTCCGTCAAAATTGGCGGATTTTAGAATGAGAATGTTTAATGCTGATGGTTCAGAAGGTAAAATGTGTGGAAATGGAGTTAGATGTATTGCTAAATATGTTTATGAAAAAGGTTTTACTAACAAAGATGTAATAACTTTAGAAACACTAGGAGGCATTAAGACACTTAAACTTTTCGTTGAAGATAATGAAGTAATGCAGGTAGAAGTTAATATGGGAAAAGCAATCTTAAATCCCAAAGATATACCTGTTTTATTAGATAAAGATATTATTGTAAATGAGAAGATTACAGTAGATAATAGAGAAGTAGGGATAACTTGTGTGTCAATGGGAAATCCTCATTGCGTTATATATATGGATAATATTGATGATTTGGAAATAGAGAAAATAGGGCCAAAATTTGAAAATCACCCTCTGTTTCCAGAAAGAATTAATACAGAATTTATACAAGTTATTGATGAGAAAACCATAAAAATGCGTGTATGGGAAAGAGGCAGTGGGGAAACTTATGCTTGTGGAACAGGCGCTTGCGCAGCAGTAGTAGCATCTGTACTAAATAAATATTGTAAGATCAATGAAGATATTACAGTAAAACTTTTGGGGGGAGATTTAAAGATAAAATATTTATCTGATGGCCTTGTTTATATGACTGGCCCAGCGGAATTTGTTTTTGAAGGAAGGATTTAATTAATTATGAATAAGAAGTATATTTTTGTAACTGGCGGTGTTGTATCAGGATTAGGAAAGGGGATAACGGCAGCTTCTTTGGGTAGATTATTAAAAAGTAGAGGATTAAAAGTAACAGCTCAAAAATTTGATCCATACATTAATATTGACCCAGGAACTATGAGCCCTTTTCAACACGGAGAAGTGTTTGTAACAGATGATGGAGCAGAAACAGATTTAGACCTAGGTCATTATGAAAGATTTATAGATGAAAATCTTAACAAGTATTCTAATATAACTACAGGTAAAGTTTATTGGAATGTTTTAAATAAGGAAAGAAAAGGAGATTATCTTGGTGAAACAGTTCAAGTAATTCCTCACATTACGAACGAAATTAAAAATCAAGTATATTCAGTTGGGGATGTTACAGATAGTGATATTATAATAACTGAAATTGGAGGTACTGTTGGTGATATAGAATCAACTCCATTTTTAGAAGCTATAAGACAGGTATCTCTTGAAGTTGGTAGAGAAAATTGTTTATTTATTCACGTTACATTAGTTCCTTATATTATGGGGTCGGATGAATTAAAATCTAAGCCAACACAACACAGTGTTAAAGAATTGCAAGGTCTTGGAATAAATCCAGATATAATCATTTGTAGATGTGATATACCTTTAAAAGAGGATATTAAGAATAAAATAGCATTATTCTGTAACGTAAAGAGAGATTGTGTTATTGAAAATAGTACAGTGCCAGTGCTTTATGAAGCACCATTAATGCTTGAAAAGAGCAATTTTTCAGAAATTGTTTGTAGAGAACTTGGTATAAAAGATACAAAATGTAAACTAGATGAATGGACAGCTTTAGTAGAAAAGATTAAAGAAGCTCAAGAAGAAATAAAGATAGGTATAATAGGAAAGTATGTACAATTACATGATGCTTATATATCAGTAGTTGAAAGTTTAAAGCATGCTGGATATGAAAATGCTGTGAATGTTACAATTGAATGGATTGACAGTGAAGAAATAACTAAAGAAACTGTTAAAGATATATTAAAAGAATGTAAGGGTATAGTAGTTCCTGGTGGATTTGGTAACAGAGGTGTAGAAGGTAAGATAGAAGCTGTTAAATATGCTAGAGAAAACAACTTACCTTTCCTTGGAATTTGTTTAGGAATGCAAGTTGCAGTTATAGAATATGGACGTAATGTTTTAGGATTCAAGCATGCAAATTCTAGAGAGTTTGATGAGATATCGAATTATCCAGTAATAGATTTAATGAACAACCAAGTTGGTGTTAAATCTAAAGGAGGAACAATGCGTTTAGGTGCATACCCTTGTAAGGTAGATAAAAATAGTAGATTATTTGAACTTTATGGTGAAGAACTTATTCAAGAAAGACATAGACATAGATTTGAGTTCAATAATGAATATAGACAACAATACATAGAAAATGGCTTAACACTAAGTGGAATTTCACCAGATGGAAGACTTGTTGAGGCGGTAGAACTTAAAGATCATAAATTCTTTGTAGGAGTTCAATATCATCCAGAGTTCTTATCTCGTCCAAATAGGCCACATCCATTATTTGTAGGATTAGTAAAAGCTGCAAAGGAGGATTAAGATGTTAAAAATTAATAAGAATTTTTTAGAGCTAGAAGATAGTTACCTATTTTCAAACATTGCTCAAAAGGTCAATAAGTTTAAAGAAGATAATCCAGATAAAAAGGTAATATCATTAGGGATTGGGGATGTCGTACTTCCTTTAAGTGCACCTGTAATTGCGGGGCTAGAGTCGGGCGTTAAAGATATGGCTTCTATAGAAACTTTTAAAGGATACGGACCAGAACAAGGCTATGCATTTTTAAGAGAAGTGCTTCAAGACTACTATAAAGAGTTTTCAGTTGATTTAGATGTAAATGAAATCTTTGTAAGTGATGGAGCTAAGAGTGATTTAGGAAATATACTAGATATTTTTGCACAAGATAATGTAGTATTAATACCTGATCCAGTTTATCCTGCATATGTAGATACAAATGTTATGGGTGGAAGAAAGATTATTTATATGGATAGTAACATAGATAATAATTTCTTAGCTTTACCTGATTATAATGTTAAGGCTGATCTTATTTATATTTGTTCGCCGAATAATCCTACCGGAGCTGTATATAATAGAGACCAACTAACTAAATGGGTAGAATATGCAAAGGAAATGAATGCAGTAATTTTATTTGATGCAGCTTATGAATCATTTATAGGAAATGATGAAATACCACATAGTATTTATGAAATTCCAGGAGCTAAAGAATGTGCTATAGAAATATGTTCTTTATCAAAGACAGCTGGATTTACAGGATTAAGATGTGGGTATACAATTGTACCTATGGATTTAAGATGTGAAGATGTTCAATTAAATAAACTTTGGCTTAGAAGACAAACTACAAAGTTTAATGGAGTTCCTTATGTAGTACAAAAGGCAGCTGCTGGAGTATTTACCAAGGAAGGTAGAGCAAAGTGTAAGGAAGTAATAGACATATATAAAAATAATGCAAATATACTTGGAGAAACTTTAAAAGAGCTTGGAATTACCTATATTGGAGGAGAAAACTCTCCATATATATGGTTAAAGTGTCCAAATAATATGTCATCTTGGGATTTCTTTGATTTATTATTAGAGAAAGCTAATATAGTAGGTACTCCAGGGGTTGGATTTGGAAAAAATGGAGAAGGATATTTCCGTCTTAGTTGTTTTGCTTTAAAGGAAAATGTTATTGAAGCAGCAGAAAGATTAAAAAAGTTGAAATTTAACTAAGTAAAAGGTTGGAAAACTTGAAGTTTTCCAACCTTTTTTTATTTATAAGGTTTATTTAAGATAAATTGGAATATACATAGTATAGAAAATGACTTCATATTATAAACAGAATGGAGGGAAATTACTATGGGTATAATAGAAGGGATAAAAAAAGGTAGTAGAGAAGCAATAATAGGACAAGTATGCAGAGTTTTGGAGAAAAACCCACAGAAAAACGTAGATAAGATATTTTCGGTAGCAAAGAAGCTAGCCAAGGATAACTATAGTAAGATGGCGGTAGAAAACATAGAGGATTATTACAATGAGATTCCAACTGTAAAAGATGAGATACAAGATATATTAGCAAATACTAATTCTAATTGCCTTCAAAAGTTTTTTAAAAATTTCCTTGCTAATGCTATTTGGAATGGTGTTGAAAAAAGGCAAAAGTGGTTGGATGAAGAGAATACAAAAATTCCATTTGTAATTTTACTTAGTCCTTCTATGAGGTGTAATTTAAGATGTTCGGGATGTTATGCTGCAGATTATCCTAAAGATCAAGGACTATCCTTTGAAGAGGTTGATAAGATAGTTGGAGAAGCACGAGACTTAGGAATACATTATATGGTCATATTAGGAGGAGAACCTTTTTTTGTTGACTATATGTATAAAATTTATGAAAAATATAATGATGTTATGTTTACACCATTTACAAATGGAACCTTGTTTAATGATGATATAGCGGATAAACTATCTAAACTAGGTAATGTTATGCCTATGTTTTCTTTAGAAGGATTTGAAAAAGAAACAGACGATAGAAGAGGTAAAGGGGTATTTAATAAAGTTATGAATGGAATGGATCTTTTAAAAACTAGAGGTATTCCGTTTGGAGTGTCATCAGCAACTACAACTCACAATATAGATACTGTTTCGTCTGAGAGGTTCATAGATATGTTAATTGAAAAGGGCTCAAGAATGAGTTGGTATTTTATTTATATGCCAGTTGGTGAAAAACCTAACATAGAAAATATGTTAAAGCCTGAGCAAAGGATTGAGCTTGGGAGAAGAGTAAGGAACATAAGGATGACTAAACCTTATTTTGCTATAGATTTCTTCAATGATGCTCCATATGTTGGTGGGTGTATAGCAGGTAAGTATTATTGTCATATTAATTCAAGCGGAGATGTAGAACCTTGTATATTTGCACATATAGCAGCAGATAATGTAAAAAACAAAAAATTAATAGATGTATTTAGAGGAGAGTTATTTAAAGAATTAAGAGTAAGACAACCATATAATAAGAATATGTTAAGGCCATGTATGATGATTGATAATCCTAATGTAATAAGAGAAGTAGCAAAGAAGGTAAAGGCTCATCCAACTGATAAAAGTGCTGAAGCTATGCTTAATGATAAGGAATTCCAAGAAAAACTAAATAAGCTATCAGATGATTTTAAGACATATGCAGATGAAGCATGGGAAAAAGATTTTCATTCTAAAGGCAATGATGAGTTTGCTAAAGGATAAAGTGCAATAATTTAAATAATTGGATTTATAGATAAAAGAACTATCTCAATTAAAGAAGTAATTCTAATGAGAAAGTTCTTTTATAAATAGAACTTTTATAATTTCTTTTTTTAGGGTAAACTATAAATATACCCCTATGGGTATTTAGGAGGTGTATTTATGGATGAAGCTGACAAAAATAAAGATATATTAAATAGATTAAAGAGAATTGAAGGTCAGGTAAAAGGAATTCAAAAGATGGTGGAAAATGATATTTGTTGCAAAGATGTATTGGTACAAATATCAGCTATAAGATCAGCTATTAATAAGGTTGGATCTATTATGATAGAAAATTATGCTTGCAACTGTCTTTCAACAGAGGATAATAAGGAAAATGAAGAAGAGTTAAAAGAACTAATGAAAACAATTAATACATTTATTAAGTAATCTATATTGTTAGTAAAAGTAAGAATTATATACTTACTTTTATTTTTTACTTTACAACAGAACATGTGTTCTATATAATTTATATAGATATATAATTATAGGGAGGCATGTGCAATTATGGATAGTGATAAAATAATCTTCCATATTGACGTTAATTCGGCATATTTAAGCTGGACTGCTGTAAGTAAAATTCAAAAAGGTGAAGAGATAGATATAAGAAATATACCATCTGTAGTTGGTGGAGATATAAGTAACAGGCATGGAATAGTATTAGCTAAGTCAATTTTGGCTAAAAAGTATAAAATAAATACAGGAGAGCCTTTATTTAAAGCAATGGGAAAGTGTCCAGAACTTAAAGTTTATAAGCCGAATTATGAATTGTATATAAGATGTAGTGATGGAATGGTTAAACTTTTAAAAGAGTATTCTCCTAAAATACAGAGATATTCGGTGGATGAGTGCTTTTTGGATGTTACCCATGCAAAGAATAATTATTATGAAAAGGCAAAAGAGATAAGTGAAAGAATTAAAGATGAACTTGGATTTACTGTTAACATAGGTATATCAAATAACAAATTGCTTGCGAAAATGGCATCAGATTTTCAAAAACCAGATAGAATCCATACATTATTCCCTTCAGAAATTAAAAAAAAGATGTGGCCTCTTCCAGTGGAGGATTTATTTATGGTAGGTAAGCAAACTGCTTTGAAGTTAAAGAAACTTAATATATATACAATTGGAGATTTAGCAAATTATGATTTGGAAATACTTACAAATGTATTTAAAAGCCATGGAAGAGTAATTTATGAATATGCAAACGGAATAGATAGATCAGAAGTTAGAGATAAAAATTATCTAGAGATCAAAGGTATAGGAAATTCTACTACAATTTCCTATGATGTTGATAATAAGGAAGATGCATATAAAATATTGTTATCACTTACTGAAAATGTGGCTATGAGACTTAGAAATAGTAAAAATATATGTAATTTAGTTTCTGTATCTATTAAGAATAAAGAATTTAAAACTTATTCACATCAAAGAAAACTTAATATTCCTACAGACTGTACTAAAATAATATATAAAGAAATAAAATGTGCTTTTGATTATTGTTGGAAAGGGGAGGGCATAAGACAACTTGGAGTAAGGGTTTCAGATTTTTGTGATAAAGATTTTTATCAAGGATCATTATTTGAAGAAAAAGATATTGATAAAAGTAGGAAACTAGATGAAGTTATGGACGATATAAGAAAAAGGTTTGGAAATAATTCGGTTTTGAGGTCGACTTTCATTAATTCAGGATTAAATCCTTTAATAAGTGGAAATGGAGAAGTAGATTATCCTTTTATGGGTAGTGTTTTATAGGAGGTTTTTGGAATGAAAGTAGTAGCAAAACCTATAGAAATGGTAGCTTGGTTTGAGAAATGTGGTAAGGTTAATCCAATAAAATTTAGAATAGAAGAGGATAGTGAAGTTTTTATAATAGTTAAAATAGAGAAAGTTGTGAAAAGAGAAAATGAAAGATTGGCTGGAAACCCTATGCATATATTTACTTGTACTGGTATTATAAATGGAGTCGAGAAGATTTTTCAGTTAAAGTATGAAATAAATACTTGTAAGTGGTTGCTATTTAAAATTTAAAGAGAAAGTAAGTCTATTTTAGATAAGGCCATTACTTTCTCTTTATTTTTTTGATTACTTTTAATTGTCTAGTTATTGTAGATACAAAAATAATTCCTAAGACTAAAGTTCCTGCACTAGATAATGTATTTATAGCAAGTTCTAATGCTCTTGTAATATTTCCAGTAATGACTTCATACATAGTGTTATACATGCCAGCCCCTGGAACAAGAGGTATAAGACAACATATTACCAAAGTGGTAACGGGAGTCTTTAGAAGCCTAGCGAAAATCTCTGAATAAATACTAAAACAAATAGATGATATAAATAAGGAAAATATATCTGAAAATCCAAGTTCTAATCCTAAAGAATAAAAGAACCAGCTTAAGCCTCCGCCTAAGGAAGCAAAGAGAAGTTTTTTTCCTTTAATATTAAAAATAATTCCAAAACCTATTGAGGCAATGATTGCAGTTAAAGTTTCTATAATCATATAATAGAACCTCCTAAGGTGTTAATCCAAAAACTAAGTACTGCACCAGTACCTACGGCAATTGAAATAGCTATTAAAAATGCTTCGGAAGCTTTTGTTATTCCTGCTAAGTAATCACCTGCTATAGTGTCTCTAATGGCATTTGTGATAGCTAATCCAGGTACTAAAAGCATTATAGCACCTATTATTGTTTTATCTATATGACTGGCTACTCCAAGTGTAAATAATATGATAGCGAGAAGAGCAGATATTCCTCCACCTATTGAGTTAATAAAAAATTCGTTAATAGCTAACTTTTCGAAATAATTAGTTATTATCTTAATTATTAGCCCTACAAATGTAGCTGAGATTAAATCTTTTATATCGCCGCCAAAAAGATAAGAAAATGCACCAGCAGCAATAGAAGAAAATATTAAAGTAGTTAGTACGGAATATCTATCTCCTTTGTTAACTATTAAAAGGGACTCATAAAAGTCTTCGATGCCAGTATTATTTTTGTTATCTTGAAGTAATCTAGATAAATCATTAACTTTATCTATTTTGTTAAGATCAACCCCCCTTGAAGTTACTCTTTTAATTAACGACAATGTTTCGTTATTGTCAGAAATAGAAACCATTATGCCAGTTGGAGTAACAAAACTATCTGCCGTTTCTACACCAAATGATAAGCAAATTCTGCAAATGGTTTCTTCTACTCTATAGGTTTCTGCACCACTTTCGAGCATTATCTTTCCAGCAAATGTAGCAACCTTTAGGAGTTTATTCAAATCCATAAAGACCTCCTAGACTATAAATAAATTACTTATGTATTATAGCATAAGTAAATAAATTATTATATAAAAACTAGTTGATAATTGTAGTAAATAACCGTATAATTGATTAAAAAGAGTAATTGGGGTGGCATAAATGAATTTTGATAATGTATCAAAGATAGATGAAGAAATCTATGGATTAATGGAAAAAGAATTGAAAAGGCAGCAAAATGGAATAGAATTAATAGCATCAGAAAACTTTACTAGCGAGGCAGTAATGGAAGCTATGGGTTCTCATCTAACTAATAAATATGCTGAAGGATATCCAGGCAAGAGATATTATGGTGGATGTTATGTAGTTGATGAAATAGAAGAAATAGCACGAGAAAGAGCTAAAAAACTATTTGGCGGAGAACATGCGAATGTTCAGCCTCATTCAGGGTCACAAGCTAATATGGCAGTATATTTTACAATACTAAATCCAGGAGACACAGTACTTGGGATGGATTTAAGCCATGGTGGACATTTAACTCATGGTTCACCAGTTAATTTTTCAGGGAAGTTATTCAATTTTGTTTCTTATGGAGTTGATAAGGAAACAGAAGTAATAGATTATGAAAATGTTAGAAAACTTGCTTTAGAATATAAACCAAAATTAATAGTAGCTGGAGCAAGTGCTTATTCTAGGATTATTGATTTTAAAAAGTTTAAGGAAATTGCAGATGAAGTAGGTGCATACTTTATGGTGGATATGGCTCATATAGCTGGACTTGTTGCAGCCGGGGTACATCCTTCACCAGTCCCATATGCTGATTTTGTTACAACAACAACACATAAGACATTAAGGGGACCTAGAGGTGGATTAATAATATGTAAAGAAAAGTTTGCTAAAGACTTAGATAAAAATATATTTCCAGGTATGCAGGGCGGGCCTTTGATGCATGTAATTGCAGGAAAAGCCGTTTGTTTAAAAGAAGCTTTAGATCCAAGTTTCAAAGAATATATGACTCAAGTAGTTAAGAATTGTAAAACACTTGGAGAAGAATTAACTAAAAGAGGATTTAAGCTTGTATCAGGAGGAACAGATAACCACTTGATTCTTGTTGATCTAAACAATAAGGATATAACAGGTAAAGAAGCTGAAAATTTACTTGATTCAATAGGTGTAACTCTTAATAAAAATACAGTTCCAAATGAAACAAGAAGTCCATTTGTTACATCTGGAGTTAGAATAGGTACAGCAGCTGTAACTACAAGAGGATTTAAAGAAGATGATATGAAGGTAGTTGCAGAGATAATAGATGAAGCGATTAAAAACAAAGATGGAAACTTAGATGGATTAAGAACTAAAGTTCTAGAGCTTTGTGAAAAGCATCCTTTATACTAAGGGTAAAAGACTATCACAGAATAATTATATACTTATTCTGTGATAGTCTTTTTAATAATATAAAAATTTTAGAAGCTAATTTTTACAGAAGTAATTTCCCTTCCATGGCCAGGGTATACTAATTTTAAGTCTAGTAATTCAATTTTTTTAATACTTTTCCGAAGCATATCTATATCCTCTGCTATAAGAGCTTCTGATGGATATAAAAAGTTCATAAAGATATCTCCTCCTATTAATTCATTATCATTAATAAGAATTCCGATAGAACCTTTAGTATGACCAGGTATATGAATTATAGTTGCGTCAATTCCGAATTCCTTAAGAGATTGATCATCAGTTAAAAACAAGTCAGGTTCAAATTCTTCAATAGATGTTTTTTTGAAATTCCATAAAGAAACTTTTTTTAAAATACTACCTACAAAAGAATTTGAATAGATATTATTAATAGAATTATTTTTAGATAGTTTATAATCGTCAGAATGCATTGCAATTTTTGCGTTGAAATGCTTGGCCAAAAAAGCTGCATTTCCTGTATGATCGATATGACCATGAGTTAAAATAATCAGTATGATATTATAGTTTTCTAGTCTTTCTAATAGATGTTTTCTATATTTTTCTCTAGCTGTATCTATTAAAATGGCAAAATTATTACCTTCAATTAAATAACAATTTACATTACCACATGGAATAGTAATTATTTTGTACAATAAGCCCACCACCTATCTTAAGTATTTTTTTTAGTATAGCACTATTATGAATAAAATTCAATATTTGTAAAATAAAGTAAATTAATTATTGATAAAAAATAGGTTGAAATTAACCTTAATAAGGATATAATATAAAAAATAGAGGTGAAGCTATGAAATATATCGATTTACATTGTGATACAGCCAGTAGAATTTTATATGAACATGAAGGGTTGAAAAAGAATAACTTCAAGGTTGATATAGGTAAATTGAGAAAGGGTCAGTGTTTGGCTCAAGTGTTTGCATTTTTCATAGATGCAGGTAAGATAGATAATACTATGAGTGAATTTGAAGTAATGTATAATAAATTTAAGGAAGAGTTAGAAGAAAATAAAGAGGATATAGAATTAGTTACAAATTTAACTGAACTTAATGAAATAGAGAAAAAAGGGAAGATAGGAGCATTTTTATCTATTGAAGAAGGAGAAGCTTTAGGGAAACATATTGAAAATGTAGAGAAGGTTTATAAAAAGGGAATAAGATTTGTAACACTTACTTGGAATTATAAGAACTCTTTTGGGTATCCAAATGATGGATTTAGGTATAAAGATAAAGGCTTAACGAAATTTGGAATGCAGATGGTATTAGAGATGGAGAGGCTAGGTATTCTTCCAGATGCCTCACATCTATCGGATGCTGGGTTTTATGATTTAATAAAAGTTTGTAAAAAACCGTTTATAGTAACTCATTCTAATAGCAGAAAACAGACACTCCATTCAAGAAATTTAACTGATGAAATGATTAAATTGTTAGCAGATAAGGGTGGAGTTTTAGGAATTAATTTTTGCTCCAAATTTATAGGAAAAAGTCAGATATCATTAATAGAAGATATGGTTAGACATATTAAGCATATTAGAAATGTTGGAGGTATAGATGTTATATCTCTAGGAAGTGATTTCGACGGAATAGAGAATGAAGTTGAAATAAAGGATGCATCTGAGTTTAATAAATTAGAGATAGCTCTTAAAAACGAGGGATTTAAAAATGAAGAAATAGAAAAAATATATTATAAAAATGCATTAAGATTATTTAAAGAAACTTTAAGATAGGGAAAAGGATGAAAAGATGAGTAAATTATTAGGTAAAGTAGCTATCATTACAGGGTCCTCGAGAGGAATAGGCAGGGCAATAGCTATAGAACTTGGAAAAGAAGGAGCTTCTATTGCTATAAATTATTCTAAAGATGATGATGGAGCAAAAGAAACTATGGATATACTTAAAAAAATAGGGATAACTGCATATGTGATAAAAAAGGATGTATCCACATTTGAAGGGGCAAAGGAAATAGTGGATGAAACCTTGAGGCATTTTGGGAAAATAGATATATTAATTAATAATGCAGCTAAAAGTAAGATAGGATTATTTATGGATGCAAGTAAGGATGAAATAGAGGAATTATTAAATACAAATCTTGTAGGCCCTATGTATTTAACAAAACATGCAATTCCACATATGATTGGAAAAGGTGGTGTAATTCTTAATATATCTTCAATGTGGGGAGAGGTTGGGGCGTCATGTGAAGTTACGTATTCAACATCAAAGGGAGGAATAAACCTATTTACAAAAGCCTTAGCTAAGGAGATGGCACCATCAAATATTAGAGTGAATGCAATAGCTCCAGGTGTTATAGATACTGAAATGAATGCATTTCTAACTGTAGAAGATAGGAAGGAACTAGAAGAGGAAATTCCAATAGGAAGATTTGGATTACCAGAAGAAGTAGGAAAAACTGCAGTGTTTTTATGCAGTAGTGATTCGAGTTATATTACAGGGCAAGTTATTAAGGTAGATGGATCATATATTTAAAAAAAGGATTAATTGAAAAAGTCTTATTATAAGACAAGATTCAATTAATCCTTTAGCTTTAATCATTTTCTTCTTCAATTTTAGGAATATAATATTTAAATTCAACCCCATCCTCAGTATTTTCTAGAGAATATTTTAAATTATGTAGTTCAAGTAGATTTTTAACTATAGATAAACCAAGACCGGTACTATTGGTATTTCTTTGTCGGGCCTTATCCACTCTGTAGAATTTATTAAAGAGCTTGTCAAGTTCTTTCGGATCTATATATCCACCTTTGTTTAAAACTGAAATTTTATATAAATCTTTTTCTTCGGATATAGATACTACAATATAATTATCACTTGGAGTATATTTAATAGCATTAGTGATTACATTAGTTAATACCTGCTCCATTTGGAAAGAATCTGCAGAGACATAGGAATATTGTGTGTTTTCATTGAAAACTATTTTTAATCCATTTTCTTCAGCATTAACTGAATGCTTAGTTATTACCTTGTTTATTAGTCTGTTTATATTAAATGTTTCGAATTTAGGTTTAATTACTCCCGCTTCTAATTTTGAAAGTTCAAGCATGTTAGAAACTAGAACACCCATTTTTTTTGATTCATCAATTATAGTTTCAAGATAAATAAGAGAATCTTCACCAGATACTATGCCGTCCTTTATACCTTCGGCATAACCTTCAATTATTCCTATAGGAGTTTTAAGCTCATGGCTAACAGAAGCTATAAAGTCTTTTCTCATAAGCTCTAGGCTACGTTCTTTCTCAATGTCCTCTTTCAGTTTCTTGTTTTTCTCTTGAAGATTTTTTAAAGCACCATCAAGATTTGTGGAAAGAAAATTTAGAGTGTTTGCAAGACTGCCTATTTCATCTTCTCTGTTAACTGTACATTTTTCATCAAAATTCATTTTACTCATTTTTAGAGCCACATTATTTATTTTAATAAGAGGTTTTGAAATAAGATTTGAGTAAAGTGATGATAGAAAAATTGAAATAACTGCAAATCCTATAAAAATATATATATAAAAATCACTCATAGCATCAGAAGCTTCTTTTATAGGCTGAATAGATGTTACAGATACTATCAGAGAATCATTCGGTGAATTTATGGACATTGCAGAGACGCCACCTATTTTTTTATCTCCGGAAAATTTATCATCATAATATATAATTTGAGTATTATCTATAGATAATATTTTGCGTAGTAAATCGTGATCAGTTACTGCGTAACTATAAAATGCTTTTAGTACATTAACATCATAAGAATCGTTATTATATTTATCAGCAAGATATTTTATATCACCATTTGAAGAAAATATAGCAATTTTAGAATTTGTATTTTCTTCAAAGGATTTCATTGCTCTAGATACTACGTTATCATCATCTAAATTATAGGAATAAATACTTTTAAACTTATTGATTTCTTGAGTTAAAATATTTTTTTTTCTTCTTTCATAGAATCCTTGAAAGAAGAATATTTGAAAAATTAAAGTTGTAGCCATTAATGTTACCAATAGGCCTAGAGTAATAAAGAATAGTTTATGTGATAATTTATGCTTCATTATTAATGCACCTCAAATTTATAGCCACTACCTCTAACAGTTACAATATAATTAGATTTGTCACCAAGTTTTTCTCTTAATCTTTTTACATTAGTATCTACAGTTCTGATATCACCATAATAATCAATTCCCCAAACACTATCTAGAATATGATCTCTAGATAAGGCTATTGATTCATTATCAGTTAAATATACTAATAATTCATATTCTTTTGGGGATAGTGATAATGGAATATCATTTATCTTAACTTCTCTTGAAAGCTTATTGATTACAAGTCCGTTATAGTCTTGAGAACTTGAGTCTATATCTTCTCTAGTTCTTTTTAAGAGTGCTTTAACTTTAGCAACTAGTACTTTGGGGCTGAAAGGCTTTGTAACATAATCATCAGCACCGATATCATAGCCTTGAAGTTTATCCTCTTCTTGATCTTTAGCAGTCAGAAGTATAACTGGAAGAGTAGAAACCTCACGAATTTTTTCAAGAAGAGTTAACCCATCCATAACAGGCATCATTATATCTAGAATTATAAGGTCAATTTTATTTTCTTTAAATATATTTAAAGCAGCTTCTCCATTTTCAGCTTCATAAATTGTGAATCCTTCTTTTAAAAAGTAATCTCTAATTAAAAATCTTATTCTAAATTCATCTTCAACTATAAGTATAGATTTTTTCATAATAATCTCTCCCTTTCTAGGTAAAATTAAATTTCAAATTTAAGGGGTACTTAATATTATTATATATAAAAGTAGCAAGATATAAAATAGAAGAATATAATAATATTATTGTAAAGTAGTTAGAAAAGGATTATATTTAAAGTTGCTATATAAAAAGGAGATTTTGAATGGTGAAATTAAATTTCGATGTAAAGAGACATATTTTGGAAAATGGATTAAAAATCTTAACTATAAAAAAAGATACACATATTGCTTCAATTAACATAGGAATAAAAGTGGGAGCTATAAATGAAACTTTGGATGAAAAAGGTATAAGTCATTTTATTGAACACATGATTTTTAAAGGAACAAAAAATAGAAATAATGAAGAGTTGAATTATCAGCTGGAATCGTTAGGTGGGGAATATAATGCATATACTGAATATAATTCTACTGTTTATACAATAAGTTGTTTAAGTGAAGAATTAAAAAATGGTATAGAACTTCTTGGAGATATGATTACTTCATCAAATTTTTTAGAGGAAGAAATTGAAAAAGAAAGAGGAGTAATACTAGCAGAAATAAGAACGAGTAAAGATGATGTAGAGGATTTGAGTTTTAAAAAAGTAAATGAGGTAGCATTTAAGACAAGTCCTTTGAAATATGATGTTACTGGTATAGAAGAAAAAGTTAAGAATTTTAGAAGAGAAGATATTGTTAAGTTTTATAGTAAATATTATAGCCCAAAGAATAGTTTAATAACTGTAGTTTCTTCAATGGAACACGAAGAAGCAAAAAAGCTAATAGAAGAAAAGTTTGCATCTTGGCAGGGGGAAGAGGTAAAGGAGCCAATAGTAGATCAAGAAAAAAATGCAAATGTTAAAATAATAAATTATAAAAATGATATGGAACAAAGTACAATAGTATATTTGTATACATTTTATGATTTAGACAAGGAATATGAATTACCTCTAAGAATATTAAATCATAGGCTGGGTGAAAGTTCTAATTCGTTATTATTTAGAGAAATTAGAGAAAAACGAGGATTAGCATATGATATATATACCCAGCTAGATATGACAAAGTATATAAAAACACTATATATATATACAGCAGTTTCAGATGAAGATGTTAATGAAACAATTAAGGCAATAGATGAAACATTAAATGGCATAGTTAAGGGTGAGGTAGTAATTGGTGATAGAGATTTGGATATAATGAAGAAGGTTCATAAAACAGCAGTTATATCAACTTTGGAAGATTCATCAGAATTATGTAATTATATACTTCATCAAGAACTTGAAGATGAGGATATATTTGAATTTGTTAAAGATATGGATGAGTTGAACAAACTAAATAAGGAGAAAATATATGAAGTATCAAAACTTGTTTTAAAGGAACCGACAATACATGTTTTAAAATCTTCTAAGGAGTAATTAAAGTATGGCTAAAATAACAAGGATAGAAACTCAAAAGAGGAATAAAGATAGGGTAAACATATATTTAGATGATAGATATGCTTTTGCAGTAAATGCAGAACTTGTTTATAGGGAAGGTTTAAAAGTAAATTTAGAAGTTGATGAAGAAAAACTCCATAACTTATCTAAAAATGAAAATTTACTAAAATGTAAAGAAACTGCACTTAGAATAATTGAGAGAAGTTATAAGACAGAAAAAGAAATTAAGGAAAAGTTAAGGGAAAAGGGATATGATTCAGAAGAGATAATAAAAGTATTAGGATTTCTTAAAGAATATAATTTTATAAATGATGAATCTTATATGAAAATGTACATAAAAGATAGGCTTAAAAGTCAAGGTAGGGAAAAAATAAAGTATGCATTGTTAAGAAAAGGGATAGATAGTGATTTGATTGAAGAGGAACTAAATTCTATTGATATGGATGAAGAGCGAAATATAGCTGTAGAGTTAGCAACAAAGAAATATTTAGTGCTTATAAAACGAGAGAATGATAAATATAAGTTATGGAATAAGTTATGTAGATTTTTGGTGGGAAAAGGATATAAGTATTCCATAGCTAAAGAAGTGGTTCAAGAAGTGTGTCATATGGAGGATATAAATTAAAGGAGAAGATATATGAATTTTGATATTCAAATGATTTTATGTTTAGGAATAATAATAATCTCCATAATTGCTACAATAAGTAGAGTTTTACATAGTGATGATTTAGGAGAAGCAATAGAACCTATTCTATCAGGATGTTCAACAATAATAGCTTTTTTTGTTATTATTGGTTCATATGAAAGGCTAAGTTTAGAAACAAGTAATATTTTAAATAAATATTTTTCTGGTAGTATAGTAAATAGTGGAATAGTTCGAATTTTAGTATTAATAGCAGTCTTTGTAATAATAAAATTTCTAATAGAGGCTGTTCTTAAATTAATAAATTCTCTATCTTTAAATAATGCAATAAAGAAACTTAATATAAGTAAAACTTTTCTAGTTGTATTTTCAAGTATATTTGGAGCTATAAGGGGTATGGTAGTTATAGTCTTACTATGCATTTCCTTGTTAGTATATAATAGTATTGTACCAAATAGTAGACGAATAAATGTACTTGATAATTTGGCAGCATATAATAAGCTAGAGAGAATAATTGATGAGAGTAAAATAGAAAATATTTCAAATGGGATATTAGAAAGTGTTTCCAACAATAAAGTATATTATTATAATGGAGTTACAATAGATAAAGGAATCGAGTCAAATAGTGAAATAGATAATATGGCAATGGAAATTACAAAAAGAGATGATGGGGATAGAGAAAAAGCAAAGAGCATTTATAATTGGGTTGGAAGTAATATAGTATATGATGATTTAAAAGCTGATAAAGTTATGAGTCAAACTACAACTAAGTATGAAAGTGGAGCAATACCTGCTTTTAGGGATAGAAAGGGAATATGCTTTGATTATGCATGTCTTTATACAGCTATGGCAAAGGCAGTTGGGCTTAAGAGTAGAATCATAATAGGAGAGGCATTTAATGGTACCCAATATATAAGTCATTCATGGAATCAAGTTTATATTAGAGAAGAAGGTAAATGGATTAATGCGGATTCTACTTTTTATCCAGCAGGAAACTATTTTGATAGTGTGAATTTTAATAAAGAATATAAGACTAAAAATGTAGCAGGAGAGTTCTAGTAGAACTCTCCTATTTTTTTACTATACGAGAAGTAATAAGCTTTATGGCTTTTTCACAATCTGTATCTTCATTATTAAGTGCCCATGCAATATTAAAATTGATTAGAGCCTTATTAGTATCTTCTTTCATAGCATAGCAATATCCAAGATTAAAGTAATACTTGCTCTCTTTATGTAATTGAAGAGCTTTTTTTATCATAGTTATTGCATTATCGTATTCTCTCAATTTAATGAAGCAAACTCCAGAATTGTAATATGAACAAGCTTCATTATCTTTTGTTTTGATAGCTTTTTTATAGCAATCAATAGCCCTTTTATAGTCTTGTGTATTGTAGAGTTTATTACCTTCATTAAAAAAGCTCATATGCCCTCCTTAAATATTATTCAAAATAGAAATTTATTCCTTATGATTATAGACATAGCTGTTATATTATATACATGAAAAACATATGTTATTACTGTTTGTGGAAAGTTTAAATCATTCTTAAAATATAATGTGAAACTTGAAAAACATGAAAGAAACGTTATAATATAAGTAGTCATAAAATATATAAGTAGGTGTATGAATGAAAAGATATAGTGTAGGATTAGATGTTGGGTCTACAACAGTTAAAGTTGTTGTATTAGATTATAACCAAAATATAGTATACAGTCAGTATAAGAGACATTTTTCAGATATACGAAGTACTATAATAGAATTAATAAAAGAAGCTTATATCAGTGTGGGAGAGGCTATGGTTACAGTAAGTGTTACTGGATCAGGAGGCCTTTCTGTTTCTAAATGGTTGGATGTAGACTTTGAGCAAGAGGTAATAGCATGTACTAGAACGGTAGAAGAATTAGTTCCAGAAACAGATGTAGCTATTGAACTTGGTGGAGAAGATGCTAAAATTACATACTTTAAAGGTGGCATAGAGCAAAGAATGAATGGTACGTGTGCAGGGGGTACAGGTGCATTTATAGATCAAATGGCAGCGCTTTTAAATACAGATGCTTCAGGACTTAATGATTTGGCTAAAAATTATAAAGTTATATATCCAATAGCATCTAGATGTGGAGTTTTTGCAAAAACAGATGTACAACCTTTAATAAATGAGGGAGCAAAAACAGAAGATATTGCAGCATCTATATTACAAGCAGTAGTAAATCAAACAATAAGTGGACTTGCTTGTGGAAAACCAATAAGAGGAAAGGTGGCATTTCTAGGAGGGCCTTTATTTTTCTTATCGGAACTTAGACAAAGATTTATAGAAACTTTACAACTTACAGAGGATGAAATAGTATTCCCTGAAAATTCACAATTATTTGTTGCATATGGAGCAGCACTATTATCGAGAAAATCAAAAGAAATAGAATTAAAAAATCTTGTTTCAAAAGTTAAAAAAATTATAGACATAAGTGATGAAGGTGTAGAACGACTTAATCCTCTATTTCAAAATGAAGAAGAGTATAGAGTTTTTACTGAAAGACATAGTAAAGCAAAAGCTAAAAGGGGGGATATAGAAACATATAAAGGAAAAGCCTTCTTAGGGATTGATGCAGGTTCTACAACCACTAAAGTTGTATTGATAAATGATAAAGGTGAAATAATTTATAATTATTATGGAAGTAATGGAGGAAATCCATTAAATAAAGTCATAGAGGTTCTAAAGGATTTATATTCTAAATTAGATGAAGAAGTGGAAATAGTAAATTCTACTGTTACAGGATATGGGGAAGCTTTAATAAAATCGGCGTTACATGTAGATATTGGAGAAATTGAAACTATTGCTCACTATAAAGCATCAGATTATTTCTTACCTGGAGTAGATTTTATTTTAGATATTGGTGGACAAGATATGAAATGCTTAAGAATAAAAGATGGAGTAATAGATTCCATTTTGTTAAATGAAGCATGTTCATCAGGGTGTGGATCGTTTATAGAGAGTTTTGGAAAGTCTTTAAATATGAAAGTTGAGGATTTCGCTAAAGCGGCAGTAACATCAAAAGCTCCAGTAGACTTGGGTTCAAGATGTACAGTGTTTATGAACTCTAGAGTTAAACAAGCTCAGAAAGAAGGGGCTCAAGTTTCAGATATTTCTGCTGGATTATCTTACTCAGTTATTAAGAATGCTCTGTTTAAGGTTATAAAAATAAGAGATGAAAAGGAAATGGGTAAGAAAATAATAGTGCAAGGTGGTACTTTCTACAATGATGCAGTACTTAGAAGTTTTGAAATTATTTCAGGAAGAGAAGTTATAAGGCCAGACATAGCAGGTATTATGGGAGCTTTTGGTGCAGCTATAATTTCTAAGGAGAGATATGTTGAAGGGAATAAGTCTAGTTTGCTAAGTAGAGAGAAGATAGATAGTTTTACAATGAAAGCTGATTTTAGAAGATGTGGACTTTGTGGAAATAACTGCTTATTGACAATAAATAGATTCTCTACAGATGAAGAATTTATATCAGGAAATAGATGTGAAAGAGGTTTAGGAATAGAAAGAACTAAGGAAGAAGTCCCTAATCTTTTTAAATATAAGTTAAAAAGGACGTTTAATTATATTCCATTAAAGAAGGAAGAAGCGAAAAGAGGGATAATAGGTATTCCAAGGGTGTTAAATATGTATGAAAATTACCCATTCTGGTTTACTTTACTTACAAATCTTGGCTTTAGAGTTGAACTATCACCTATTTCAAGTAAAAAGGTTTATGAGCTTGGTATAGAGACGATACCATCAGAATCAGCATGTTATCCAGCTAAGATTTCCCATGGACATATTATGTCTCTTATAAATAGAGGAATAAAAACAATATTTTATCCATGTATTCCTTATGAAAGAAAAGAGTTTAATGATGCCAATAATCATTATAATTGTCCAATGGTTACTTCATATCCGGAAGTAATAAAGAATAATATGGATATAATAAAAGATAATGATATTAAGTTTATGGAACCATTCTTATCATTAGAAGACAAAGATGGCTTAGCTGCAAGAATTGTAGAAGAATTTAAAGATTTTAATGTGTCTAAGGATGAAGCTAGAAAAGCAGTAAATGAAGCTTATATTGAAAGAGATAATTTTGATAAAGATTTAAGAGAAAAAGGAAGAGAAGTAATTAAATATTTAAAGAAAACTGGGAAAAAAGGTATAGTACTAGCAGGTAGACCATATCATGTAGATCCAGAAATACATCATGGTATACCAGATATAATTACTTCTTTTGATATGGCAGTATTAACAGAAGACAGCATAGCTTATTTAGGAGAATTAGATAATCCATTAAGGGTAGTTGATCAATGGATGTATCATTCAAGATTATATAGAGCAGCAAATTTTGTTTCTAAGAATGACTGCTTAGAACTTATACAACTTAACTCATTTGGATGTGGGCTTGATGCTGTTACAACTGATCAAGTAGCTGAATTGCTAGCATCAAGAGGGAAAATTTATACATGTTTAAAAATTGATGAAGGTAACAATTTAGGAGCAGCAAAAATAAGGATTAGATCATTAAAAGCTGCTATGGAAGAAAGAGAAAGAAATGGTTATGAGCCACATGTAGAAGAAATAGTATATAAGAATCCAGTATTCACAAAAGAGATGAAGAAAACTCATACTATTTTAGCTCCACAAATGTCTCCAATTCATTTTGATATTATAGAAGCAGCTGTGAGATCTTGTGGTTACAATCTTGAAGTTCTTCCATCAATAGATACTGAAGCTGTTGAAGAGGGTTTAAAGTATGTAAATAATGATGCTTGTTATCCTTCTATAATAGTGGTAGGTCAAATTATTCACGGATTAAAGTCAGGAAAATATGATTTGAATAATACCTCTGTAATAATAACACAAACAGGTGGAGGGTGTAGAGCTACAAATTATGTAGGGTTCTTAAAGAAGGCACTTAAAGAAGCTGGATTTGAACAAATTCCAATACTTTCATTTAATACTGTTGGTCTTGAGAAACAACCTGGATTTAAGATAACGTTGAAGCTTGTTCAAAGAGCTCTTATGGCTCTTATTTATGGAGATTTATTTATGAGAGTACTTTATAGAACTAGGCCATATGAAAAGGTGAAAGGTTCAGCTAATGCTCTTCATGAAAAGTGGAATAAAATAGCTAAGGCTAACGTCCAAAATGGAAGTAAGAGGGAATTTAACGCTAATATGAAGAAGATTGTTGAAGAGTTTGATAATCTTGAATGTTTAGATATAGTTAAGCCTAGAGTAGGTTTAGTTGGAGAAATATTAGTCAAATTCCATCCAACAGCAAACAATGATGTAGTTAATATTATTGAAGCAGAAGGAGCAGAAGCGGTAATGCCTGACTTGATGGATTTCTTCTTCTATTCAGCATATGATGAAGAGTTCAAATTTAAAAACTTAGGTGCTAGTAGATTGAATAGAAATATTTATATGTTTGCTATTAGTTATATGGAGAGTTACAGAAAAACTATGAAAAAGGTATTGGATGCATCTGAGAGATTCCATGCACCAAAACATATAGTTGAACTTGGTAAGATGGCATCGCCAATACTTTCACTTGGAAATCAAACTGGTGAAGGTTGGTTCTTAACGGCTGAAATGATTGAGCTTATTGAAAGTGGAGCAGATAATATAATATGCATGCAACCTTTTGCTTGTTTACCAAATCATGTAACTGGTAAAGGTATGATTAAGGCATTGAAAGCAAAATATCCAACTGCAAATATAGTTGCAGTTGATTATGATCCAGGGGCATCAGCAGTAAATCAGCTTAATAGAATTAAACTAATGTTATCAGTTGCCTTTAAAAAGGTAGATGAAAAGATTATTGAACTTCCAGCTAATAGAGAAGCTAGTGTAACTCATGATGGAATTGTTATTAGTGAAAACTAAAAGTTAAATTAAAAAAGATGAAATTATTATTTGAAATAATTTCATCTTTTTTTCTTGTAGGTTTAAGAATAAAAAGAGTGTAAGTGGACATTATATTATGGAGGTGATGTCTATGAGTAACAAAATGGATGAAAGTTATAAAATAAGAAAGAAAAAGTTAAAACATAATCCACAAGCAGAAAGTGTTAAATCAGTTTTTGGGGAACCTAAAGCTAGAGATAATGATCCTAGTGATTTTAAAATTTGAGATAATTTATAAGCTTATAAAACATAAATATAAATTTCTTTATATTTATGTTTATTTTTTTACTATTTTTTACATGGATTAATAAAAAAATAAAATGAAAACAAATTTCATGCCAACTTGTAACCGATATCATAAAAGTCAAAATTTTAATCGTAAACGTTTATTTTTATTGTAAACATAGTTGACGACAAGGTAGGGATATTTCGTGAAAAATGGTAGAAAATAGGAATGGGTTGTGAGAAAATGTGCATATAAGATGATTTTGGTAAAAATTTTGAATATTCACAAAAGAACAAATATTCATTTTTGTGTGAATATCTTAAAGAAGAAATATTCCATCGTAAATTGTCAATATAAATAATCTATTTAATTTTAAGAGGGATTGACGATTTTTATAATACATTTCATGAAAAAATGTAGAAAAATATACAATAAATGTGAGAAGATTAAAAAAAACAGTTTAGAGGGGGAAAAATGATGAATAAAAAACTGTGTACGCTAATTGCATCTCTAGTAGTGGGGTCAATGGTATCTACAACTAATGCATTAGCTATAAGTACAGGACCTTCTGAAAATCCTGTACCAAATTATAATACGCCTTATACATGGAATAAGGTGAATACTGGAGCGGGTGGCGGTTATATACCAGCTATTATATTTAACCAAAGTGAAAAAGATTTAATATATACACGAACAGATATTGGTGGAGCATATAGATGGGATTCGAAAACTAGTTCATGGATTGGGTTGTCAGACTGGATAGGTTATGATAATTGGAATTTACTTGGCTGTGAAAGCTTAGCTACAGATCCTGTTGAGACAAATAGAGTATATATAGCTTCAGGAACATATACTAATGATTGGGCAGGAAATGGTGCAATTTTAAGATCTACAGACAAAGGGGATACTTGGGAGAAGACAGATTTGCCATTTAAAATAGGTGGAAATATGCCAGGACGTTCAATGGGGGAGAGATTAGTAATAGATCCTAATAATAATAGAATACTTTATCTTGGTGCTCGTAATGGTAATGGTCTGTGGAAGAGTGAAGACTATGGTGTTACATGGAATAGAGTAGAGTCATTTGAAAATGTTGGTGATTATCGTGATCCAAATTGTAATGACCAAATAGGGGTAGTATGGGTTACATTTGATCCAACTACAGGAACTAAAGGAAATACTACTCAAACTATATATGTAGGTGTAGCAGATACAAAACAAAGTATTTATAAGAGTACAGATGGCGGAAAGACATGGAACGCGGTAGAAGGACAACCTACATTATCAAATCAACCAAGCTGGATAGCTATGGATGAAAAGACAAAGCAAAAAAAGCCAAGAGCATTCTTGCCATATCATGGAGTTTTATCATCAGATGGAAATCTTTATATTACATATAGTAATGATTGTGGACCTTATGATGGAACTAGAGGAGATTTATGGAGATATAATACTAAGAATGGCGAATGGAAAAATATAAGCCCAGTACCTTCAAGTAGTGATGATGATTATTTTGGTTATGGCGGATTAGCAGTAGATTCCCAAAATCCAAAAACATTAGTAGTTGCTAGTATGAACTCATGGTGGCCTGATACTAAGATGTTCCGTAGTACAGATGGAGGAGAAAATTGGAAACCAATATGGGAGTTTGATGGATATCCAACTCGTAAACTTTATTATAAGCAAGATATTTCAAAAGCACCATGGTTAGATTGGGGAACTGTTCCACAAGTACCAGAAATAAATCCAAAGCTTGGATGGATGACTGGCGGGGTATCTATAGACCCATTTAATTCTGATAGGATGATGTATGGTACTGGGGCTACACTTTATGGTAGTGATAATCTTACTAATTGGGATAAAGGAGAAAAGATTGATATAGATGTAAAAGCAACAGGTATTGAAGAAGAAAATGTACTAGCATTGGCAAGTCCTTCATCAGGAACAGCACATTTAATTACTGGTATGGGAGATGTAAGCGGCTTTGTTCATGATGACTTAACAACAGTTCCAAAGACAATGATGAATACACCAAACTTTAATACATGTAGCATAGATTATGCTGAAACAAAGGCAAACTTTGTAGTAAGATCAGGAAATGTTTCTAAGGATAAAAAGAGTACTACAAAAGGTTGTGCATTCTCTTATGATGGAGGACATAATTGGTTCTCAGGACAAGATATCCCTGGAATTAGTGAAGAAGCTGGTGGAACTGTTGCAGCAGCAGCAGATGCAACGGTAGTGGTTTGGAGCCCAAGTGGATCTGGAACTAAAAAAGCTTATTATTCAACAAGTAATGGTAGTTCATGGATTGAAACTAGTGGCTTGCCTGATGGAGCTAAAGTAGCATCAGATCGTGTAAATCCAAAGAAATTCTATGGATTTGTAAATGGAGAGTTTTATGTAAGTACTGATGCTGGAGCGACATTTGCTAAAACAGCCGCAACAGGATTACCTAAAGATGGTAAGTTCAAAGCTGTTCCAGGAATGGAAGGAGAAGTATGGATTGCAGGTAGTGGTAATGGCTTATGGCACTCAAAAGATTCTGGAAATAGTTTCACAAAGGTACTTGGAGTTGAAGCTGCAGAAACCATTGGATTTGGTAAAGCTGCTGAAGGAAAAGACTATATGGCACTTTACAGCAATGCAAAAATAAATGGTATTCGTGGAATTTTTAGATCAGATGATGAAGGTGAAACTTGGACAAGAATAAATGATGATAATCATCAATATGGAGTTGCAAATTCAGACATTACAGGAGATCCAAGGATTTATGGAAGAGTTTATATAGCTACTAATGGGTTAGGTGCTATTTATGGGGATATAAGTAAAGAACTAAGAGGTGACGTAGATGGAGATGGTGAATTATCTATGTCAGATGTAATAGCATTGAAAAGATATATTCTTGGAAAAGATGCAGGTTCTATAAATACTAGAAATGCAGATGTAAACAAAGATGGAACAATAGATGTAGCTGATTTATTTGAATTATTTGACTTGCTATAAGAGCAATTGAATCAATTAAATATTTCGTAAAATGACGAAAGTTAGTCTTAATCTAATTATTACGGAAAATATCTATTCCGCGAAGATAAAAGGGCAATATAGGAAATAGTGTAGAAATAGAGGAAAAGGTAGTGTAATAATATGGAATGTAAGATATAAAGGTTTTAAATAATATAGTGAAATGTAAAAAAATCACTATATGTTTAATATAGATTTTTTCAAATTTTGGGAGGGGAAATATAAATGAAAAGATTAAAAGTTTGCTCACTTATTACTGCAGCATTGCTATCTGCATCGATAACAATGCAATGTTATCCAACATATGCCAAAGAAGGCAATAATGTTGATGTACAAATGTTTAATACTAATACTTCAGAGACTACAAATGGAGTAGCAACAAAGTATAAGATTACTAATACAGGAAGTGAAGATGTAGATCTTTCACAAGTAAAGATAAGATATTACTATACAATAGATGGCGAAAAAGCAGAGAATTTTTATTGTGATAGTGCTTCAAAGATAGAAGGATACAATTATACTGGAATTACAAGTAATGTATCAGGAAGCTTTGTAAAGATGGATCAACCTAAAGAAGGTGCTGATCATTACCTTGAAATTTCATTTGGTAGTGAAGCAGGTAAATTAGCAGCTGGGGGAGTTGTTGAAATACAAGGAAGATTTGCTAAGGAAGATTGGTCAAACTTGAATCAAAGCAATGACTACTCATTCAATTCAGCTACTAGTTATACTAGCACAGATAAGACAGTAGTATTTGTAAATGATCAACAAGTTAGTGGAGTAATTCCAAGTAAAGATGTAGCACAAGATCCAGCACAAGATCCAGATCAACCTAGAACTCCAACTGGTAATGTTACAGTAGATACAATTAATGGTACTACAGCAACTTCTACAAATACTTTAAATCCTACATTTAAGGTGAAAAATTCTTCTGATAAAGCAGTAAAGTTATCAGATTTAAAATTAAAGTATTTTTATAATTCTGATGGAGATGAAAAGGAAAACTTCTTCTGTGATTATGCAGCAGTAACAACTGGAGGTTATAGAGGATTAACAGGTAATGTAAAAGGAACAATTAATCCGTTTGCAGCAGCGGATGGTAGTACTACTACAAATACTTATTTAGAAATTGGATTTGATGATGCGTCTGGAACACTTGAACCAGGACAAGAAATGGTTGTTCAAACAAGAATTTCTAAAGAAAATTGGAGTAATTTTGATCAATCAAACGACTTCTCATTCAATGCAAATGGAGCAGCAGCATGGCAAAATGTTGTCGCTGAAGTGGATGGAAAAGTAATATTTGGACAAGGTCCAATTCCAATAATAGATTCAGTAATAGATCCAAAGGTTGCTACAGAAGATAAAAATGTACCAACTGATATACCAGTAAATATAGAATATAATCGTAACACTCTTACTGCAATAAAATATAAAGATAAAGTGTTAAAAGAAGGACAGGATTATACAGTAACTGCTGATGGTGTAGTATTAAGCAAAGACTTCTTAAAGACTTTACCAAAAGGAGATGCAGTTATCACATTTGACTTTAACCAAGGTAATGATGCTGACTTAAAAGTAACAGTTATTAAAACACATATAGTAGATTCAGTAATTACTCCAACTACAGCTGATGTAGACAGAACAAATCCAAAGGATATTACAGTAGATGTACAATATAACGGAAATGAACTTCTTGCAGTTAAAAATGGAGATAAAGTTTTAGAAAAAGGAAAAGATTATACAATAGTTGGCGGAAAAGTAGTATTAAGCAAGAGCTACTTAGCTAAATTACCAAAAGGACAAGTGGTTCTTACATTTGATTTTGATGATGGAAATGATCCAACATTAACTTTAAATGTTACTGGAGATATAAGTTCTATTTTAGATAAGGAACAAGCTGATTTTAATAGAGTAAGTCCAGCAGATATTACAGTAGGAATAGAATACAATGGAAATACTCTTAAA
>NZ_SULK01000001.1:252791-253774 GCF_007115085.1 Clostridium sp. HBUAS56017 | reverse complement strand
ATGGAGATAAAGTTTTAGTAGAAGGAAAAGACTATACAATAGTTAATGGAAAAGTAGTATTAAGTAAAGATTACTTAAGTCAATTCGTTAACGGACAAATAACTCTTGTATTTGACTTTGATAGTGGAAATGATCCAACACTAATAATTAATGTAGTAGGTGATCTTCTAGATGTAAAAGTAGGAGATGTTAATGGTAAACCTGGAGATACTGTAGTAGTACCAGTAACAGTAAAGGGAATTGAAAAAGATAAGGCAGTATATGGATACAACTTCCGTTTACAATATGATACAACTAAATTTGAAAATGTAAAGGTAGAGCCAGGAAAAGATTGTCCAAATCCAACATCAACATTCCATGGAAGCATACTTCCAGGTGGAATAGTAAAAGTATTATATATGAATTCATCATCAAATGATGATCCAGCAGAATCAATTGGACAAGATGGAGTATTATGTAATGTTACTATGACTATAAAAGATACAGCAGCAAGAGGAGCTAGCCCAGTTACATTTGCAACAAAGGGAACATTCCAATACATGCCAAAGGATGCTCAAAAGAGTAAACCATACAAAGTAAACTTTGCAGATGGATCAGTATTTGTAGAACGTGATATTGTAGATTCAAAGATAAATCCAGTGTCTATAGATGTAGATAGAGCAACTGTAAAAGATACTACTATAAAAGTAGAATACAACGGAAATATTCTTAAGGCAGTAAAAAATGGAGATAAAGTTTTAGTAGAAGGAAAAGATTATACAATAGTTGATGGAAACGTAGTATTAAGTAAAGATTACTTAGCACAATTACCAGACGGACAATCAACAATTACAATTGATATGGATGCAGGAAATGATCCGATTTTAACAGTAAATGTATCTGGACATCTTAGTTCTGTTTTAGATAAGAGCCAAGCTGATTTTGATAAAACAAATCCAGCAGATATTACTGTTGGAATAGACTACAAAGGAAATACTCTTAAG
>NZ_SULK01000001.1:188805-252698 GCF_007115085.1 Clostridium sp. HBUAS56017 | reverse complement strand
ATGGAGATAAAGTTTTAGTAGAAGGAAAAGACTATACAATAGTTAATGGAAAAGTAGTATTAAGTAAAGATTACTTAAGTCAATTTGTTAACGGACAAATAACTCTTGTATTTGACTTTGATAATGGAAATGATCCAACACTAGTAATTGATGTAGTAGGTGATCTTCTTGATGTAAAAGTTGGAGAAGTTACTGGTAACCCTGGAGATACTGTAGTAGTGCCAGTAACAGTAAAAGGAATTCAAAAGGATAAAGGAGTATATGGATACAACTTCCGTTTACAATATGATACAACTAAATTTGAAAATGTAAAGGTAGAGCCAGGAAAAGATTGTCCAAATCCAACATCAACATTCCATGGAAGCATACTTCCAGGTGGAATAGTAAAAGTACTATATATGAATTCAACATCAAATGATGATCCAACAGAATCAATTGGACAAGATGGAGTATTATGTAATGTTACTATGACTATAAAAGATACAGCATCAAAAGGAGTTAGCCCAGTTACATTTGCAACAAAGGGAACATTCCAATACATGCCAAAAGATGCTCAAAAGAGTAAACCATACAAAGTAAATTTTGCAGATGGATCAGTAAATATAGGTGGACAACCACCAGTTAGTAAAGATGCTAAGTTAAAAGAAACAGAAGTGAATTTTGATCAAACTAACCCAGCAGATATTACTGTGGGAGTAGAATACAATGGGAATACTCTTAAGGCAATAAAAAATGGAAATAAAGTTTTAGTAGAAGGAAAAGACTACACAATAGTTAATGGACAAGTAGTATTAAGTAAAGATTACTTAAGCCAATTTACTGGACAAATAACTCTTGTATTTGACTTCGACAATGGAAATGATCCAACATTAATAATTAATGTTGTAGGTGATCTTCTAGATGTAAAAGTAGCAGATGTTAATGGTAATCCTGGAGATACTGTAGTAGTACCAGTAACAGTAAAGGGAATTGAAAAGGATAAGGCAGTATATGGATATAACTTCCGTCTACAATATGATACAACTAAGTTTGAAAATGTAAAGGTAGAACCAGCAACAAATTGCCCAAATCCAACATCAACATTCCATGGAAGCATACTTCCAGGTGGAATAGTAAAAGTATTATATATGAATTCAACATCAAATGATGATCCAACAGAATCAATTGGACAAGATGGAGTATTATGTAATATTACTATGACTATAAAAGACACAGCATCAAAAGGAACTAGCCCAATTACATTTGCAACAAAGGGAACATTCCAATACATGCCAACTGGTGCTGAAAAGAGCAAACCATACAAAGTAAACTTTGCAGATGGATCAGTAAATATAGGTGGACAGCCACCAGTTAGTAAAGATGCTAAGTTAAAAGAAACAGAAGTGAATTTTGATCAAACTAAGCCAGCTGATATTTCAGTGGGAATAGAATACAACAACAATACTCTTAAAACAATTACTAATGGCAGTAGTACATTGGTAAAAGGAGAAGATTATACAGAAGGAAGCAATGGGGTTGTATTAAGTAAAACTTACTTAAGCAAATTACCATTAGGACAAACTACACTTAAATTTACTTTTAGCAACGGAAGTAGTGAAACATTGACAGTTAAAGTCAGCAAAACAGAAGTTGTGGTTGATTCAAAATTAGCTAATACAAAGGTAGAATTTGACCAAAGTAAACCAGCTGATATTTCAGTGGGAATAGAATACAACGGAAATACTATTGAAGCAATTAAGAATGGTGATACTACTTTAGTAAAAGGACAAGATTACACAGAAGGAAGCAATGGTATTGTATTAAGTAAAACTTACTTAGGCAAATTACCATTAGGACAAGCTACACTTAATTTTGTATTTAACCATGGAAATGCACAAAGTTTAATTGTTAATGTAATAAAAACAGATGTACCAGTAACTACTCCTTTAATTAAGACAGATGCAGTGAATGTTAAAGTAGGTGAAACATTTAATGTTCCAGTTTTAATTAAGAATATTCCTACTGGAGGCATTCTTTCTGCATCACTAAACCTTAACTATGATACAAGTGTTTTAGAGTGTACTGGTTATGAATTTGGTTCAATAATTCCTAGTAAAGGAGATGCTGATGGTAATATCATACCAGCAAGCAAGTTCATAGGAATTGGATATATGCCAATAGGTAAGGCAAATGCTGAAATAAAGGAAGAAGGTGTATTTGTTACTTTGAAATTCAAGGTAAAAGATACTGCAGCAAAAGGAGAAACAGCAATAACAGAATTCAGAAAAACAACTTTATTAGATACTAATAAAAAACGTGTACCTGTTACTGTACAATTTGGAAAGATAAATATAAATTAACCAACTAGGATAGGGTATTCCCCATAAAATAAATTATTGTGACTAATCTTTATAGATTTCTATAAAGATTAGTCAGCAATAAGTTGGTTTGAATGTAATTTTTTAGAAGGGATGATAGTAGTGAAAAAAATAATTAAGGAAGTTGTAGTTTTATTGATTCTTACTTTTTGTACATCTGGAATAATGCCAAGTGATATAAGTATTGCAGCAGAAGATAAGACTTTCAATTATGGTGAAGCATTACAAAAATCTATAATGTTTTATGATTTTCAACGTTCTGGTAAGTTACCTTCAGATAAAAGAGATAATTGGAGAAATGACTCAGGAATGGAAGACGGGTCAGATGCTGGCTTAGATCTTACAGGTGGTTTTTACGATGCTGGAGATCACGTGAAATTTAATTTACCAATGTCTTATACAGCAACAATGTTAGCTTGGTCTGTGTATGAAGATAAAGATGCATATGAAAAAAGTGGACAGCTTAAGTACATTAAGGATTCGATAAAATGGGCTAATGATTATTTTATAAAATGTCATCCAGAAAAAGATGTTTATTATTATCAAGTTGGAGATGGAGGAAAAGATCATAATTGGTGGGGACCTCCAGAAGTAATGCAGATGGAAAGACCATCATTTAAGTTAGATAAAGAAAATCCTGGAACAACTGTATGTGGAGAAACAGCAGCATCACTTGCATCAGCTGCTATTATTTTCAAAGATACTGATCCAGAGTACTCTGAAACTTGTCTAAAACATGCAAAGGAATTATTTGAATTTGCAGATGAAACTAAAAGTGATGTTGGATATAAAGCAGCATCATCATATTATTCTGTAAGTAGTGGATTCTGGGATGAACTTTCATGGGCGGCAACTTGGTTGTATCTTGCAACTAATGATAATTCATATTTAGAAAAAGCAGAAGGATATGTTAGTCATTGGGGAGTTGAACAGCAAACGACAACAATCTCATATAGATGGGGACAATGTTGGGATGATGTTCATTTTGGTGCGCAAATTCTTTTAGCGAGAATAACAAATAATCCGATTTATAAAGAGAGTGCAGAGAGAAATTTAGATTATTGGACAACAGGTTACGATGGAAATCGTGTTCAATATACACCAAAGGGATTAGCATGGTTAAGTTCATGGGGCTCACTTAGATATGCAACTACTACAGCTTTTTTAGCAGGAGTATATTCGGAGTGGTCAGGATGTACACCATCAAAGGTTTCAATATATAAAGACTTTATGGAAAGTCAATTAAACTATGCTTTAGGAAGTACAGGAAGAAGTTTTGAAGTGGGTTTTGGTACTAATTCTCCCAAAAATCCACATCATAGAGGAGCACAAGGATCTTGGTTAGATAAGAAAGGAGTGCCTGGATATGAGAGACATGTCCTTTATGGAGGATTAGTAGGAGGACCTAGTGCTGACGATAGTTATATAGATGATGTTGAAGACTTCACTCATAACGAAGTAGCATGCGATTATAATGCTGGTTTTGTTGGGGCATTAGCCAAAATGTATAAGGCACACGGAGGAGAACCTATAGAAAACTTTAAGTCAATAGAACCTAAAACTAATGATGAGTTTTATGTAGAAGCAGCTGTAAATGCCAGCGGGCCTAATTTCATGGAAATAAAAGCTCTTTTATATAACAAAACAGGTTGGCCAGCAAAGGTTGGAGATAAACTTTCTTTCAAATATTTTATAGACATAAGTGAAATTGTGAAGGCTGGATATAAGGCTGAAGATATTAAAGTAAGTACAAATTACAATCAGGGAGCTAAGGTATCAAATTTAATACCTTGGGATGAAAAAAATAATATATATTACGTTAATGCAGACTTTACAGGAACTAAGATATATCCTGGAGGGCAACAGCATTACAGAAAAGAAGTTCAATTTAGAATATTAGCACCATCTATTGATCAAAATGCAACCTATTGGGATAACTCTAATGATTTCTCATATGAGGAAATAGAGAAAACCCCTGGAGAAGCGCCAAAACAAACAAATAAGATACCAGTATATGATGACGGTGTTCTAGTTTATGGAATCACTCCTGAAAAAGGAGGTAAGGAAGTTAAACTTGGGGATCTTGATGGTGATGGTGAAGTAACACTAACAGATATGATATTACTAAAGAAATATTTAATTTCAACTAAGGTTGAGATTAATGAAAAAGCAGCAGATATAAATAAGGATGGAGAAATAGATATAGCTGATTTATACGAGCTTGAAGCGTTGTTATAAGAATATTCAATAATTTGGTAGGTGATTAAAATGAAATTAAAAAAGTTAGTTTCCTTATGTTTAGCTTTTGCAGTAACTTCTTCTTTTGCCTCATATAACATGGTTAATGCAGAAGAAGGACAAGTTAATAATATAAACGTAAGTATAGATACAAATTCAGAAAGACAAGATATTAGTCCATATATATATGGATCAAATAATGATTTCGGAGGAAATCAAGGGACAATAACACAAGTTGCCACAGCTTTAAGAGATGGAGGAAATAGATTTACTGGTTATAATTGGGAGAATAATGCTTCCAATGCCGGTAGTGATTATAAGCATCAAAGTGATAATTATTTAAATATGAATAGTCCTTATTCAGAACAAAATATACCTGGACAAGTTGTAACTTCATTCCACGATGGTGCCTTGAAAACAAATTCAAAATATTCGTTAGTAACTTTGCAGATGGCAGGGTATGTAGCTAAGGATAAGAGTGGACCTGTTTCAGAAGCAGAAGTTGCACCATCATCAAGATGGTTAGAAGTAAAACCTAAAAAAGATAGTGCTTTTGCAGATACTCCAGATGTAAATGATAATGCAGTTTATATGGATGAGTTTGTAAATTTCTTGACAAAGAAATATGGTAAAGCCGATACAACCACAGGAATAAAGGGATATTCATTAGATAATGAACCAGGATTATGGTCAAGTACACATTCAAGAATACATCCTAAAAATGTTACTTGTAGCGAACTTTTAGAAAAGAGTATAGCCTATTCTAAAGCAGTTAAAGATGTAGATCCAAAGGCAGAAATTTTTGGACCAGCTTTATATGGAATGATGGCGTATCAATCACTTCAAAAAGCTTCAGATTGGGATGCAGCTAAAGCTGAAGGTAAATATTCTTGGTTTGTAGATTATTATCTAGATAAAATGAAGCAAGCTGAAACTACTGAAGGAAAGAGACTACTTGATGTATTTGATTTTCATTATTATCCAGAAGCTAAAGGTGGAGGAGTTAGAGTAACAGAAAAAAATGATCCTAGTAATATAGAGTGCAATAAGGCACGTATACAAGCAACAAGAACTTTATGGGATTCAAACTATAAAGAAGATAGTTGGATAGGACAATGGTGTAAAGATCAAACACCAATTATTCCTAAAATGCAAGCATCAATAAATAAATATTATCCAGGAACAAAACTTGCTATTACTGAATATAATTTTGGTGGCGGTGACCATATTTCAGGTGGAATAGCACAAGCAGATGCTTTTGGTATTTTTGCAAACCAAAATGTATATTTCGCTTCACTTTGGGGATTTAATGGAGATACAAATTATACACAAGCTGCTTTCAATTTATATAGAAATTACGATGGGAAAAATTCAACTTATGGTGATATAAAGGTAAAAGCGAATACATCTGATATAGAAAATTCATCTGTCTATTCAGCAGTTGATAGTAAAGATAGTAATAAACTTCATGTAATTTTAATTAATAAGAATTATGATAAACCAATGAAGATTAATGTAAACCTTGCTGGAGATAAAAAGTATACATCAGGTAAGGTTTGGGGATTTGATAAAGACAGTTCAGATATTAAGGAAAAAGATTCAATTACAAATATAAAGGATAACAGTTTTACTTATGAAGTACCTCAGTTATCAGTATGTCATTTGGTGTTAGATGCTAAATCTCAAGATAATCCACAACCAACAGATCCAACTAAATCAAAAAGTGGATTTGTAAAAGCTAATGGAAGTGAATTTTCTTTAGATGGAAGTTCATTCTATTTCCAAGGTACAAATAATTATTATTTGCCTTATGCTCCAGATTATATGGTTGATGATGTATTTAATAAAGCAAAAACTATGGGGTTAAAAGTAATGCGTACTTGGGGATTTCTTGATGGAGATAAGAGCTGTGATATAGTTTTACAACCAAGTCTTGGTGTATATGATGAAAATGGATTTAAGAAATTTGATTATGTTGTTAAAAAGGCTCAAGAAGCTGGTATGAAATTAGTTATTCCATTTATAAATAACTGGAAGGATTTTGGTGGAATAGATAAGTATGTTCAATGGACAGGAGCAGGTAGTCATGACAAATTCTACACAAATGAGGCTTGCAAAACAGCATATAAAAATTATATAAATCATTTCTTAAATAGAACAAATTCATTGACAGGAGTTAAGTATAAAGATGATCCAACTATTATGACTTGGGAACTTGGTAATGAACCTAGATGTGGAGATGATCAATCAGGAGCTACTCTTTATAACTGGGTTAAGGAAATGAGTGAATATATAAAGAGTATCGATCCAGATCATATGGTAGCAGTTGGAGATGAAGGTTTCTTTAACAGAAAAGACAGTAAATATAGTAGTGATTATGATTATAACGGAGGAGCAGGTGTAGATTGGGATAAAATAGTAGCACTTCCTTCTATAGATTATGGTACTTATCACCTATATCCAGATGGATGGGGAAGATCAGTAGAATGGGGTACTCAATGGATAAAGGATCATATTGATGCAGCTAAAGCGGTCAATAAGCCAGCAGTTCTTGAGGAATATGGTATTAAGAGCAATCAAGAGAGTGTTTATAAGACATGGAATGATACAGTGTTAAATTATGGTGGAGCAGGGTCAATGTTCTGGATTTTAACTGCTGTAGGATTTGATGGAAAACAAGACTATCCAGATTATGATGGGTTCCGTGTATTATATCCTAGTTCAATTGCAAATGTAATTATGGATAGTGCTAAGGCTATGAGTGATAAAAACAAACCTTATCTTGTTATAGGTGATGTTGATGGTGATGGAGAAGTAACTATGGCAGACTGTATTGCTTTAAAGAAATATTTAATATCACCTGAAAATAAGATAAATGAAAAGAATGCAGATATCAATCAAGATAAGGAAGTAGATATCTCTGATTTATTTGCACTTTATGATTTGTTATAAGCAATAAAAAATAAGTTTCAAAATAAAGGTTATGTTTTCTAGCATAAGACAGTGATGATTAAAAAATCATTAATTATGCTTTGTTTTGAGAATTAAAGTGGGGGGGGAAAAAGATGATTAAAAAAAGTAGAAGTTATATAGCATTAATTACTGCCTTAGGAATAATGGCTACAGCCATTATTCCAGGACGTATTGCTAGGGCTAGCGAAGGCATGGATTATAAGACTGCATTAAAAGATTCAATAATATTTTATGATGCCAATAAGTGTGGTAAAGATGCTGGAGAAAACAACGAATTTGATTGGAGAGGTGCTTGTCATACAACTGATGGAAGTGATGTAGGGCTTGATTTATCTGGGGGGTATCATGATGCCGGAGACCATGTAAAATTTGGACTTCCTCAAGGTTATGCAGCTTCAGTAATGGGATGGGCATTATATGAATTTAAAGATGGATTTGACCTTAGTGGAAATACATCAAAACAACTTCAACAATTAAAACATTTTACAGATTATTTCTTGAAATGTCATCCAACTCAAAACATATTCTATTATCAAGTGGGTGACGGAGACGTAGATCATAATTATTGGGGAAGCCCTGAAAAACAACCTGGATCGAGAAAGACGCTATTTGTAGCTGATTCAGGTAAGCCAGCATCAGATGTCTTAGGAGAAACCTCAGCAGCATTAAGTTTAATGTATTTGAATTATAAAGGTAAAGACATCTCCTATGCAAATAAATGTTTGCAGGCAGCTAAGGAATTATATAATATGGGAAAAAATAATAGGGGATGCGGTAATGGGCAAAGCTATTATGTTTCATCTCAATATAATGATGATTTAGCTTGGGCAGCAACTTGGCTTTATAAAGCTGCGGGGGATAATCAGTATTTAAGCGATGCTAAAGAATTAATAATGTCAAATTCAAGTTCTTTAGATGATAATTGGACAATGTGTTGGAATAGTATGAAACTTCCTGTAATTTTAAAATTAGCTGAAATAACAGGAGAAGCTAAATATAAAAGTGCTATGAAGTACAACTTGGATTATTGGAAGAATTCAATAAAAACAACACCAGGTGGATTAAAGTATTTAACTGAATGGGGAGTGCTTAGGTATTCTGCTGCAGAATCAATGCTAGCTTTAGCATATTATAAGCAAACTAAAGATGAGTCTTTGAAGAATTTTGCAAAGTCTCAGTTAGATTATATATTAGGTAAAAATCCAAAAAACATGTCATATGTAGTTGGATTTGGTTCAAACTATCCAAAACATCCACATCATAGAGCAGCTAATGGATATACTAACGACAACCATGACAATGAAAAAGAAGCAAAGCATGTATTAACTGGAGCATTAGTAGGTGGACCAGATGCAAATGACAATTATGTAGAGGATATAAATCAATATCAATTTACTGAAGTTGCAATTGATTACAATGCTGGTTTAGTTGGTGCTTTATCTGGAATGGTTCAATATACTTATGAAAAAAGTGTATTGCTAGGCGATGTAGATGGAGATGGACAAATCACAATGAGTGATGTTATAGCATTAAAAAAATATTTACTTGGAAAATCAGGTGATATCAACACAAAAGCAGCAGATGTAAATAATGATGGTGAAGTTGATATTGCAGATTTATATGATATATATGATTTACTTTAGTAAATTTATGTATAGTAAAACAAAAAGCGATTGTTAATCCAATGCATTGAGAAATTAAATAAGGAGGTAAGGTAAATTAATAACTAAATGCAAAGGAATTCACAATATATATTTAAAAAACTTAGGGGGGATTTATAGTGATAAAGGCAAAATCTAAATTAATATTAGCAGCTGTTCTTAGTGCTACATTTGTATTATCACCAGTGCTAACTTCAACAGCTCAGGCTGCAAATGATGAAGAGAGTGCAAAGTATAAACAACATTTCTTAGATTTAAGAGAAAAAATACATGATCCAAGCAATGGATATTTTAGAGAAATTAAAACAAGTGATGGAAAAACTTTAAGGGTTCCATATCATTCAGTTGAAACATTAATGGTTGAAGGTCCTGATTATGGACATGAAACAACAAGTGAAGGTTATAGTTACTATATGTGGTTAGAAGCTATGTATGGTAAGTTCACTAATGATTGGTCTGCATTTAAGGATGCATGGCAATCAGCAGATACTTACGCTATACCTCATGGAGTAGATCAAAAGGGATTAAATACTTATAAACCTAATGATCCTGCAGATTTCATAAATGAATATGTATCAATTAACAAATATCCAAGTAGAAGAGATGCAAACGCACCTGTTGGACAAGATCCAATATGTAACGATTTAAAGAGTGCTTATGGTACAGATGAAATGTATGGAATGCATTGGCTTTTAGATACAGATAACTGGTATGGTTATGGAAATCGTGGAAATGCAAATGACACTAATCCAGCGTACATTAACAACTATCAAAGAGGATCTAGCGAGTCAGTATGGAAAGCAATCACTCATCCATCATATGAAAAATTTAAATGGGGTGGAGACAAAGGAAATGGTTTCTTAGATATCTTTAATGCAGATGATAGCTATTCAAAACAATGGAGATATACAATAGCTTCTGATGCAGATGCTCGTGCAGTTCAAGCAACTTATTGGGCAGATCAATGGGCTAAGGAACAAGGATCAAATGTAAATAATGAAGTATCAAAAGCAACAAAAATGGGTGACTATTTAAGATACTCAATGTTTGATAAATACTTTAGAGAAATAGGTATAGGATCAGATAATCAAAAACAAGGAACTAATCAACACTACTTATTAGGTTGGTACTATTCTTGGGGTGGAAGTGACAATGCAGATTGGTCTTGGAAGATATCTTGTGGACATAATCACTTTGGATATCAAAATCCAATGACAGCTTGGATTATGTCAACTTCTAAGGACTTTAAGCCTAAGTCTCAAAATGGTCAATCAGATTGGGCTAAGAGTTTAAAACGTCAACTTGAATTCTATCAATGGTTACAAAGTTCAGAAGGTGCTATAGCAGGTGGTGCTACAAATTCATATACTACTGATGAAAATGGTAGTAACAGTAAGTATCCAGCAGGAACTACAACATTCTATGGAATGGCTTATGATGAAGCACCAGTTTATCATGATCCACCAAGTAATCAATGGTTTGGTATGCAAGTTTGGTCAATGCAACGTATAGCTGAATATTTCTATAATACAGGAGATCAAAAGGCTGGTAAACTTCTTGATAAATGGGTTAATTGGGTTAAGGGAGAAGTTCATCTTAAAGATGATGGAACTTTTGAAGTTCCTTCTAACTTAGAATGGTCAGGAAAGCCTGATACATGGGATGGATCATATACAGGAAATCCTGATCTTCATGTAAAAGTAAAGGATTATTCACAAGATCTTGGACCAGCAGCATCTTTAGCAAATACATTAATGTATTATGCTGCAGGTTCTCATAAATATAAAGACACCTTATATAATGGTCAGTATGATATGTCAGCTCAAAAGCTTTCTAAAGAATTACTTGACCGTATGTGGAATAGCTATCAAGATGATAAGGGATTATCTTCACCAGAAAAGAGAGCTGATTATAAAAAGTTCTTTGAGCAAGAAGTATTTGTTCCAAGTGGATATTCAGGAAAGATGGCTAATGGAGATATAATTAAGCCAGGAATTAAGTTTATTGACATTCGTTCTAAGTATAAAAAAGATCCTCAATATAACATGTTGAAGGAAGCTTATGATAAAGGAGAAGACCCAGTTTTCCATTATCACCGTTTCTGGGCTCAATCAGAAATTGCAATTGCTAACGGAACTTATGCAAACCTTGTTTCAGAGTTACCAAGTCCAGTACTTAAAGGTGATGTTGATGGTGATGGTGAAGTTACTATGGCAGACAGCATTGCTTTAAAGAAATACTTATTAAACCCTAGTTATAAAATAAATGAAGCAAATTCTGATATTAACGATGATAAGGAAATCGATCTTAGTGATTTATTTGCACTTTATGATATGTTGTAATTTGGTGTGAAAAGTTATAAAAATTTAAGGGGGAGAAAGAATGATAAAGAAAAAATTATTATGTTTGGTTCTTTCAGCTATGACAGTAAGTGTAACTTTAGTTACACCTACTGCAAACTATAGCAATTCAAAGGTTAATGCTGCTGAAGTGAACTTAACAAGTGCTTCTAATAGTAACGATGAATATGAAAGCCAAGGTCACTTAATAAGAAATAGTACATTTGAAAATCGTGTTGGATTGCCATGGACAGAAGTTGAAACTTATCCAGCAGAAGGTACTTTTGATATTTCAGGAGGAACTTACAATGTTACTATAAATAAGATTCAAACACCACCTACTAAGGATAATAGATGGGCAGTACAATTCCGTCATAGAGGATTAACACTTGAAAGAGGACATCACTACACTGTAAAGTTTACAGTTACTGCAGATCATAACTGTAAGATATATCCTAAGATAGGTCAACAAGGTAAACCATATAAAGAATACTGGAATAACAACTGGAATCCATATGATTTACAAGCAGGTGTTCCCAAAACAGTAACTTCAGAGTTCACTATGAATGATGAAACTGATCCTAAATGTGAATTTGCATTCCACTTAGCTGGAGATTGTGCTGCATCAGAAATGGGATATAAGTTCTCTTTTGATAATATATATTTAGATGATCCACAATTTATTGGTTACAAAAAAACAACACCAGAACCAACTAATGCAATACGTGTAAACCAAGTTGGATATCTTCCAAATCGTGAAAAGAAGGCTACTGTATTATCAGAATCTACAAGTCCTATTCCTTGGAAGTTATTAGATTCTAGCAATAATGTTGTTGATTCAGGAATGACAACAGTATTTGGAGATGATCATGCTTCAGGAGATAAAGTACACACAATTGATTTCTCATACTTTAAGCAAGAAGGAAAGGGATATAAATTAGCAGTTAATAAGTCAGATGTTCAAGCAAAGGTATCTAGCTATGAAAGTTTACCTTTTGAAATAGGCAAGAATTTATATACAAAGATGAAGTCTGATGCAATAAAATATTTCTATCACAATAGAAGTGGTATAGAGATAAAAATGCCATATTGCGGAACTAAAGATTTGGCTAGACCAGCTGGACATCCAAAGGATATTTTACAAAATGCTAAAACTACTTCAGATGGTGAAGCAAATTGGTATCCAGGTAACTATTCACTAGATGTAACTGGTGGTTGGTATGATGCTGGAGACCATGGTAAGTATATAGTAAATGGTGGTATTTCTACCTGGACTATGATGAATCAATATGAAAGAGCTAAAGAAAAGGGACAAGATTTAACAAAGGCTCCATTTGGAGATAACACAATGAATATCCCTGAAAGTGGCAATAATATTCCTGATATTCTTGATGAATCTCGTTGGAATGTAGAAATGTTCTTAAAGATGCAAATACCAAAGGAACTTAATCAAGAATATGCTGGTATGGTACATCATAAAGCTCATGATGAACGTTGGACTGCTCTAGGAATGAGACCTGACCAAGATGATGAAGATCGTTATTTACAACCACCAAGTACAGCAGCTACATTGAACTTTGCAGCAGTTACTTCACAAGCAGCTCGTTTATGGAAGGATATAGATCCAAAGTTTGCGAAAACATGCCAAGATGCAGCTGAAACAGCATGGCAAGCAGCAGAGAAGCATCCAGATATTTTAGCTCCTATTAAAGGTAGCGTAGGTGGTGGAGCTTACGGTGATAACTATGTAGGAGATGAATTCTACTGGGCAGCATGTGAATTATATGCAACTACAGGGGATCAACAATATCTTGATTATGCTAAGAGTTCTAAGCATTATTTAGAAATGCCTACTACATTAACTGGAGGAGAAGATAATGGTACAGTTGGATGCTTTGACTGGGGTAATGTTCAAGGATTAGGAACTATTACTTTAGCTTCAGTAAAGACTAATTTACCTTCTGCAGATGTTGAAAAGGCTAGAGATAATATAAAGGCAGCAGCTGATAAATTTATCGATATAGAAAATAATCAGGGATATGGTATTCCAATTAATGAAAGTGAATTATCATCTACACAAGCAGGACTTCCTTCAGATTCAACTAAGAAAATCACAGGACTTCCATGGGGATCAAATTCATTTGTCGCTAACTCTGCTATATTAATGGCTTATGCAAATGATTTTAGTCCAAATACAAGTAAGTATATTGATGGTGCTTCAAGAGTTATGGACTATCTACTTGGATGTAATCCAAATGTTCAAAGTTATATAACTGGATATGGTTCTAATCCATTAGAAAATCCACATCATCGTTTCTGGTCATATCAAACTGACCCTGCATTCCCACATGCACCAGCAGGATGTATGTCAGGTGGACCAAATTCAGGATTACAAGATCCATGGGTAAAGGGTTCAGGATGGCAACCAGGAGAAATGGCTTCAGAAAAATGCTTTATGGATAATATAGAATCATGGTCAACTAATGAAATTACAATTAACTGGAACGCACCATTTGCATGGATTTCATCTTATATGGATGATAACGGTAATGGTCCAGATGTACTTCTAGGAGACGTAGATGGAGACGGTGAAGTTACAATGGCTGATTCTATTGCATTGAAGAAGTATTTATTAAATCCAAGCAACAAGATTAATGAGAAAAATGCAGATGTTAATAAAGATGGAGAAATAGATATTTCTGATTTGTTTGAACTTTATGATATGCTTTAATTATCAGTAAGGTTCTACTAAGAAGGCAAGTATTATTATAAAGGAAGATTTAAAAGTATCTAAACAAAGGAAAACTTTGTTTAGATACTTTTTCTTTTATTAAAAAATAGTAAACTTTACATAAAAGTTATGAAAACAATATGTAAATTATGTTATAATTAGTATGTAAACGATACTTGGAAAGGGGTAAGTGAAAAATGAAGTCTTTTAAATTTAAGAAATCTATAGCACTACTTATTTCTGCAATTGCTATGTTAGCTGCAACTACATCATCATCTTTATGTTTTTTTTGGTGTTTTGAAGAAACAAATATTCCTAAATCATTATATAAGGTAGACTAGAAGATAAATAAAAGCGATAACTAAAATTAGTTATCGCTTTTATTTATAATCATTTCTTGTTTAAAAATGCAGTTTTCCATTGTAGTGTTTAATAAGATATGTTTATAACTATCATTTAGCATATCTTTAACTGTTTTCAAACCTATTCCTCTATCAGTTCCTTTAGTTGAAAAATCTTTGTCATAAATTTTATAGACTGGAGGAGAATCCTCTAAGCAGGTATTTAAAATAATAATAACTATAGAATCATCAGTTTTTACAAAGGCTAAATGAATAAATTTTTTATCGCATAATAAGGTAGCTTCTATTGCGTTATCTAAGAATATTCCTATTATCCTGCATATATCAAAGGTTCTAATAGGAAGATCATCAATTTCATCTAATATTTCAACTCTAGTGTCTATACCTCTTGATTGAGCATAAATTATTTTTGAAGATATTAGAGCCTTTAGTGGAGTAATTTTAATATTTTTAAGTAGTGATACATATTTATCTCTATTAATTATTTTTTCACTCTCTGGTAGCAACTCTTTACTATAATAACCTTTAAGTCCATTTATATCTTCTTCGTTAATAAATTCTCCAAGGGTTGAAAGGATATTTATATAATCATGTTTAAATCGTCTTAAGTCAGTTGACATATTTTCAAGCATTGTAGAATATTCTTTTAGTTGCTTGTTTTCTTTATCAATAAAGGTTTGCTTTATTGATAATTTAATGAAACGAAGTGCAAAATAAATTACCAATATAAATATCGTTAAGAAAAAGAACACTGACAATGTATATAAAGCAATGAAATTTTCGTTAACAAACTTAAGAAAAAATCTCAGCATAAAAATATATGACAATAGAAGTACAGTAATAGTAATAGAGGTAAAAATCATAATATGATTATAATTTTTAAGTTTTGTTAAAAAGATATTATTAATAACAACATCCAAATACACTTTTTGTATCAATTTGCTAATAAGAATAGTCAAAAAAAGTATTAATACACCTACTGAAAAATATAAATTTAAATTTGTTTTCATATCCATATAGCTTATATTTAAAACTTTCATAAAAAATAAGCCACTAATTGTATCACTAACGGCAGTAATAAAGAATACTAAAAGTGGAGTTATTATAGAATGCATGATATTTTTATTAGAAATATAAAAATAAATTGCTGATAAAAATATCTGTATTTGTATTGCATTATCGGATTTATTTTTAATTATCAAAAGAACAAGTAATAAGTAACATGTAGTAAAGTATATAGAAAATTGTATTTTATTTGTAACATTGCTTAACAAATATGTAGGTATAGCAACTAGAAGTGTCATGATTAATGGATACAATATATCAAAAGCTAAGATTGACATATGAAACCACCTTTCTTATTTTAATTATGCCTTATATTTTAAGGGTATTTAAAATATAAGGCATAAATCAACATAGAAGACAAAATTTTTTCTATGTTGATTACTTGTTTTTAGATTTATGAAAATTAGTACATATTTTCTTTGTTTTAAAAAAGACTGTTTTGAAAATTTGGCACATTATACACGATATTAATAAAATAACAAAAGCAAATGTGAAATAAAAAAAAATGTTGCTATTAATTTGAAACGTAGATATTCCCATACAGTTTGCAAACAAAAATTCAGTAATATGATCACTTATTGAAATAACTACATTTATAAATACTATAATTAAAATAGAATACATTACATTCTTATACATTGAATTTAAGTAAATAAAAGAAGTAAATAGAAGTATAATCATATAAGCTATATCTCTTGTATTAAGATGCAAAACAGAAATAGGAATAAAATTAATAAAAAAACAAGTAAGAAAAAGCTTTTTATTAATTTGTAAATTGTTTAAATTTATTGAAGGCAAAATTATCATAAGCGACATTATACAAGAAAGAAGCACATTTAAAACTAAGTATGACAAAATAATACAGTCCTTTCTTACTAAAAACAAATTGAATACGTTTATATTTTAATAAAGATTTAAATTATTTTTCTTCATTACTTTACTTTAAACATTTTTGTAACAGTCCCTTTAAGTAACGTGATGCCACATAGCACGTTTCGCCATTATTCATATGTATAATTAAGTTCTCTTTATCTATAGATTTAATCATCTTAGTATTTACTAAATAAGATCTATGTGGTTTATAGTATGACGGAGTTAAGGTGCTTTCGATATCTTTTAAGGTTCCGTAAAATTCAGAATACCCTGAAGAAGTATGCACTCTAATCTTATGTTCAGTATCAGCTGTTTCGAAAAATAGAACCTCGTCTAAATCAAAAAATACAAGATTATTTCCAATATCAATAGGAATTATATTACTTTTTTTATGCCTACTATTTGATATATCAGTGCAAATTTGAGTTATACAATCATGAATTTTTTGTCTAACTAAATGGTTGTCCCCTTTTAGTATATAATCCATAGCTCTTACTTTATATTGGAATGTTAAAAGTGTTAATTCAGCATGAGCTGTTAAAAATATTATATAACCAGATGAATCGTATTTTCTAATTTTTTTAGCTAACTCTATTCCATTTATATCACTTTGTAAATCAATATCTAGAAAGTAAATAAAATTACTTGATAAATTATCCTCTACATGTTTAATAACTTTGTTTGGATTATTTGTAGAAAGAACAATTTTAAAATCTAAATCATTTATTTCATTTGTTATCATATCTTCAAAATCTTTTCTTTGGCGTGAGTTATCTTCACAAAGTATTATATTCATTAATGTTCCCCCCATAAAAAAGTGTACATTATATTATAACATTATTTACATTATTATGTCTATAATTGAATATTTTCGTAATTGTTATATGTTTTACCTAAAATTTTGTAGCTTACAGGTGTAATTACTAAAGCTTCTTCTAAGATAGAAAAGGTGATTAAATTCATATAAATATCATTTTTTATAATCATGCAAATTATATAGAAAAATATAACAACTAGTAATGACTTGATTTTTAAGCTCTTACGTAGTTTTTTGCTTACTAAGGGACGGTCAGCAGTATCTGCTGGAGCATAAAAATAAGTAAGTATTAAACTAATTATAAAAATTAAAGAAATATATAATTTATTTAAAGGAAAATACATGCTAACATAGACATTTCCAAGAAAAAGCACGTAGTTTAGTATAATGCATTGAAGGCTAGAATTTGCATGAGCTCCAGAAGCAAATGTTCTAAATATGGCAAATATAATAAGAGCTATAAGGGTATATTTAAATACTCCTAAAATATAAGCAGTTGAAAATAAAATAATCATTTTAAATAGGTTTAGAAAAATAACTTTAATACCATATTCAATTTTCTCCAAATCTTCATCAGATTTTGAAAGTGTTTCACCGATAAAATTTGTAAGTTTTTTAGTTAATTTATCTGTAACAATCATCAAAATAATCCTTTCTCTACATCATTATTATTATTATGAAAATAACATATTTTACTATATAATAAATATATAATTTTTGCAAAGAGGTGTTTGAATTGGAAATAAGTCCAAGCTTTTTTTTATCAATGTTATCAATATATATTTTTATATTCATAGTACCTGTATTCATTTATATTTATAAAGTGGAAAAAACTAATCCCTTTGAATATCTGAAATTAACTAAGAATTCGTTAAAAGGTATCTTAATTGGAACTATAGTAAGTCTTATGTTAATAGGTCTGCTTATAATAAAAAATATACTTATAGGATCATTTCATATGAATTTTAATATAGGAATACTATGGATAAGCGGGATGCTTGTAGGTTTTCTTGAAGAAATACCGGTTAGGGGTTTCCTTTTACAAAAGTTAGATAGTAAGTATAGTTTTTGGACAGCAAATTTAATAACTACGTTTATATTTACAAGTCTTCATATTCCTACATGGATAAATTCGGGCACTAATATATTACAATCATCCATAACTACAGCTATGGTAAGTTTAGCTTTTGGGTATTTATTTAAAGAATACAAATCATTATGGGTAACAATAATTTGTCATTCAGTATTTAACTTGTGTATTTGGATAGGATTATAAAGTAATATATCATTTGCGATTTAAATACAGGCGTTTTATGCTATTTCACTTTACATATTATATGTAATTATGTAATATTATAGCACAAAACTATTGCAATGACAGTAGTTTCAGTAAATTTGAGGGGGAAATTATCTATGAAAAGAAAGTCATTGTGTATTTCTGTTATGATGGCAGCTATGGTGCTTTTAAATTCACCATTGACAGCTTTAGCTGCAGATAATAATGATGATTATTTACACACAAACGGAAGTGAAATTTTAGATGCAAATGGTAATGAAGTACGACTAACTGGTATAGCTTGGTTTGGAAATGAAACACCAGATTATTCCTTTCATGGAATATGGGCAAATACACCATGGAACATTTTGGATACAGTTGCTAATAACGGATTTAATATTTTAAGAGTGCCTTTATCAGTAGAATTAGTAAATCAATGGAGGCAAGGTACATATCCAATGCCTGCTTCACCAAATGATTATCTTAATCCAGATTTAAAAGGGAAAAATAGTTTAGAAGTCTTGGATGCAGTTATAGCTTACTGCAAAAAGATAGGTTTGAAAGTTATGCTAGATATGCACAGGATTGTAAGTGCTGGACAAACTCCTACTTGGTATAGCGGTGATTATGGAACTGAAGATTTTGAAGCTTGTTGGGCTTATTTAGCTGAACATTATAAAAATGATGATACAGTAGTAGCAGCAGATGTTTTTAATGAACCTCATGGAAAGTCATATCAAGCAGGAGAATCAGCTAAATGGGACGGAAGTACTGATAAAAATAATTGGAAATATGAAGCTGAAAAGGTTGGAAAAACAATTTTAGATGTTAACCCAAATCTTCTAGTTATAGTAGAAGGAGTAGAGACATATCCAAAAGAAGGCCTTACTTATGATGCTAAAGGAATAAGTGACTATTATGGTTCTTGGTGGGGAGGAAATCTTAGAGGTGTTAAAGATTATCCTGTAGATCTTGGAAAGTATAAAAATCAAGTAATTTATTCTCCACATGATTATGGTCCAGGGGTATCAGCTCAGTCATGGTTTGAAGGTGATTTTACTAAGGATTCATTGATTAAGGATGTATGGCGTGATAACTGGTTTTACATTAAAGAAAAGAATATAGCACCAGTTCTAATAGGAGAATGGGGTGGAAACCTTGATGGTGGAAAGAATGAAAAATGGATGAAAGAGTTAGCTGACTTAATTAAGGAAAATAATTTAAATCATACATTCTGGTGTGTTAATGCAAACTCAGGAGATACTGGTGGAATACTTGGCTATGATTTTAAAACAGTTGATACAGCAAAGATGGCATTAGTTAAGCCTACATTATGGCAGGATGAAAGTACAGGAAAATGCATAGGATTAGATCATAAGGTCAATTTGGGAAAATGTGGAACGCATGTGAATGGAGAGGTTCCTGAACCAGCGTTACTTGGAGATGTTAATGGAGATGGGGAAATAACAATGGCAGATGGTATAGATCTTAAAAAGTTTTTGTTAAATCCTAATTATAAAATTAATGAAAAAAATTCAGATATTAATAAAGATGGAGAAATAGATATCAGTGATTTATTTGCACTTTATGATCTACTATAAACTATGGTGAAAAATTAATTTGACAAAATAATTATATTAATATATCATGAAGTAAATTAATATTTTATTGGCAGTGATAAAGAGGAGTAAGAACCCAAAAGTATTTAAGAGAGAGGGATTAGGTGAAAGCCCTTATATGGAAGGTTTTGAAGGTAGCTTTTGAGCTTCCTTAGTGAAATTTTTTAGTAGCTAAGGACGGTTTTTCTAAACCGTTATTTAAATAAGAGCCTATAATAGTTCTAATTTACTATAGTAGGAATAAAGGTGGTACCGCGAGTCTTCGTCCTTTTTAGGATTAAGGCTCTTTTTATTTTGCAAAGATAAAGATAAGGAGAAATAAATATGGAAGAAAACAAAAATTTATCAACTACATATGATCCAAAAGATTTTGAAGAGAGAATATATAAAACTTGGGAAGAGAAAAAGTATTTTACTCCAGTTGTAGATAAGAGTAAAAAGCCTTATTCAATAGTTATGCCACCACCAAATATAACAGGTAAACTTCACTTAGGGCATGCTCTTGATAATACACTTCAAGATATGCTTATAAGATTTAAGAGAATGCAAGGTTATTGTACTTTATGGGTTCCAGGTGAAGACCACGCTTCAATAGCAACAGAAGTTAAAGTTGCAAACGAACTTGCTAAAAAAGGTCTTGATAAGAAAGAAATGGGAAGAGAAGCATTCTTAGAAAAAGTTTGGGAATGGACTGATGAATATAGAGAGAGAATAAGAACTCAATTAAAGAAGGTTGGAGTATCAGCTGACTTTACAAGAGAAGCTTTCACAATGGATGATAATCTAGATAAAGCTGTTAAACATGTCTTTGTTAAATTATATAATGAAGGTTTAATTTATCAAGGAAATAGAATAACTAACTGGTGTCCTCATTGTCAAACAGCTCTTTCTGATGCTGAAATTGAATATGAAGAACAAGCAGGTCATTTTTGGCATATTAACTATCCACTAGCTGATGGTTCTGGTGTTTTAGAAATCGCAACTACTAGACCTGAAACATTACTAGGTGATAGTGGAGTTGCCGTTAATCCAAATGATGAAAGATATAAGCATCTTATAGGGAAAACTGTAATTTTACCATTAGTAAATAGGGAAATCCCTATAGTTGGCGATGAATATGTTGATTTAGAGTTTGGAACTGGTGCAGTTAAGATGACACCAGCTCATGATCCTAATGATTTTGAAGTAGGGAAAAGACATAACCTTGAAATTATAAGAGTTATGGATGATAAGGGAATTATCAATAAACTTGGTGGAAAGTATGAAGGGCTTGATAGGTATGAAGCAAGAAAAGCTATTGTAAAAGATTTAGAAGAAGCAGGATTGTTAGTAAAGGTTAAAGACCATGCTCATAATGTTGGTACTCATGATAGATGTGGTACTACTGTAGAGCCTATAATTTCTAAGCAATGGTATGTTAAGATGGAATCTTTAGCAAAGCCTGCTATAGAAGTAGTTAAAAATAAGAAAACTAAGTTTGTTCCTGAAAGATTTGAAAAGACTTATTTTAATTGGATGGAGAACATTCAAGATTGGTGTATTTCAAGACAATTATGGTGGGGACATAGAATCCCAGTTTTCTATTGTAAAGATTGCAACGAAATGATGGTATTAGAAGATGCACCTACAGCATGTACAAAGTGTGGATCTATTAATATAGAACAAGATAAGGATGTATTAGATACTTGGTTTTCATCAGCACTTTGGCCTTTCTCAACACTTGGTTGGCCAAATAAGACAGAAGACTTAGATTTCTTCTATCCAACAAGCACTCTAGTTACTGGATATGATATTATATTCTTCTGGGTTGCTAGAATGATTTTCTCAGGACTTCATAACATGGATGAAACTCCTTTTGATACAGTATTAATTCACGGTATTATTAGAGATTCAGAAGGAAGAAAGATGAGTAAGTCTTTAGGAAATGGTGTTGATCCTTTAGATGTTATAGATAGTTATGGAGCTGATGCTTTAAGATATATGTTGGTATCTGGTAATGCTCCGGGAAATGATATAAGATATTATCCAGAAAAAGTAGAATCAGCTAGAAACTTTGCTAATAAGATTTGGAACGCTTCAAGATTTGTTATGATGAATCTTGATAAAGATATAATGAATAAATACAAAGACTGTACTGAATATTCATTAGCTGATAAGTGGATATTATCAGAAATGAATAACTTAATCAGTGAAGTTACAGAAAATATGGATAAGTTTGAGCTTGGAATAGCTATACAAAAAGTTTATGACTTTATGTGGACTGAATTCTGTGACTGGTATATAGAGCTTGTAAAACCAGTATTCTATGGTGAAGATGAAAAGGCTAAAGGTGTAGTTTATAATGTTTTAAATAAAGTTTTAATTACAGGATTAAAATTATTACATCCAGTAATGCCATTTATAACAGAAGAGATCTTTACTCACTTAAGTGATGAAGAGACAATTACAACTTCAGCATGGCCAGAATTTGAAGAATCATTAGTTGATAAAAATGCTGAAGAAGAAATGGCATATATAATAGAAGCAATTAAAGGACTTAGAAATGTAAGAGCTGAAATGAATGTTCCACCTTCAAGAAAGGCAAAAGTTATTTGTTATATTGGAGAAGAAGCTAAGGAAGCATTTAAGTCAGGAGTAGTTTATATTGAAAAGCTTGCATCAGCTTCAGAGGTTGAGTTTATAGATAACAAGAATGAAGTTCCAGAAAATGCAGTATCCTTAGTAGTTAAAGGTGGAGAATTATTTATGCCTCTTCTAGATTTAGTAGATAAGGAAAAGGAACTTGAAAGATTAAACAAGGAAGTTAAAAAGCTCAATGGTGAAATAGAAAGAATTGATAAAAAGCTAGGGAATCAAGGATTTGTTGCTAAAGCCCCTCAAGCAGTGGTAGATGGAGAAAAAGCTAAGAGAGAAAAGTATGTTGAAATGCTTGAAGCTGTTGAAGCGAGAATAAAGGCTTTAGGTTAAGTATATTGTTTTCAAATATTAATATTATCTGTAGGAAAACAACTAGCTATAGAGAAATATTTAGTTGAGAAAATTTAGTTATGTGAAATTATAAGGCAGTCCCATTGGGCTGCTTTATTTATATGTGGAAAATGTAGAGAATTTAAATACTAATGAGTACTAATAAAGTTGAAAGATTGTTTGCTATTACATATATTGGGAAAAATTTGAGGTTAATATTAAACTAATCATAAGATAATTTGGATTAAAATCCAGTAATATCTAGTTAAAATTTAATATCTATTGTATAATAAATAGAATACATTAAGAGAAATAGGGGGAGAAGTTTTGTTAGAAGTAAAAAATCTTACTAAGAAATTTAAAGATGCAACTGTTGTTGATAATCTGTCCTTTGAAGTAAAGGAAGGAGAAGTAGTTGGACTTTTAGGTGAAAATGGTGCAGGAAAAACTACAACTCTTAGAATGATTTCAACTATGTTAAAAATTACTTCAGGAGAAGTTATTGTTAATGATTTAAGTGCTACAAATCAAGGAAATAAGGTAAGAGGAGAAATTGGGATATTATTTGGAGGAGATGTAGGACTTTATGATAGATTAAGTGCAAGAGAAAATATAAAGTATTTTGCTAATCTATTTGGAATGAGTGATGACGAGGCAAATAAGAGAATTGATGATTTGGCTAGTGAATTTGGAATGATAGAGTATATTAATAAAAAAGTTGGTAAGTTTTCAAGGGGAATGAAACAAAAAGTATCTATTGCCCGTTCAATTGTTCATAATCCATCGGTTATGCTATTTGATGAACCATGTACAGGCTTAGATGTAAGAGCAACTAGGATAATTCATGATTTTATAAGAAAATGCCAAGATGATAAAAAAGTTATACTATTTTCAAGTCACTCAATGACTGAAGTAGAAAAGCTTTGTGACAGAGTAATAATAATCCACAAGGGAAAATTGTTAGAGAATTCAACGATAAAAGAACTTAAAGAAAAGTATAGTAATCAAGATTTAGAAGATGTGTTCTTTTCATTAATTGGAGGTGATTCCAATGAATAATTTCATAACTGTATTAAAAAAAGAATTAACAGATATATTAAGAGATAGAAAAACCATTGCCTTTACTATTATATTACCTATATTAATTTACCCAATAATGTTTAAAGTTATGGGCTCAACAATGCAAAAGAGCTCTAAAGATGCAGAAAAAGAAATAAGAGTTGTTATTGAAGGAGATAAGGAATCTAGTTTAGTTGAGGTTCTAAAAACTCAAGATAATATAACGATAGAAGATGTGGAGAATCCTTCAAAAGCATTAAAAGATGGTGAAATAGAATTAATAGTTAATTTGCCACATAATATAGATGCTAATATAGCTGAAAAGAAATCAAATAATATAGAATTGTTAGTAGATGACCAATCAGATAAATCTACAATTGCAGCTGGAATGGTAAATACTCTTTTTGAAGGGTATAGCAAGCAGATAGTTGAGCAAAGATTAAATGAGGTGGGGATAAATTCCTCTATACTTACACCATTTACAGTAGAACAAAAATCAGGGATAAGCGAAGATGGAAAGATGAATTCAGTAGCTAATATGCTTATGGGAATGCTACCTGCAATGATAGTGATATTACTTCTTACACCTACTATGGGCTTGGCAGCTGATATGGGTGCAGGAGAAAAAGAAAGAGGAACTTTTGAACCTTTGTTATCAACATCAGGAAATAGAAGTTCGCTTTTATGGGGAAAGATTGCTAGTATGGCTCTTATCGCTGTAGTTGCATTAATTGCCAGCATGTCATCTCTGTTTGTATCATTCAAGGGATATATTTCGTCAGTAGCTGGTACAGAAATATCTTTTGATATAAATTCAAAAGCAATAGCATTGATAATATTATTTTCATTATTTATAATAATAGCTATTTGTACTTTACAAATAGGAATAAGTATATATGCAAGATCAACAAAGGAAGCAAATACATACCTTTCAGGGTTAATGGTTCCTATGATGTTACTTGTATTTGTTCCAATGTATATGAATGTAAAAAATATACAAGAGGTGTTTTTCCATGTACCATTAGTAAATGCAGTTTGTGTTATGAAGGAATTCTTATTTGGAATATATAATCTTCAGCATATAGCAATAGTTATAGGTTGGCATATAGTATATATTATAGCTATAGTTTCTGTTACAAGGTACATGTTCTCAAGGGAAGAAGTTATATTTAGAAGTTAAATTAAAAATATTAAGTTTGGAGATTCCAACTCATAATAAAATGAGTTGGAATTTTTTTTGGATTATGGATTAAATATCGATAGTTGTATTTAAAAAGCTAAGATGGTAATATATTAAAAGAATGGAGGGGTAATAGTGACAAATTTAACCAAAGAAATAGTTTTTGTTACAAATACAAGCAGTAATAAAAATTATTTAGTTACAAACTTTAACGCTTTAGAATTAATTGATTTTCAAATTGAAATGGTAAATAGAAATGTGGATGGTGGCTTTTTACCTATTGAGAAGAGACAATTTAATTCAGAAATTCAATTGTATTATGAGACTACATCTCTAATTCCAATTGATAGTTATTTTAGGATGAATAGAATATCAAGAAAGAACTTTTTGGATATTGTAAAAAATTTGTGTGGGACATTAGTCAAATCAGAAGAACAATATTTGTCCGTTAATAATTATGTTTTGGATCTTGATAAGATATATATATCTAAGGAAAACTTACAAGTTAAGTATATCTACATCCCAATTGAAAAAAATTACAACTTAAACGTTAATGATAAGTTTAAGAATATGATTAAAGATATAATAGTAGATTATGCAAATATTGACGATACTTATTCAGATCATTATCTTCAGAAAATGTTGAATTTCTTAAAGAGAGAAAAGACTACTATAAAGGAATTTTACGATTTTTTCTTAAGTAATGTCTGTAAAGATATGGGTACCATCCTAAATGAACAAAACAATATTCAAGGTAATATAGGGAGAGATAGAAGTTTCGTTCAACAACCTAATATAATGGGACAAAATCTAAATAATAATCCAATGCAAACAAACAATAATCCTGTGCAAATGAATAACAATCAGTTTAAACCATCAAATAATTTGAAGAAAAGTAAAGCTGATTTAAGTGAAAAGGTAGAGGTTAAAGAAGTATACAAAACAGTAAACATAATAATAAGCATTGTTATGGTTGTGGTTACAGCATGCTTAGCAGTTTTGGCATTTATAGCATTAGAGGATGTTTCACAAAAATTAGGAGTAGTTTTAATAATTGGAGTACTAGATTTTCTTGCTTTAAAAAACTTATTAGATAAGAAAAAGAAGATCAAGGTAAAAGTAAAGATAAAAGAGCCAAAGAAAAAAGATGAGATAAAGAAAAATAAAACTGTTCAAAATAATATGAGTAATGGAAATGTTAATAACAATATGAACATAAATAACGGCGTTTCAAGTAACAACGTGAGCAATAATAATGGAAATATAAACAATGGGATGCCAAATAATAATGTTAACACTTCTGTGAATACTAATAATAACTTTATGAATAATACTACAAATACTAGTACTAGTACTAGTAATAATTTTAATATGCAAGCTAACAATAATATGAATTACAATATGCAAAATATTAATAATAGCTCTACTGGAGTAAATATGAATAGTTCTAATGTGAAAGAAATACCTAAAAATGACTCTACAGAAAATTATGATGATGAAACAGTATTGCTTACAACAAGTGAACCTTATCTTTTAGTAAATAGTTCAGGAAAATCTGAAAAAATATACATAAATACTAGAAGGTTCAGACTAGGAAGGTTATCTACACAAGTAGATTATGCTATATTAAACAAAGCTGTAGGTAAAATTCATGCAGAAATAATTAATCAAAAGGGAATGTACTACATAGTTGATTTGAATTCAAAAAATGGAACCTTTATCAATAAAAAAAGGATAATTAGCAATAGTCCTCAGCCATTAAAAGATAAAGATGAAATTATGCTAGCAGACTCAGTATATACATTTAGATTATATTAAAAAGAATTATAAAAGCGAGGTGATTAATTATGGCAAAGATAAGTATAGCAATAGTAGATGCAGATGATAGATATATGCAAGGAGTAAGTGATTACTTTAATAATAATTATTCCGAAAGATTTACAGTTAGTTGTTTTTCGAATAAAGATTATCTATTAGAATTTTTAAAAACTAAGAAAAAATTCGATATAGTAGTAATTAATAAAGACATGTATTTTGAAGAGTTAACAACTTACAATATAAAAACAAAAGTTATATTTAGTGATTTTGAAGAACAAGGTGAAATTGATGGCTATCCTATAATTAATAAATATATTTCAGGACAAGCTCTTCATGATAGTCTTATTAAGGCTTATACTGAACAGAATTCTGATGAATTAGAAAAGTTATCGGTTACTAATACAGAAAGTAAGATTATTACGGTCTATTCTCCAATAGGAGGGATTGGGAAAACAACTATAGCAGTTAATTTAGCTAAGGAGTTAGCGGCTAATGGAAATAGCGTGTTATATTTAAATCTTGAAGATGTTCAAACTACCGATTTATATTTTAATTCAATGAAAGAAACTACATTATCTGATTTAATATTTGCTATTAAAGAAAAAAAGAAGGACATTAAAGGAGATATAGTAAGTTTTGTAAGTAAGGATGAGAATTCAGGAGTATATTTCTATAAGTCAATTGACAGTATGCTAGATATTGAAGATATGGATAAAAAGGATGTTAAAGTTCTTTTAGAAAATCTTATAGAGGTGCAGATGTTTAACACAATTATTATAGATACATCATCAAAATATAATTTACAATATAGAGTTTTATTAAACAATTCAGATGCTATAATAGTTCCATTTGGTATGGATAATGTTTCTACAGAAAAATTAAATACATTTATAAATAATGTTACTGATTTAGAAAAGTATACATTCTTAATAAATAAATCAATAAATAATCTAGAGTATATGGTGCCGGAAGCTCTACAAAGAGAAAATAAAAGTGTAGAAGGTGGAATACCCTATGATATGAATATGCAATTTAATTATGCTATGGAATCAAATGCTACTATGGTTATGAAGCAAATATTACAAAGCTTAATAGTTAAATTAAATTTAGTTTAGGTGATAAGATGAAAGAAGAATTAAAGCAACAAATAATCGATGAAGTTAATTCTATGATAAGGGATGATAGATTCATTCAACAAGATTTATCAGATGAAGATGCTAGAGACGTTATATCAAAAGAAGTGTTTCAAAAAACAAAAAGTTATGCCGTTAGCGTTTCAGAAAAGATAGAATTAGTTAATACGGTATATAACTCTATTAGAAAATTAGATGTATTACAACCTTTAGTAGATGATAAAGATATTACAGAAATTATGATTAATGGTCATAAAAATATCTTTGTAGAAAAGGATGGGGAAGTAATCCAAGTAAAGACTGTATTTGAAGATCAGAAAAAGCTAGAAAACTTAATTCAAAAGATAGTTTCTGATGTTAACAGAGTAGTTAATGAATCGTCTCCAATAGTAGATGCAAGATTAAAGGATGGTTCAAGAGTTAATGTGGTATTACCACCTATATCTTTATGCGGGCCTATTGTAACAATAAGAAAGTTCCCAGAAGACCCAATGACAGTAGAAAAGTTAATAAGGTATGGTTCAATAACACCAGATGTTGCAAAGCTATTGCAAAATTTTGTATTAGCAAAATATAATGTGTTCATAAGTGGTGGTACTGGATCAGGTAAAACAACATTTTTAAATGCTTTATCTAATTTCATTCCAAGGGATGAAAGAGTTATAACTATTGAAGACTCAGCAGAATTACAAATTGAAAATGTAGACAATATAGTAAGACTTGAAACTAGAAATGCCAATACAGAAGGTAAGGGTGAAATATCTATTAGAGATTTAATAAAATCTTCACTTAGAATGAGGCCTGATAGAATTGTTGTAGGAGAAGTAAGAGGAGCAGAAGCTTTAGACATGTTGCAGGCAATGAATACAGGGCATGATGGTTCTTTATCAACAGGACATGCCAATTCTACAAAAGATATGTTAAGTAGACTTGAAACAATGGTTCTTACGGGAGTAAATTTCCCAATTCAAGCTATTAGACAACAAATATCATCAGCTCTAGATATTATAGTACATCTAGGAAGACTTAGAGATAGAAGTAGAAAGGTCTTAGAAATTGCGGAAGTGCTAGGAATAGATGATGATGGAAATATAAAACTAAATCCTCTTTATGTGTTTAAAGAAGAGGGAGAAACAGAAAGTGGAAAAATCATTGGAAGTCTTGTTAGGACTGAAAATGAATTAGTAAATAAGGAAAAACTGTCTATGGCAGGAATACATATAAATGTATAAAATAAATTAAACAATTAAAAACCTATTTTATTGAAATTTTAGTTAGCTTTACATGTATTGTATCTCTAAAACAATATTGATTTAACTAAATATATTGAAATAGGGGGTAAAGAATGAAAACGGAATTCTTGATAGGAATAATTGCTATTATAGCAGTTATATTAGTAATATCAGTGATATTAATCGTGATTATAAAAAAACGACGCAATTATGAAGTTATAGAAATTGAAGTAATTAATAAAGATGAAAAAAATAGGGTTAAAGAGAACAAATCTAAAGGCATAAAAGAAAAGAAGAAAAAAGAAGGACCAGGTATATTGCCAAACTATAGTTACTATAAGATGAGTGTGAAAGAATTTATCTTATGGGGACTTTTGGGAATGGCGGTTGCTTTTGCTGTTGGATATGTATTTTATCAAAGTGTAGCATGGGCAGCTATAATATCACTTGCAGGTTTATTTTATCCAAAGATGAAAACTAAGGATCTAATAAACACTAGAAAGGTAAAGCTATTGCTTCAATTCAAGGAAGCATTATATGCTTTATCATCATCATTATCAGCAGGTAAATCTGTTCCTATGGCATTTAAAGATTGTTATAATGATTTAAAGCTTATGTATGAAGAAACATCTGACTGTTATATCTTAGATGAACTTCAATTTATCATAAGAAGGATAGACAGAAATGAAACAATTGAAGATGCATTAGCTGATTTTGCAGAGAGAAGTGCTTTAGATGATGTTCAAACCTTTGCATATATATTTACTACGTGTACAAGAACAGGAGGAAACCTTAAAGAGGTCATAAGAAATTCCTCTCAAATTATTGGAGATAAAATTGAAATCAAGCAAGATATAAATGTACTGGTTTCAGGAAAGAAGTTTGAACAAAAAATTCTTTCTCTAATACCAGTAGTGCTAGTTGCTTTTTTATATATGAGTGCTCCAGATTTTATGGCACCATTAAAGTCAATTAGTGGAAGAATGATAACTACAGTGTCCATAATACTTATACTTATAGGTAATCTTTGGGCTAAGAAAATAATGAAGATAGAGGTGTAGTATGTTAGCAGGAATACCATTTATTGCGGTTTTAATTTTAATAGTATTATTATTTTTGCTTGGTTCCAGTAAAGGTTACAAAAAGGAACTAGGTAGTATAGATAAAAATCAATATCCACTTAAAGATTTTCTTCCAGTAGGACTATTTATTGTTGATAGTATAGGAATTGGGAGATTTAAAAATATAAATAGAGAACCTTATTCAAAGATGATGTCTATCTATGGAGTAGAAGCTAGTGATAATTTTAGGGTATATGAAGCAAATAAGTGTTTATATATGTTAGTTGGCTGGCTTGCTGTTTATTTGTTAATGTTTACTAATAGGGAATTTTCTGCTGCTATGACAGCTTTAGGACCATTAGCTTCGATTTTAGTGTTTTTCTTATTGGACTCAAATTTAAATAAGGATTTTGAAAAGAGAAGTTTAAAAATAAAATATGATTTTCCAGAGTTTTTAAGTAAATTAACTCTTTTAATAAATGCAGGACTAACAGTAGAAGGTGCTTTTACTAGAATAGTAGAAGGTAATAAAGAAGATACGGTACTTTATTACGAAATGAAAAAAACATTGTTAGATTTAAAAGGGCAAAAGGGCATGGAAGAAGCTTTAAAAGGACTCTCTAGAAGGACTAAGGTAAAGGAAATAACAAAGTTTGCAAGTATAGTTACTCAAAGTATGATAAGAGGTTCTAGTGATATAGTAATAGTATTAAATAAATTGTCATTTGAGTGCTGGGAATCTAGAAAGAATGTGGCTAAGCAAAAGGGAGAGGAAGCATCAACAAAATTACTTTTCCCAATGATGTTAATGTTAATAGCTGTATTTCTATTAATAATGACTCCAGCTGCCCTTCAAATAGCTAATTTTTAAAGTGAATTAAAATATGAAATAGAAAAATCTATTTCATATTTTTTTGTGCTTTTTTTAGATTAATTTAAAAAGCAATGAAAAAAACTGAAACTTATACCAGTATATGCCAAAACGGGACTAAAGTCCTGAAAAAATACTATATAAGGTCCTATTTACAAATATTATCACAGAAACTACAATTTATTAAGGAGATACAATATGTGATGAAGTTTATAAGAATTTCATACAAAATAATAATGATTTAACAAGTAGGGGGATAAAGATGAATAACTTAAAAAGATTTATTACAGAAGAAGAGGGAATGGGTACAGTTGAAATGGTATTAATAATAGTTGTTTTAATAGCCTTAGTATTATTATTTAAGGACGCTATAGTTGCATTTGTTAATAAAGTTTTGGGTAGTATCAGTAGTGGTGGCGACAAGGTTATGGCTCCTTAGTAAAGGATTATAAAATATTATGATTGAGATTAGTAAAAAAACGAGCAATAAAAAAGGAAGCTTAACAGTTGAAATGGCGTTAGTATTCCCGTTTATATTTGTCTTTGTAATATTTATATGTTTTGCTGCTTCTATGATTTACAATAGGACAACAGCAAATTCAATTGCAAATAAGAACTTAGACAAAGCTGCAATTTACTGGCTTAAAAGTAATATAGATTTTCAAACTGGTGAATATATATCTGCAGATTCAGATATATATTCATCTTTGTATGATTTTAAAGCTGATCAAAAGAAAGAATCCTTAAGCGTAGCCTTAGATAAGGACATCCATTCTTTCTTGTTAGCTAAAAATGTTAAGATAAGCACAAATGTTACAAGTAAAAACTATGTTATTTTTAGAAAGTTAAAAGTTGATGTAAATATTGATTATGGAACTCCTTTTAAAGGTATATTTAAGTTAATAGGAATTAACAAACCAATAGTAGATACATTTCAAATAGATGCAGTGATTAATAATCCAGTAGAGTTTACTAGAAATGTTGATATAGCATTGGAAATATATAAGGAAGTATGTTATAGAATGGATAAAGGAGATCCACTGGGAAACTTTAAAGATAAATTAGATAAAATAAAGGAAACTATCGATAACTTTGACCAGTTTGCAAAGGGGAATTAAGGGATGAAATATGAAAAATAGTAAAGGATCTATAACCATCTACTTAAGTTTAATAATCGTAATTATAATTGTATTTATTGGTGGATTGGTAGATGGGTCAAGAATGAGAACTGCTGATACCCAAGTAAATAGGGCAGTTGATAATGGTACAAAATCTGTACTAGCTTCCTATAATAGAGATTTAAAAGATAAGTATGGACTTTTTGCTTATAGTGGTGATGAATCTAGTATGCAAGACACAGTAACAAGTGTTACTAAGGATAACTTATTGTCTCCTGGAGATGGATATGTTGATCTTTATGATTACAAATTAGATGCATTAAACATAAATATGAAAGGGCCATTAACACAGCCTGAGGTCATTAAAGAACAGATATTACAAAATATGAAATATAGAGCTCCTATAAACTTAATGGAAAATATAATTCAAAAATTAAGCTTATTTAAGGATATGAACAAATACAGTGATGTCCTAAAGAAGAAGGAGAAATTAGACCAAAAGGTTAAAGATATTGATAAGAAACTTAAATCAGTAGATGAACAAGGAAAAAAGATACAGGATTTAATTAAAAAGATAAAACAGTATGACAACGAAGATAATAGAAAAGATGTTACATATCAATTTTCTGATATAAAGGCTTTCTTACATTTATCTATGATACTAGATGCTGTTGAAAAATATGAAGACAAAAAGCAAGAAGAGAATCCTAAGTATGAACCAATTAATCTAAGTAATTTAAGAAGTATCATTAATAAAGGAAAAAAAGATTGTAGTAAGCAAATTGAAGAAGACGTTAAACAACTTAAAGAAGCCTTAGATGAATTTTTAAAGGACTCGAAGGTAGCTAAGGAAGCTGTTGATAATGCTAGAGATGTATATGAACAATATAAATCTAGTTTAGAAAATACTGAGACTAGTGCGAACAAGGGCACAATGACCAATAATGGCTTAGGAGATAGCGTAGATGCTATAAATGAAGGTTTTCAAATGGAAGCAGAAACCTATGATGCTATATTTGGTGATAAAAACAATTTAGATGAAAATATCAAACGTGCTAAAAACAATAAAGAAGCAATTGAAGAAATACAAAAACAAATGGAGAACTATGATAAATTCCGTGGCAGTGATTATAATGAACATGAGGTTGATGGAAATGTCATAGGGGAAATAAAACAGTTAAGCAGGAAGAATGATTATGCTTCAGTAATTGACTTTTACAATAGTAAAAATAGCATGAGAGATACTAAGAGAAGACTTGACATTCCTAGTGAACTTACAGATATTCAAGATACTATAAGTAGCTCTGTTGATAAGCTGCAAGAATTATTAGAAACACCGCCTCAAGAAAAGCCTGAAGATGCTACAGGCAGAAAACAAAAGGCTGGAGAAGATCTAAAGGATAAAAAGGAAGAGAGTGTAGATAATGATCCTAATTTATCAGAAAAAAGTATAGCACAATATTCATCTGTATTACCTTCTAAAAATATTAATACTAAAGATTTTATCAAGTTTGATAAAAATAGAGATAGTGCTATTTCTGGAGATGGTAATTCTAATATAGAAAGATCTTTAGATGCCATGGATGTCTTAGCAGGATTAGAAAACGCTCTAGACAGTATTAGGGATAAGGTATATTTAAATGAATATGTAATGACTAGGCTTAAAGATAGGGTTGTAGGTGAATCGCCAGAATTAGCTAAGAACAGAGTTCCTAAAATGGTTGATTTTGATACACAGTTAGATTATGAAATTGAATATATTTTAGCTGGAAATCTTGATGACAAGAGTAATAGTGATAATGTTTGGTGGAAGATTTATGCTTGTAGAGTTTTAGCAAATGCTATATCAATTAGAGGTATTACTGATTGTATGCAAAAGATTCAAGATATGGCACTATTAACCCAAGCAACTCTTGCAATATTTGGAATACCTTCTAATTTAACTTTTCTTAAGGCTATATATGCAGCAGGATGGGTAGCAGCTGAAAGCAAGTCAGATCTTGATCTTTTAGTTAAAGGTCATAAGGTACCTTTATATAAAAGAGATTTTGATCATTGGGCTACACAAAATGTTTTGACTGTTGAAAGCTCAGTGGTTGAAACGTTTGACAATCCTAAAGAGACATCAGATAAGCTTTTAAGTACAATATATAGTGATTATTTAAGGTTATTCTTATTATTACAATCGCAAGAAACTACCTTAGCTAGAACAGAAGATATGATACAAGTAAATATGAAAAAGGGAAATGAAGATTTTGATTTATCAAAAGCTATGACACAAATTAATGTAACTGGTACAGCAAGTATTAAATATATGTTTTTTAATCTTCCTATGATGTTTGAAGAAAATAGGAAGAGTGGAAGATATGAAATAAATATTAAAAAGTCATTAAGTTTTTAAGGAGGAATAAGGATGAAAAAGAAAAGAATTTTAGCAATAATAATGTCATTAACATTAGCATTTAGTGTAGTAGGGTGTGGTAAAAGTAATAGTGGAAACACATCATCAACAGAAACTACTACAAAGGAAGAAAGTGCTTCAGATTCAAAAGATGGATTTAAGAAGATTGAAAATACAGAAAAAAATATCTTTGACTTAGGAGCTAAGCAGACAAAAGAAATTAAGACCATTTTAGAGAAGTATGGAGTAAAGACAGCATATAATGGTGATCATAATACAGATGTTCCGATTCATGTAGCTAAAGATGAAAATGATTGCTCACTTAAAGGGGGAAAAGGGTATAATATATCAAAAACTGGAGAAGTAAAAGTAAATGATGGAGGAGATCATCAATATGGAATACTTTACAATGCTTATGTAGGAGATAATACAGATGGACCACTTTATTTATATCAAATAACAATTGACTATCCAACAACAGAAGAATTTAAATTAGACAACTTTAAGATGTTTAAAGAATTAGTACAAGAAGTACAAGGTAGTGATTATGATTTTGCTTCATTAGATAAATGGATGTCAGAGCATATTAAGAAAATACAATCAAAAGAAAAGCAAGGGGCATCAGCAAGGGATGTAGGTTCATTCCATGAAGGTATAGAAGGTGGAAGCAAAAGAGCTGGTAAAAATACAAATATGGTAATATTTAGTTTTTCGCTAAGAAAATAATATAAAACTTAATACAGCATTTGATTAGATGCAAGTGCTGTATTAAGATGTTTTAACTACTTTACATAAACAAGGGGTAAGGGATGAAAAAGAAAAGGATTTTAGCAATAATAATGTCGTTAACATTAGCATTTAGTGTAGTAGGGTGTGGTAAAAGTAATAGTGGAAACACATCATCAACAGAAACTACTACAAAGGAAGAAAATACTTCGGATTCAAAAGATGGATTTAAGAAAATAGAGCCTACACAAAAAAATGTCTTTGATTTAGGTGCAAAGCAGACAAAAGAGATTAAGGATATTTTGGAAAAGTATGGAGTTAAGACGGCTTATAATGCAGATAAAAATATGAAAGTGCCAGTGCATATAGCTAAAGATGAAAATGATTGCTCACTTGAAGGGGGAAAAGGCTATAGTATAACAACAACTGAAGGGGTAAATCTTAATGATGGTGGGGATCATAGATACTCTATATCTTATAGTGCTTATGAAAGTAAAAATACAGATGGACCACGTTATTTATATCAAATCACATTTGACTATCCAACAACAGAAGAGTTTAAATTGGACAACTTTAAGATGTTTAAAGAATTAGTACAAGAAGTACAAGGTAGTGATTATGATTTTGCCTCATTAGATAAATGGATGTCAGAACATATTAGAAAGATACAATCGAAAGAAAAACAAGGAGCATCAGCAAGAGACGTAGGTTCATTCCATGAAGGTATAGAAGGTGGAAGCAAAAGAGCTGGTAAAAACACAAATATGATAATATTTAGTTTTTCACTAAGAAAATAATATTAAAATGTTTTAACTACTTTACATAAACTTTACTAAATAAGGTGGAAATGGTGAAAAAGAAAAATATATTAGGGGTATTGCTACTGATTATAGCAACATTTGCAATAGTTAGTTGTAGCAGAGATGAAGCTTATGAATCGGCTTCAAAGAAAAGCACGATAAAAGAAGACAATAATTCGAATTCAAGAATTGGATTCAAATTTGATATAAAGATTAGGTGATTTACGAGGATGTTTAAAAGAAATAAAGGATCTATAACCGTAGAAGCAGCATTAGTAGTGCCAATATTTGCTTTAGCAATGCTTACTTTAGCCTTTATAATGAGGCTTGTATATATTGATGAAACTATGAAAAATTCATTAAGTCATACTGCTAATAATATTAGTGAATATTCATATCTTTATGAAAGATCAGGATTAAAGGATATAGCAAGTTCTGCAAGTACTGCTATGGGTGATTCAGCAGATAAAGTTGAAGAACAAAAAAAGGTAGTTTTAGAAGCACTTTCTAAGTTTAATAAAATACAAACACAAGAAGATGTTCAAATGGGAGATATTGCTGAGATTAATGCACAAATGCAAGGTAGTAGTGATTTAGGAAACTTAATGAATACTGTTAAAGATAACCCTGGAAAAGAAGGGATAATGATTTTATGTGCTATAGGTAATTCTTATAAAGATAAAGCTGCAGCAGCAGTTTGTGAGAATATTTCGAAATATTTATTTCTAATGGACTTAGGGAATGATAAGGAATCCTCTGAAGATAAATTAGGTAAGATGAATTTAGTAGATGCTGGTGGCAATAAGGTATCTAATGTAAAGGACGCTTTAAACTTTGAGGGGACAACCTTTAATAACGGTGAAGATATAGTAATTCAAGTTCAGTATAACGTGAAGGTGCCATTTCCTTTAATATCTAAGAAGGTTTTTCACATGAAACATAAAGCTCGTGTAAAGGCTTGGATCGGAGACAAATGAAGTAATAATTCAAGTGAAGGTGGAGATGGCAAATAAACAAAGGAGGTGGGAACATGTCACCATATTTTCTTCTCATAGGAGCATTAATACTATGGCTTTTCTATGGAGTAATAGAAAGTAGTATAAAAGATAAAAAAATTAATTTTAGCGTTTTGAAGAATAAGTTTACATATTTACAGGGTATTATTCTAGTTATTTTAATAGGGGTATTAACTTATTATGAAGAACCTGGTATAAAATTAATTTTTGATAGTATAGTTACATTCTTATTATTTGCTTTAGCATTAGTTGATATTAAAGAAAAGGTAGTATCAAACAAAGTGATAATTATGTTAGCAGTAGTAAGTGTAGCGTCAGTATTTGTAATAAACAAAGATAATTTAATAAACGTTGGTATAGCTTTTTTAGTGATATCAATCGTAGTGTTTTTATTAAGTAAATTTACTAATGAAGCATTAGGTTATGGTGATGCAATTTTATTGTCAATATTATCACTATATTATGGCTTAGATGGAATCTTGATGGTTTTATTTTTAGCTTCATTATTTGTAGCTATTATAGGAGTATTTTATTTAATTAAAAGTTTTAAAAATAGAAAAAAAGAAATGCCTTTTGTGCCATTTATTTTAATAGCGTGTATTTTGGTAAATGTGTTACAGTAGGAGGTTGTTTTGGAGATTTTTATAAAAGGAATTTTAGTGTTATTGGTGGTTATTTGTTTTGTTACAGATGTTAGAAACAATAAGATATATAATGTGGTATTATTGCCTTTTGTTATAGGTGGACTATTATTGAATTTTATATTTGGAGGTTTAGGTAGAGGAGTGGATTCCTTAATTGGAGGGATTATTCCTATAATAGTATTTGCACCGCTGTTTATATTTAAGATGTTTGGAGCAGGTGATATTAAATTATTTTCAACTATAGGATTTTTAATGGGATGGCAATTTTTATTGAATAATATTATATATTCCTTCATAGCAGGGGGAATTGTATCAATAATACTTATATTAATTAGAAAAAATTTTTTGAAAAGAATTAAGTATCTTTTCAGCTTTTTATTTAATTTAATATTGAGTAAAAGCATGGTAGATTATGAAAAAGGGAATGGAAGATTTCCTTTTGCCGTAGCAATATTACTTGGGAGCATTTCCCAGTTGATAATGGTATATAATTTTATATAGAATGTAAAAATTGAGGAGTGTAATTAATGAACGAAGATATGAAAAATAGAAGTACTATGGAAATATTGACTAAGACGATGCCTATGATCATGGTAAGAATGGGAGCAAATATTCTAAAGGGAGTAATAGCATTCTTAGTATTTGGAATATTTTTTGGTATAGGGGCAGCATTGAGAAAAATGACTCATGGTAGATTTGATCCAACAATATTTACTTTTATAGCAGTAATAGCAGTAATGGCAGTGGTATATTTCATAAATCACTGGGTTATGTATTTAATAAAAGCTGGACATGTTTCTGTAATAGCATATTATATGGCTTATGGATGTTTACCTGAGGAAGGACAAGTTGAGTATGCAAAGAGAACTGTTAAAGAAAACTTTATAACAACTAATGTTGGTTTTGGTTTTGATAGTTTAATTAGAGGTGCTACAAATCAAGGGTTGTCTGTTTTAAATAGAGTAGAAGATTTCTTGGATTTTATTCCTGGGATTGGAACATTCATGTGGATCGTAAAGTTCTTTATTAAGACTGTAACAAATTATGTTGATGAAGCAGTAATGGCATATATTTATATAAAGAATGATGAAAGTAATGTATGGAAAAAGACAGCAGATGGAATAGTACTATATGTACAAAACTGGAAAGCTATTTTTAAAGCTAGTGCTAAGGTTGCAATTGGAGTAGTGGCTATAAAAGCATTTATGTTATTTTTAATAATAGGTTTCTTAACTCCACTTATGCATTCAAAAGGATTTTTTATAGGTATAATAGTAGCTATTTTATTATGGGCAATAATATCTGCTACATTTATTGAACCAGTGGTAGTAATTATTATGATTAAGGATTATATCTATGCTAGTTCTCAATCAGAAGTTTCTTATGACTTATATGGACAAATGCAAGACTGTTCAAGCAAGTTTAAAGAAATTGTTTCAAGATCTATATAAAAGTAATTTAGTACAAGTCAAATGCAAAGGTCATTGCGTTTGACTTATTTTTTTTCTATCTTATAATATAGATATTAATTAAAATGAATAGGATGATAAGTAATGAAATATAAAGAGGCTATGAATTATATAAAACAGGTTGGAAACTTTGGATCAAATTATGGATTAGAGAGAACATATAAATTATTAGAACTACTTGGTAATCCACAGAAAGAACTTAAACTTATACATATAGCAGGCACTAATGGAAAAGGGTCTATTACAGCGATGATAACTTCTCTTCTTAGAGGAAAGGGGTATAAGGTAGGTATGTATACTTCACCATATCTAGAGGAATTTGAAGAAAGAATTCAAATAAATGGTGATAATATACCTAAAGAGAGATTAGGATACTTAATGGATAAGGTTAAAATTGCTGTAGATAAGGTTATAGAGGAAGGGTTTAGCCATCCTACTGAATTTGAAATAATAACTTGCTTAATGTTTTTGTACTTCTATGAAGAAAATGTTGATTATGGAGTTATAGAGGTAGGTCTTGGAGGAAGGTTAGACTCTACAAATGTTATTATGCCAATAGTAAGTGTAATAGCATCTATTAGTTTTGATCATACTAATCTACTAGGAAATACACTTTCTGAAATAGCTTGTGAAAAAGCAGGGATAATTAAAAGCAATACTCCAGTAGTAACTTATCCTCAGGAAGAAGAAGCTTATATGGCTATTTATAATAAAGCTAAGGAGATGAATTCTACAATTTATAATGTAGACTACAAGGATGGAGTATTAATAGATATATTAGATGAAAATAAAATCTATCAACATGTACAAGTTAATTTTAAAGAACAGACTATTGATTTAAAATTACCATTACTTGGAGCACATCAAATAACTAATCTTTTAGTAGCCCTTAAGGCATATGAAGTGATTTGTAAAAAGGAAAATTTAGAAATAGTAGAAGAAGAAATAAAAAAATCTATAGAGAAGGTTAAATGGATTGGAAGGTTTGAAATAATGTCTAGGAATCCTTTAATAGTAATAGATGGAGCACATAATATCCAAGGTATAAGTCAATTAAGTGTTAATGTAAAAAAGTATTTGAAATATAAAAATATTTATTTGCTTTTAGGAATATTAGCAGATAAACAAGTAGAAGAAATGGTAAAGGTTATAGCACCTATGGCAAGGAAAGTATATGCTCTTACTCCCCATAGTGATAGAGCAGAACTTGCTGTTGATTTGAAAAAGGTTGCTATGAAGTATAATAGCAATTGTGTTGCTATGGAAGGGTATAATGAAGCTTTGACTCTGGCACTCCAGGAAGCTGATAAAGATGATCTGATTCTTGTAAGTGGCTCCCTTTATATGATAGGAGATATGAGAAAAAAAATAAGAGAGATTTGTAATAAAGTATTATAGCATGAAAAAGGAATATTACCATATATATTCTTAAGAATATAAGAATATAAGAATATAAGAATATGCTGAAAAAATGGCGGCTAAGAAAATTACTAAAACAAGCTATCAAAATAGAAGTATTAACTTCTTTATGATAGCTTGTTTTAGTATTTATTTATTTTTCCACTCTTTTAAGGCTTTAGCTAATTGGTCAGGACAAGAAGTACCTTTACCTTTACAGTCAATTCCTTCTAACTTATCTATAGCATCATCAACATTCATACCTTTAATTAATGCTGAGATACCTTGTAAATTACCTGAGCAACCTCTAATGAAGTTTACTTCCTTAATTATGTTGTCTTCAACTTCAAAGTTGATTTCTGTGGAACATGTTCCTTTGGTCTTGTAAGTGTACATAATGCACCCTCCTCCATTGTCTAAGTGTAATTATATTATATGCTTATATTGAAAATAAATAAAGTGAAATATTAACTGAAAGTTGTCCCACTAGTTGGGGTTTCACATATATTATAAGTACAAAAGGTTTTTCTAAAGGGGGTTAAAAAGATGAAATATATTTTTGTATGTAATACAGCTGGTGATACATTAAGTAAAATTAACTTGAAGGATTATTCAGTTGAAAGTCTACCCTTAGAATTAGGAGAAAAGCCTGTTGGACCTCATGGAATTGATTATTATAACGGAAATATTATAACTACAAATAATTATAGCAATAGTATTTCTATTTTTAGTTTAATGGCTAATAAAGAAATAAAGAATATTCACGTAGGTGCTCATCCAAATGATGTAAAGGTATTTAAGGACAAGGCTTATGTGCTTTGTGGCGAATCTAATTCATTGGTTGTAGTAGATTTAAATAAGGAAAGTATGATATGTGAGGTATTTCTTGGAGCTAGAGCATTTCCACACAGTATAGAAATTTATCCAGAAAAAGATATTGCATATATAAGTAATATGGAAGGACACTCTATAACTGTCATAGATTGCTTAAAGAATAGGGCCATAGATAATATAAAAGCACCAGAGTATCCAACAAAGATTTTACTATCTAAGGATAAGAAAAAGTTATACCTTTGTGAAAGTTATCTCGGAATGGACATAGATGGATATATATCTGTAATATCTACAGATAGCAATGAAATAGTTAAACGTATAAAAGTAGGTGGAAGTCCTGTTGATATTTTTGAAGAGGATGAAAGATTATATATTACAAATTTTTCTGAGGGATATTTAAGTATAGTAGATTTAAAAAAAGAGAGAGAAATTAAAAAAATTTTTGTAGGTGGAATGCCTAGAGGGATTATAAAATATAAAGAAGATATTTTTATTGGGAATAATATGAATGGAAAAGTTATAAAACTTAATTTAAAGGAAAGAATAATTAAAACCATAACAGTAGGCAAAGAGCCTAATGCTATGATTCTTGTTGATTATCCTCAGAAAACAGTAGATTAATAATTTTATTATATAAATCAGATGGGTTCTCTTGCCACTTTGAGCAAAGAGAGACAGCTTGTTTTCTTGTAGGAACGGATAATTTTAACTCCATAAGTGTTAAATTATCTTCAAGAGCTTTAAGATCAACTAAAAAACTATCATTTTTTGCTATAGTATAATCACTTTGAATAGTTAATTCTTTTTTTATCAAATCAATCTTATCTTTTATATAATTATCGAATATAGCTATTTTTGAAGGAGAAAGTCTGTCATTAAACAAGGATAGAACATTTTCTCCTTTTTCGGTTAAAATTAAAAGTTTTTTTTCGTTTATATTTTTATAAGATATAAACTTAGATAGTTCAAGCTCACTAATATATTGTTGTAAGGTGAAATAATTTATGAAATTATTTTCAAGAACTATTTCAGTAAGTTGTGTATTAGAAATTGGTGTTTTTAATTCACTTAAAATATATAAAAGTAATAATTTGTTTTCCGCAAGTTCTGCCGAATTTTCAAACATATAACAACCTCCATCTCCTGTGAAAGTATACGAAATTATTATATCATAAAAAGTTGATAAGTGAATATAAATTTAAATATAGAAATAGTAGGAGTCTTAGAGGTGAAATGGAGATGGATTAAGACAATTTTATCTATATTGTTAATATTTGTTTTAATAGGGGCATCATATTTATTCCAAAATGCAAACAAAAAGGTTTCAAGTGAAGTATGTGAACTTCCTATATATTCAGTAAATAAAGAAGAAAAAGTTATAGCTATAAGCTTTGATATAAATTGGGCTGAGAAGGATTACCTTAATAGCATATTAGATATTTTGGATAAATATAATGTAAAAGCAACATTTTTTATAATGGGAGGTTGGGTAAATTATAGTGAGGAAAACTTAACAAAACTAAAGTTAATTCATGAAAGGGGTCATGAAATCGGAAATCATAGTTATAAACATCCAATGTTTAGTAGTATTTCAGAAGCAAGGATGTTAGAAGAACTTAAGAAAACAAGTGAAACTATTGAAAATGCTATAGGTGAAAAGCCAAAACTTTTTAGATTTCCTAGTGGAGATTACAATAAAAAAGCATGTAGAACCGTTTGGTCAGCAGGATATATACCGATTCAATGGGATACAGATTCGGTTGATTGGAGGGAACAGGGAGTTGATGTTGAATATAATAAGGTTAAAAAAAATGTAAAATCAGGATCTATCGTACTTTTTCATAATAATGCTAAATATACTCCTCAAAATCTAGATAGGATTATTAGAGAATTAAAAAGTGAGGGGTATTCTTTTGAAACTGTAGGACGATTAATTCTATATGAAAATTATTATATAGACGAAAATGGTATCCAATATAGAAAATAATTTCAAATTATATTGAAAACTAATGTTAAAATGTATTATAATGGAAATATGTACTTGTGGGGGTCTTCTTTATTTTGAATTAAGTTATTACCAAGGGAGAGAGGGGTTACAAATGGATAATTTAATGTTAAATAACAAAATATATCTTGAAGGAAAGATAGCATCTGAACTTGAGTTCAGTCATGAAATGTATGGGGAAGGATTTTATAGCTTCAATATTGAGGTTATGAGATTAAGCGATTCAGTAGATTTGTTAAATATTACTGTTTCTGAAAGGTTATTAAGTGAATTAGATTTAACTATTGGAAATGAAGTTATAGTAGAGGGACAACTAAGATCATATAACAAGTTTATGGATGGATCTAATAAACTTATATTAACAGTTTTTGCTAGAAACATAGAACCATGCATTGAAAGAAGTAAGAATCCAAATGAAATTTACTTAGATGGATTTATATGTAAGGAACCTGTATACAGGACAACCCCATTTGGAAGGGAGATAGCTGATGTGTTATTAGCAGTAAATAGAGCATATAATAAGTCGGACTATATTCCAACTATTGCGTGGGGAAGAAATTCTAGATTTTGTCAGACTTTAAGTGTTGGAGATAATATAAGAGTTTGGGGAAGGCTTCAAAGCAGAGAATATCAAAAGAAGATTTCCGAAACTGAAGCAATTAAAAAGATTGCTTATGAAGTGTCTATTTCTAAAATGGAGAAAGTTTCAAAAGAGGATTCAGCGTCACAAGATGAAGCTGGAGCAGTGTAGAATTTGCTATTATATAAATTAAATTAAACTAAACAAAATGAAGTATATAAACCACATAAGAATAAATTAATTAATTTTTAAAAGCAGCTTTTATAGCTGCTTTTTATGTATCAATCTCTTAAATCTTTTAGTTGTTCAGTTTTGCGACGTGTTTCAATATCAACTTTTTTAATAATTTTGGCAGGGACACCTGCTACTAAAATTCCTGGAGGGACGTTTTTAGTTACAACAGCACCTGCTGCTACAACAGCGCCATAACCTATGGTTACTCCTTCTAGTATAACGGCATTAGCACCTATCATAACATCATCACATATAATACAAGGAGAAAGACTAGGTGGTTCAAGAACACCTGCTATAACAGCGCCAGCACCTACATGGACACGTTTGCCTATTTTTCCTCTGGCACCAATGACAGCATTCATATCTATCATTGCCCCTTCGCCTATTTCTGCACCTATATTAATTACGGCTCCCATCATGATTACAGCATTACGACCAATTTTTACGAAATTTCTAATAATTGCCCCTGGCTCAATTCTAGCATCTAATTCTAGTAAATCTAACATGGGTATAGCTGAATTCCTTCTATCATTTTCTATACGAAAGTGTCTAATTAAGTGTTTATTATTTAAAATAATAGGTGTTATTATATTACATTCTCCTATCAAAATATAAAATCCTTTTGATCCATACCATTCGGTATGGCTTAAGTCAGCATTGCTTAAATCACCATTCACGTAAACTTTAACTGGAGTTGTCTTTTTAGATTCTTTTATATATCTTGCAATTTCAAAAGGATCGGATAAATTACAATTCATAATATGGACCTCCATAATCACTTCTCTATATATAATTATGTTTGTCTTATGAAAATTTGCAAAAAATCGAAGAAATAATTAAATAAATAAGAGCTGCCTATATATAGACAGCTTTTTATTAATTGATATGATCACTTTGAAAGCCTTCAGTCTTAATAGATTGTCTTTTATCATTTCTATTATGATTTTTAGCTTCCTCATCTGTAAGTGGTGTTTGATGGTTGCACTTTTCCATTCGTGCCTTTTTATTATCAGGTTGACTATCCTTTGTCATATTAGTATACCCTCCTTAATGTAATCTATAAAATAGTATTTACAATTAAAAAGAAGATATTCTATGAATTTTATAATCCTATAACATCATCCATATTATAAAGACCAGGATTTGTTATAGTGCTCATGTATTCGCAAGCTTTAAGTGCACCTACTGCAAAAACTTCTCTTGAAATTGCTTTATGAGTTAACTCGATAACTTCGCCAGTACCAGCAAATATAACATCGTGGTCACCAACTATAGAGCCTCCTCTTACAGCATGTATACCTATTTCGTTTTGTGCTCTTTTAGAATTTCCTTCTCTTCCATAAACATATTCTGTTTTATCAGTTAGCGAATTTTTTATAGTATCAGCTAGAAGGATAGCAGTACCGCTTGGAGCATCAACTTTTTGGTTGTGATGTTTTTCTACGATTTCTATATCATAGTTTCCATATAGCAAAGGTGCTACCTTTTTTAAAAGAGAATTTATTAAATTTATGCCAAGAGACATATTAGCTGATCTAAATAGAGGTAGTGATTTGCTTCTTTTATCAATTAAGTCTAAGTCCTCATTTGAAAATCCTGTTGAGCATATTACTAAAGGTTTTTTAGTTTTTTCGGTTAAGTCTAAAATGTCGTTTAAGGCATCAGCTCTTGAAAAGTCTAAAAGAACATCGTAGTCTATATTGACAGCTTTAGTGCTTTCAAATATAGGATAACCAAGTTCAGCAGGGTATTTATCTATACCAGCAACTATTTGTAAATTATCGAATTGTTTAGCGGTTTCAGTTATCATTTTGCCCATTTTTCCTGAGCATCCGTTTAAAATTATTTTAATCATATGTCTCTCCTTATATTAATTTGTATTTTTTTAAAGTATTTTTTAACATTTCTTTATTACTAGGATTCATGTCATAAAGAGGCAACCTTAATGGACCTACTTCTTTTCCCATCATGTTAAGAGCAATTTTTACGGGGATAGGATTTGTTTCTAAGAATAAAGCATTAGACAATTCAAGATTATCTAATTGAAAAGTTAAAGCTTCTTTGAGATTTCCTTCAAAATAAGCTTTAGTCATTTTATGGACATCATTTGGGATAACATTAGCTAGTACTGAGATTACCCCTTTGCCACCAAGGGACATAATAGGTATAATTTGATCATCATTACCAGAATAGATATCTATAGAATCCTTACAAAGTGCTTTCATATTAGCTATTTGACTTATATTACCACTAGCTTCCTTAATTGCTACTATATTAGAAAGCTTTGAGATCTCTAATAAGTTATTAGGAGTAATATTTAGACCTGTTCTACTAGGAACATTATAAAGAATTATTGGAATATTTACAGCGTTATTAATAGCTTCAAAATGTTTAAATAAACCAATAGAATTTGTTTTATTGTAATAAGGTGTTATTACCAGTAGAGCATCTACGCCTACGCTTTCAGCGTATTTACTCATTTCTATAGCAGCAAGTGTATTATTTGAACCTGTACCGGCTATTACTGGAATTCTCTTGTTTATAACTTCAACTGTAAATTTAATTGTTTCTCTTTTTTCTTCTAGTGTCATGGTAGTTGCTTCGCCTGTAGTTCCACAGATAATTATAGCATCTGTACCTTCTTCAACATGCCAGTTTAATAATTCTTTTAATTTTTTATAATCTACTCCATTTTCAGTAAAGGGAGTAATTATAGCTACACCAGAACCTTCAAATATTGACATTTAGAATCCTCCATTCTATTTGAGTTTTATATAATTAGTTTAGCCATGCATATAAAGCATGGTTTTCCTGTAATCTGTAAAGTTATTAGAATAGATATCTTAGCCTAATTTTATGTGTGAAATTGATGATGATTATACAACTTTAAGAGTATCAGGAAATATTTATTCTCTACGATTATAATATACATTATAATCTTTTGTGGTACTTAGTAAATTAAAAATATAAGCAATATGAAATTTCTAAGTTAAAGGTTCATATTTCATGTCATTATGTAAAATAACAGGAACCTTCTTTTATATATTATCAAATATTTTATATACATAATAAATATAGATAAATATAGTTTAAATATCAAGAGATAAGATGAATATTTTTTTGATGTGATTAATTTGTAGCATATATTGAAACGCTAATGGTAATAATAGACTTGTAAGGATAGAAGGAGGGGAAGAATGTGGGTAATACACCGCTAAAAAAGATTATTAAGGCAAAAATTAAAGGTAATAAGCAATTAACAAAAGAAGAAATGCTTAGAGAAAAAATCAAATATGAAATTGCAGAAGAACTTGGACTAAGAGATAAAGTAGATGCTCTAGGATGGAGTGGACTTACTGCAGAGGAAACAGGAAGAATAGGTGGGATAATGACTAGAAGAAAAAAAGAACTTCATATACCAACAAATAATGAAATCCTTGGCAGAAAATGAATTGACTAAAGTTAATATAAGCTTTAATATAATTTAGAGTAATTATTTAATAATGGGGGAAAGTTATGGCATATGAGGAATTTGCAAAAGTTTATGATCAATTGATAAATGAAGATGTGAATTATGATCACATTGCTGACAGGTTAAAAGATCTTATGGAAAAACATAATGTAAAACATGAAGATTATTTAGACTTGGCATGTGGTACAGGTAATGTAGCAATTAGAATGGCTAAAGAATTTAAAAATACCTATGCTGTAGATTTATCAGAAGATATGTTAAGAGAATCATATGATAAATTTAAAGAAAATAGGATTAAAGGTAAGATAATATGCCAAGATATGACAGAGTTATCCTTGAATCATAAATTTGATGTGATAAGTTGTGTTTTAGATTCAACTAATTACATAATAGATAGTGAAGATTTAGAAAAGTATTTTAAAGGTGTATACGATCATTTGAAAGATGATGGTGTTTTTTTCTTTGATATAAATTCATATTATAAATTAACTAATATTCTTGGTAATAACATTTATATATATAATGAAGAAAAAGTGTTTTATTCTTGGGAAAATGTTTTAGAAGATGATATAGTTAGTATGTTTTTAACCTTTTTTGTTAAGGATGGAGATTTATATGAGAAATTTGAAGAAGAGCATTTTGAAAGAGCATACAAAGAAGAATTTATAGAAGAAATACTTGAAAGATGTGAATTTAGAGTTTTAGGTAAATTTAATGGCTATTATGATGAAGCTGTCAGTGATGAGAGTGAAAGAGTTTTATATGTTGTAGGTAAGAAAGCGGAGGTATAATTATGAAAGACAAAATAGTAAGAGGAACAGCAAAAGATGGTATGATTAGAGTAATAGGGGGAATAACTACAGAACTAGTGAGTGATGGAACAAGTGTGCATGAGTGTACACCTTTAGCAGCTGCAGCACTTGGAAGAATGCTGACAGCAGGAGCATTAATAGGAACAACTTTGAAGTCTGAAAAAGAAGTAGTTACATTAAAAATCAATGGATCTGGAGAAGCTAAGGGAATAACAGTAACAGCTCATTCGGATGCTTCTGTTAAAGGTTTTATTGGAAATCCATTTATAGAGTTGCCTCTTAATAGTAAAGGAAAGTTAGATGTAGGGGGAGCAGTTGGAACAAAAGGTATATTATATGTAATAAAAGATTTAGGTCTTAAAGATCCGTATGTTGGACAAGTGCCAATTCAATCAGGTGAAATTGCAGAAGATCTTACTTACTATTTTACTGTTTCAGAACAAACACCATCAGCAGTTTCTTTAGGGGTATTAGTTGACAAAGATTTATCTATTAAAGCTGCTGGAGGGTTTATAATTCAGATGATGCCAGGTGCGGATCCGTTGCTTGCAGATATATTAATGTATAGGCTAGAAGAAATACCTTCAATAACTACAATGATTGATGAAGGAAAAACTATAGAAGAGATATTAGAATATGTTTTTGATGGAATGGATTTGAAACTTGAAGATGCAAATGAGCCCAAATATTTTTGTGATTGTTCAAGAGAGAGAATTGAAAAAGCATTAATTAGTATAGGGGAAAAAGACTTACAAGAAATTTATGATGATGGCAAAGAAGAAGAAGTAGTATGTCACTTTTGTAATAAAAAATACAAATTTACCAATTATGACATAGGAGATCTTTTGGAAAAAGCTAAAAAGTAAAATGGCAATAAGCAAATATACTAGAAAGACCATAGAGATTTTAATTTCTATGGTCTTTTTAGTATATATTAATTTTTTTATCAATAAATATGTAGTAAAATAGAGACATTAGACAATTATTTTACAAATAATGAAAAATACTGTAGAATACTGTTTAGAGATATGATGAAAAATGCAATAATTTTAATTTATAACTACATGGAAAAAGAAAAAGCCAATTCTTTAGTAAAATTTGACTGTAAATATAGTATTATGTATAATATACATATAGTAGTGTGGGGAGGTAATTTAATACTAATATGAAGGAAAGAGCAAAGAGAAATAGCATTCCGGAATTGATAAGCGAAAAGATAGTGGAGATAGTTGGACAAAATAGAGAGATAACCGAATTAGACAAAAAAAAGTTGGTTTACTATATATACGTACTATATGTAAATATAACGAAAATGGTTATCATACTTGCAATAGCTTGCTTATTAAATATCTTTAAAGAAGTATTTATTATATGGGCATTTTTTGCTATACAACGTAAGTTTGCATTTGGAATACATTCTTCAAATAGTATTAGTTGTACTATTGTATCGATTCTAATATTTATTGGAGGTGGATTGGTAAATAAATATTTTACCTTACCAATATATATAGTTTATCTAATTTATGCTATGGTCTTATTAGCTTATATTATTTATGCTCCAGCGGATACAGAATCAAGACCATTAGTTGGGAAGAAGCTAAGAAAAAAATTTAAAATTAAAACTATTGTAACTTTTACTTTTTTGTTTGCTTTAGTAATGATTTTAAATTCTCATCAAATTAAGACTCTATTTGCTATTTCTGCTTTAGCAGAGACAATTAGTATATTACCTATAACATATAAAGTTTTTAAGAGGAGGTACAATAATTATGAGTATTTTAAAAAAGGTAGGAAATAAGGTTGCAGAGGGTATGTATGATGCTGCAATGTCACAATTTGAAAAAAAGGCTGATAACATTGATTGTTTATTCTTTGTTTATTATGAGCCAGAATTTATGCAAGAATTAATACAAGAAGAAGAGTAGGCAAAGAATGGAACTCGCAAATTTTATAGTACACAAATGGATAGGTAGAATAAAATGATAATTCTAGGTGGGATAATAACTTTTATCACTGTAATTTTGTCAATAAAGGAATTAGGCTTAGTTAAGTTTTCAAAGAGAAAGTTATGGATTAAAATTTGTGTTTTAGGAGGAGTCAGCATTGCTATTGCATTAGAATTAAGTCGATTTTCAAATATAGTTCTATGGTTAGCGGTGCTACTTTTTTTAATATATGAAAGGAACAGCATTTTAATCAGTCTCGTATCAGAAGTTATTGCATTATTTATAATGTTTATTCTTGATTTGTTAGTTTCGCCAATTTTTATTGATATTATTGATGAAAAAGTTACAATGGGCAACAATAAACTTATTATTTCAAGAATAATAATTTTCTTGTTATCAATATTAACTAGTAAAGTAATCCGTAATGGGTTTAAGTTTTTAGAAAAGAAGCTTAAGAAATTTGGAATGACAAAGGAAATAATTCTTAAAAATAAGTTAATGGTTGCTTTTAGTTGCGCTATTGTTTTACTTATGTTTTCAGTAAATTGTTATATAATGAAAGAGACGAATGATAAAGTCGATTTTATTTATTTAGGAATTGTAATATCAATAAGTTATTGTATTGTTGGTATTATAATAACGTTTATTGGATATAAAAACATAAAAAGTGAAATAGCAGCTGAAACTCGAGAAAGGCAATTAAAAGATCTTACAGAATATAATGAAAATTTAGAGATGTTATATAATGATATGAGAAAGTTTAGACATGATTATATAAATATATTATCATCAATGGCAGCTTACATAGAAGAAGAAGATCTAAATGGATTAAAATGTTATTTTCGGGATAGAATTGTACCTTTAGGTACAGAAATAAACGAAAAAAATTCTAAAGTTGGATTGCTTCATAATATTATGATTAAAGAAATTAAAGGGGTAATTTTAACTAAAGTGATAAGAGCACAAGAGCTTGGGGTAAATGTAGATATAGATGTTGCTGAAAAAATAGAGAAAGTTAATTTTGATGTAATAGATTTAAGTATATGTATTGGAATTCTATTAGATAATGCAATTGAATCTGCAGTTGCATGCAATGATGGAAAAATAAAAATAGGATTTATTAATAGAAGTGGTTCTCTGATGATTGTTATAATTAATTCCTTTGAATGTAGTGTTCCACCAATACATAAACTTTATGAAAAAGGATTCTCTACTAAAGGGGAAAATAGAGGTATAGGGCTAAGTAATCTTAGAGAAATATTATCAAAATATTCACATGCTACTCTTGATACCATAATAGAGGAAGACGAGTTTAGACAAATTCTAGAGATATATTAGAAAGGTATGATAATGTTAAAGGTATATATAATTGAAGATGACATAGGCCAAAGAGAAAGGTTGACTAACTTTGTAGAAAAGACTATAGATGAGGATGGCTTAGATATGGAATTGGCGCTTAGTACAGATAAAGCCAAAGATTTGATTTGTAGTATTGAAGGAAAAGGTACTGTTGGGCTATATTTCATAGATATTGATTTAGGGGAAGATATTCATGGCTTAGAGCTAGCTCAAATTATAAGAAAACATGATAAAAATGGATTCATAATTTTTGTTACTACTCATAGCGAATTGAGTGTTTTAACATTCCAATATAAAATTGAAGCAATGGATTTTATAATAAAGGATGAAATTGATTCTATGCTAAATAAGGTAAAGGAATGTTTAGTTAAGGCTAATTCTATTAAAGAAGCTAATGATTTAGAGGATGATAGAATATTATCTATAGATATAGGAAAAAAGAAATTGTGCTTTGATAAAGAAAAAATAATATTTTTTGAACTCGATTCTAAAACTCAAAAAATTGTATTACATGGTGTAAATAGACAAATAGAGTTTAATGGGAGATTGAAAGATTTAGAGAGTAAAGCTGGGAAGAACTTCTTTATGGTTAATCGAAAGGTTTTAATTAATCTAAAATATGTAAAGGCTATGAGCAAGAGTAGAAAATATGTATTAATGAATAACGGTGAAAAATGTAAGATTGGATTTGGGCGAATGTCCAAATTATCAAAGATTATATAAAATGAAAGAAAGAGTTAAAGTGTTTATCACTTTAATTTTTTTGTTTTTTTAGTATAAAAAGTTAATATTTTTATTATGGAAAAAATATCTAGTAAAAAAATTCTATTTACACAAATAGTAGAATAAATTGTAAAATAGCATAAATAAAAAGTGAAAACGTATTCTAAGAATAAATATATTTTAACAAATCAATAATTTAATCTTGCAAATGAATATTAAAATAACTAATAGTAGTGTAAATAAAATGCGAGTTTATTTGACAAATCCATTTATCTATATATAATTGTTAATAAGGACATGTGTATCTATATTAAGGAATAAGGGAGAGATGAAGTTGTTAAGGTACATTTTTAAAAGACTTCTTACAGGAATAATTACTATATGGGCAGTTATTACTATAACATTTTTTCTTGTAAGATTAATGCCAGGGGGTCCATTTGATGGAGACAAAATAACGCCTGAAATAAAAGCAAACTTAGAGGCAAAGTATGGATTAGACAAGCCGGTGGGTGAGCAATATAAAATCTATATGTCAAATCTTTTAAAAGGAGATTTGGGTGAATCTATGAAGTTTGTTGGAAGGGACGTAAGTAAGACAATTAAAACAACATTCCCTAAATCTGCTAAACTTGGAGGAGTTGCAGTAGCATTAGCAGTAGTAGTAGGTGTAAGTTTAGGAGTTGTTTCGGCTTTAAAATCTGGTAAATGGCCAGATAGGCTATGTATGTTTTTAGCAACACTTGGTATAACAATTCCAAGCTTTGTTATGAGTGCACTGCTAATATATGTCTTAGCAAGCAAATTACATATTTTACCGACAACAGGGTTTACTAGTTGGAAACATTTGGTTATGCCGTCTATAGCACTAGCAGCTAGTGCGACGTCATTTATAACTAGATTAACTAGAAGTAAGTTAATTGATGTTTTAAAATCGGATTATATAAGAACAGCAAAGGCTAAAGGATTAAGTGGAAGGACTATTATTTTTAAACATGCTTTAAGAAATTCCTTGATTCCAGTTATTACATACCTTGGGCCATTAATAGCTGGGGTATTGACAGGAAGTTTCGTAGTAGAAAGCATATTCGCAATTCCAGGTCTTGGTAGCGAATTTGTATCCACAGTTACAAATAGAGATTATTCAGCATTACTAGGAGTATTAGTATTTTATAGTACATTAATAGTAGTATGTAACATTTTAGTTGATATTATGTATGTAATAGTAGATCCAAGAATAAAATTGGATAAGCCAGAAGTGTAAGGAAGGAAGACAAAAATGGAAAATTTAAATGATTTAGATAAAAGCTTGTTTACACCTTTAAGCGCTGAAGAAAAAAAGTTTGAACAAGTAGTAAGACCAAGTGTTGGATATTGGAAAGATGCTTGGAGAAGATTGAAAAGCAATAAAGTAGCGATAGTTTCGTTAATTGTAGTTATTTTATGTATTGTTGCTGCAATTAGCGTTCCACTTGTATCATCATTTACTTATGATGCAAATGATTTAACGAATACTAATGCTAATCCAGGGGGAGCACATATCTTTGGAACTGATGCATTAGGAAGAGACTTATTTGTTAGAGTAATGTATGGAGCGAGATATTCTTTAACAATTGGTGTGGCTGCGGCTATTATCAATCTTGTTATCGGTGTTTTTTATGGAGGAATTGCAGGTTTCATAGGTGGTAAGGTTGATAATGTAATGATGAGAATAGTTGATGTATTATATTCTATACCAACTATTATCTATGTAATATTGTTAATGGCATTCTTTACAAGCAAAGATGGTGGTAGCGGTATTGGAAATATAATTATTGCTCTTTCTATATCATATTGGGTAGGTATGGCTAGAATAGTTAGAGGTGATATACTTCAATTAAAAGAACAAGATTTCGTGCTAGCAGCAAAATCATTAGGTGCTTCTAAAGCAAGAATATTAGTTAGACACTTAATACCAAACTGCGTAAGCTCAATAATTGTTACAATGACATTATTAATTCCAGAAGCAATATTTACTGAGGCTTTTTTAAGTTTCTTAGGACTTGGAATAAATGCGCCTTTAGCTTCACTTGGTACTTTATGTAATGATGCTATGAAGGCAATATATGTACATCCATATCAATTATTCTTCCCAGCTGCTGCGATATGTATTATAATACTATCATTTAACTTACTAGGAGACGGGCTTACAGAAGCTTTAGATCCTAAGAATCAAAGATAGAGTAGGAGGAAAAATAAGTATGGACGAATTGTTAAAAGTAAAAGGACTTAAAACTTCCTTCGATACTCATATAGGGGAAGTAAAAGCAGTAAGAGGTACGAATATTTATTTAAATAAAGGGGAAGCTATTGGTATAGTTGGTGAATCAGGTTGTGGTAAATCAGTAAGTATGATGAGCATAATGAGATTGCTTGGAAGCAATGGTAAAATTGTTGATGGTGAGATCATATTCAATGGAAAAGATATAACTAAATTTACAGAAAAAGAAATGGAAACAATAAGAGGAAATAAGATAGGAATGATATTCCAAGATCCTATGACATCTCTTAATCCAGTTTTAACAATAGGTGATCAATTAACTGAATCTTTAATAAAACATAAAGGTGTTAGTAAAAAAGAAGCTCTAGATGAAGCTGTAAAGATGCTCTCATTAGTAGGAATTCCTAGCCCAGAAAAAAGAGTTAAACAATATCCTCATGAATTTTCAGGAGGTATGAGACAAAGAGTAATGATAGCCATGAGTTTGATTTGTAAACCTGAGCTAATAATAGCAGATGAGCCAACTACTGCTTTAGATGTTACAATCCAAGCACAAATCCTCGATTTAATGAAAGATTTAAAGAATAGATTAAATACAGCTATTATTTTAATTACGCACGATTTAGGTGTTGTGGCAGATTTATGTACTAGAATATATGTAATGTACGGTGGACTTGTTGTAGAAGAAGGAACAGATGAAGATATCTTCTATAGAGGAAAACATCCATATACATGGGGACTATTAAAATCTGTACCTAATCCTAAGAGTGATATGAAAGAAAAACTTATACCAATTGAGGGGCAACCACCAGATTTATTTAAACCTCCTGTAGGATGTCCGTTTGCAGATAGATGTGATCATACAATGAAAATATGTATGGAAAAACAGCCACCTCTATTTGAAATAGAAAAAGGACATAAAGCAGCTTGTTGGTTATGCCATGAAAATGCGCCAAAGGTAGAGTCAACATTGGGAGGAGATAAGTAATGGGAAATAAAGAGGTTGTTTTAGAAGTTAAAAATTTATGTAAATTTTTCCCTGCAAACAAGGGGTTGTTTAGTCAAAAAAGTTATGTAAAGGCTGTAGATGATGTATCATTTACAATAAATAAGGGTGAAACGTTAGGACTTGTTGGGGAATCAGGTTGCGGTAAGACTACTACAGGTAGGACAGTACTTAAACTTTATCAGCCAACTTCAGGAGAAATTATATTTAAAGGAAAAGATATTTCAAAACTTAGTGATAAAGAAATGGTTCCTTTAAGAAGGAATATGCAAATGATATTCCAAGATCCTTATGCATCTTTGAATCCAAGGATGACAGTAGGAGATATAATTGGAGAAGCAATAGATATTCACAAATTATACTCTGGGAAAGAGAGAGAAGATAGAATTAGATACTTACTTGATAAAGTAGGGCTAAATGGATCTCATATAAACAGGTATCCTCATGAATTTTCAGGCGGTCAAAGACAAAGAATTGGAATTGCAAGGGCACTTGCAGTTGAACCGGATTTAATAGTTTGTGATGAGCCTATATCGGCTTTAGATGTATCTATTCAAGCACAAGTTATAAATATGCTTGAGGAACTTCAAGAGGAACTTGGATTAACATACTTATTTATTGCGCACGATTTATCTATGGTAAAGCATATTTCTACTCATATAGGAGTTATGTATCTAGGTAAATTAGTTGAAAAGGGTACTAGTGATGATGTTTATACTAATCCTATGCATCCTTATACAAAAGCTTTATTATCAGCGGTTCCAATACCTGATCCTAAGGAAGCTAAAAATAGCAAAAGGATAATATTGGAAGGTGATATTCCTTCACCAATTGATCCACCAAAGGGGTGTAGATTCAAAGGAAGATGCAAATATGCAACTGAAATCTGTGGACAGGAAGATCCAGTGATGAGGGAAGTTAAAAAAGGTCATTTTGTAGCGTGTCATAATTTATAAGCTTATTATTTTGCATTAAGCAAATTATAATAAATCTATTAAGGGGGAACAAATATGCAAAAAAGTAAAATTAAAAAGCTTTGTGCTATAACTTTAGCATTAGCTTTAGGTGCGACAACATTAGTTGGTTGTGGAGGAAAGGATAGCGGAAAGGGCGCTAAACAAGAAATGGTTCATAACTTGGGAGCAGAAGTTGAAACAGTAGATCCAACATTAAATAAAGCAATTGATGGATCTATAGTAATAGCTAATGCTTTTGAAGGACTTTATAAAACTTATGATAGTGATAAGGCAGAGCCAGGAATAGCGAAGAGCTGTGATATTTCTTCAGATGGATTGACTTATACATTCCATTTAAGAGATGATGCTAAATGGTCTGATGGACAACAAGTTACTGCAAAGGATTTTGCTTATTCTTGGAAAAGAGCTTTAGATCCAAAAACAGCTGCGAATTATGCTTACCAATTGTATTATATAAAAGGTGGAGAAGCATATAACACTGGAAAAGGTTCAGCAGATGCATTAGGAATTAAAGTTGTTGATGATTTAACATTAGAAGTAAAATTAGAAAAACCAACAACTTACTTCTTAGAGTTAACTGCATTTGCAACTTATATGCCATTAAGAGAAGATGTAATCTCAGCTCATCCAAATGATTGGACTACAGATCCTTCTACTTATGTAACTGATGGGGCATTTAAGTTACAAGAATATAATATGAAAGATTCTTACGTATTTGTTAAAAATGACAATTACTATGATAAAGATAAGGTTAAGCTTAATAAGTTAACATTTAAGATGATAGTAGATGAAACTTCTGCTTATGCGTCATTAAAGAATGGAGAACTTACTTCAATAGATACTGTACCAGTAGCAGAAATAGAAAGTGGTAAACAATCTGGATTAGTTCAAATTTCTCCAAATTTAGGAACATACTTCTATTGTTTAAATGTTGGAAATAAAACTGAACAACTTAAGCCAGAAGTTAAGAAAGCTTTAGATAACAAAAATGTTAGAAAAGCACTTAATCTTGCTATAGATAGAGAAAAGATTGTTAAAGAAGTTGCTAAGGGTGGTCAAGAACCTGCTTATTCATTCGTACCTAAAGGTATAGAAATAGACGGTAAAGATTTTGCTGATAAAAAGTATTGGGATGAAACTAAGTTTGATGTTGAAGGAGCTAAGAAATTATTAGCTGATGCAGGATATCCAAATGGTGAAGGACTTCCTACTTTCCAATTAAAGTATAACACTGCTGAAGGTAATAAGTTAATAGCTGAAGCTGTTCAACAAATGTGGGCACAAATCGGTGTTAAAGTTAACTTACAAAATGAAGAATGGAAGGTATTCCAAAAATCAAGAGAAAATGGTAGTTATGAAATTGCTAGACATGGTTGGAGTGCTGACTATGCTGATCCAATGAGTTTCTTAGATATGTGGATGACTGGCGGAGGAAATAATGACGCTAAATTCGCAAATCCAAAATATGATGAATTAATCAAAAAAGCACAATTAGAAACTGATGCAAAAACTAGAGCTCAACATATGAGAGAAGCAGAAAATATATTAATGGAAGAAATGCCAATAGTTCCAATATACTATTATACTTTTGTAAAAGGAATTGATCCTAAGGTTAAGGATATGAGAGTATCACCTTTAGGTCAAGTATACTTTGTTAAAGCTTATATGGCTGAATAGTAATTTTAAATCTCGTAATAAGATTATTCTTGTTACGAGATTTTTTTTGTTTGTAGGGTATAATAAATTTAGAAATAAGCAGGATTTTATGGAGGTTATTATTATGAGTGGAAAGAAGCTTTATGAAGAGATTGAAGAGCATCTATTAAAGGATAAAAAACCATCTATATTCTTAAATGAATTGAAAGATAAAGGTATCTTGGATGAATACCCATTTAGTGAAATTAAGGGGCTAGAGAAAATTCAGCAGTCTCCTAAACATCACCCAGAGGGCAATGTATGGATACACACCATGATGGTTGTAGATGAAGGCGCTAAGGTTTTGGATGAAGTTAAGGATAAAAGATCATTTATGTGGTGTTTGCTACTACATGATTTAGGAAAACTTACTACTACAAAACTTCGTAAAGGAAGATGGATTTCTTATGATCATGATAAAGTTGGAGAGGAAGAGGGAAGAAAGTTTTTGAGTTATTTTATAGATGATGAAAAATTTATTGTAAAAACAATAAAACTAATAAGGTACCATATGCACCTCTTATATGTAATGGGCAAAATGCCATATTCAGACATTGAAGGTATGAAGAGATATACTGACTTAGATGACTTGTCCATGGTATTTTTAAGTGATAGATTAGGAAGAGGTGGCCTTTCAGATAAGGATAAAGAAGAAGTTAGAAATGAGATAAAGAAATTTAAAGAAAAATATGGAAAGATTCAGATGCTATAGGAATAATTATAGCATCTGAATCTTTTATATAAAAAAATTTAAAACACTTCTATTTGAGAACAATTTACATCTTAACCACGTAATATATATGGAAGTTAAAGAACCATAAGACTACCCCTATCAATTAATTTCCCTTTTTTTAGGCTAATAGGTTCGATATCGTATTTATATAAAAATTTGTATACTTCATCACCGTAATTGTAATTATTCAGTTCGCCAAATAGTCCAAGTTTATTTTCAGAGATCATGCCACCTATTCCTCCGATAAAACCGTAATTTAAAGGAGGTAAAAGAATATCTCCTTCAGGAATGAGTAAAACATCAATTTCTTCATCTTTCAAGGAGTTAAAAATACCTTTATCACTAGTTATAAACACATCATCTTTAATTGGTAATATTGAACACTTTGTATAACCTTGTTTAACATTGATTATCTTTTTAGTTAATTGACTTTCAAGTAGATTTTTATCAGTAAAATTTATGTTATGGATAAAATATTTTTCAGTTATTAGCGCATTTAAACCTATATCATTTGGATATAAGCTTCCAAGTGATTTTTCTGATAATATGTATTTTATGTTATTAGAAGATAAGGTAGTTAGAAAGCTTTTATTTATATTTTTTTGTATTATTACAGTCTTTTCTTCTTTATTTAGGATATTCAGTTGAATATCAACATGACCATCAATGGCATCATAAACTTCTATGCATTTAGGAATAATAATAGGTGTAAGCTTATGCTTGATAAGGTTATTTATTTCTTCACGAGTAATTCTATAATCTACAAAACAAAACATGAAACGCTCCTTAAATAATTCATTATAAGGATAAGTTACTATTAAAAATTAAAAAAATCAAGTAGACAAAAGCTGAAAAATAAATTCTGTATATAGCTGAAATTTTAATACATACTATTACTAGGAAGGGAGTGAAACCCATGCTTGTACAGGAATTAGCTTATTCAGGTGAATTAGATTTTGTTAAAGAGCTACAAGAGTTAAAGGATATTCTCAGAAAGAGAAATGTAGTTATTGGAGTAGTTGAAAGATTAGATGGGATAACTCATGTAGTTAAGGTGGTTTGTGATGATGAAGGTTATGATGAAAAGACCTGTAATAGAATAAATTTATATATAAGCAATATTCTATACAATATAGTTATTAAGAAATATAAAGAAAAAGAAATGTTTCAATTTTTAACAGACACTTATTTCTTTTTAAGACAAGAGGAAATATTAGAAGTTGAAGAAGAAATTATGAAAGTGCTTATTGGAGAGCAAGGACCAAGGGATGATATGTTTGTTTATTGCGCAAACAAAGTTAATTCTATAATTGAGAAGATTAAATATTGCATTGAAGAAAATAAGATGATTAATATAAATGGGTTTATTACCTTCAGGATGAGGGAACTTAGAGAAGATATCGAAGATATAATTGATAAAGTAGTAGAAAAATATATGGTAGAAAAGGAATATAAGGAATTTATTAAATTATTAAAGTACTTTGTAGACATTCAAGAAAGTAAAATACAAGAAGTAAATATAGAAATAAACTCTACTGGAGGATATAAAATTACTGATGAATATGGTAATGATATTTTTAGTTCTTTTTTAAGAGATTTATCAGAATGTAAATTAGGAATTGATGCTAGTGTTGAAGATATTGTTATTAGTGGATTAATCACTAATGCTCCAAATCATATCGTAATTCAGGGTAAAGAGGATTGTACAAATAAAGAATTTATTGATACAATTACTAATGTATTTGGAGATAGAGTAACGTTTAAAAAAGTTTATAATTAGATTTTTTAATAAAAATGTTGACATCACAGTTATTGGGTGATAGAATTAAATACGTTAAGAAGAAACGCCGTTTCTCACCTTGCAGCATCAATTGATAGCTAGCGTGGTTATTTATCGCGATGATTTTGTTGATAATATAGGACGGCAGTATACTGCCGTCTTTTTATTATATATAGAATATTGCTTTTATTTTTCGGAGGTGAAAACTATTAACAAAAATTATATAGTTAATGAGGATATAAGAGAAAAAGAAATAAGAGTTATAGCAGCTGACGGAAGTCAATTAGGTGTAATAGCTACTAAAGAAGCTCAAAATATGGCTGATGAAGCAGAGTTAGATTTAGTTATGATATCACCTGGAGCTAAGCCACCAGTTTGCAAGATTATGGATTTAGGAAAATTCATATATGAGCAATCTAAGAAGGAAAAGGAAGCTAAGAAAAAGCAAAAGGTTATCAGTATAAAGGAAGTAAGGGTAAGCCTTACAATTGAAGAACATGATATCGAAATTAAAGCTAAAAATGCAAGAAAGTTCTTATTAGATGGAGACAAAGTTAAGATCACTGTCAGATTTAGAGGAAGGGAAATGGAACTTGGTCATTTAGGACTAAAGATTCTAGAAAACTTCGCGAGCAAGCTTGAAGATGTATGTATTATCGAAAAGCCAGCTAAAAGAGAAGGAAGAAATATGACGATGGTTGTAGGCCCTAAAAAGGCATAAACTGAGAGGAGGAATTAAGCAATGCCAAAAATGAAAACTCATAGAGGTGCAGCAAAAAGATTCAAATTAACAGGTACAGGTAAATTAAAGAGAGCAAAGGCTTTCAGAAGCCATATCCTAACTAAGAAAAGTGCAAAGAGAAAGAGAAATCTTAGAAAAGCGGGATATGTTTCAACTACTCAAGAAAAAGCAATGAAGAAATTATTACCATATCTATAAGAATTGGTACAGGAGGTTTAAAGAATGGCAAGAGTAAAAAGAGCGGTTAATTCTCGTAAGAATCATAAAAAAGTTTTAAAGCTTGCAAAAGGATACTACGGTGGAAAGAGTAAGTTATTTAAAACAGCTAATGAATCAGTTATAAGAGCATTAAGAAATGCATATGTTGGAAGAAGATTAAAGAAGAGAGATTATAGAAGATTATGGATAGCTAGAATAAATGCTGCTACAAGAATGAATGGTCTTTCATATTCAAAGTTCATGAACGGAATGAAATTAGCTGGTGTTGACATCAACAGAAAGATGTTATCAGAAATAGCTATAAATGATCCAAAGGCATTTGCTGATTTAGTAGAAGTAGCTAAGAAAAACATAAACGCTTAATATATATAATAGAAATGCGACAAAGTGTCGCGTTTTTTTTTGCAAAAAATAATAGATATATAAGATAGAGCAGCTTTATTACATGAAAAGGATATGGACGATAGAATTGAACATAAATTAGTATTTTCAAGTATATTGAATTATCATCTGATTATAGTATTATAGAAGGTAAGATAGTTAATATAAAATAGTAGGGGTGTAAACTTTGATTTTCATAGAAAGTAAAGATAATACTTTGTACAAAGAAACAAAAAAACTTAAGGATAGAAAAGGCAGAAATAAAATTTCTAAATATATAATAGAAGGATTTAGGCTTATAGAAGAAGCATTTAAAGCAGGTGTTTCTGTAGATTATATATTCTTTAGCGGTGAAGTAGAAAAACTTAATGAATATCTTGGAAAATATATAAATAAGACGAAAATTTATGGATTAAGAGATGATTTATTAAGAGAGTTGTGTTCTACAGAAAAACCACAAGGAATTGTAGCAGTTGTTGGGATGAAGAAGCTAGATATAAGCTTTGAAGGAAGTTTTTATTTGTTATGTGATAAACTTCAGGATCCTGGTAATTTAGGAACTATAATTAGAACTGCTCATGCGGCCGGTGTGGATGGCGTTATATTAACAAAGGGGACTGTGGATGTTTATAATGATAAAACTATAAGATCTACCATGGGATCGTTATTTCATATTCCTATCATTAATGATGATGAAAATAATAGCATTACAAAAAAATTAATAGATAGAGGATTTTCACTAGTTTCTACTTCTTTGGAAGGAGATAAGGATTTCTTTAAAGAAGATTTAACTGGAAAGATTATTATTTCAGTTGGAAATGAAGGAAATGGTGTTAGTGAGGAGATATACAATCTTTCAGATAAAAAGGTTAAGGTACCTATGCCAGGAGGAGCAGAATCTTTAAATGTTGCTATAGCAACATCGGTTATATTA
>NZ_SULK01000001.1:148584-188724 GCF_007115085.1 Clostridium sp. HBUAS56017 | reverse complement strand
TACGAGAAAGTCAGACAAATGGCTCTTAGCGATTGAAATAGAGCCAATTAATAGTTATTCGTCAAAAATTCGTCAAAAACTAGAGAATATTTATTATATTTCTAGCCTTTATCCTCATTTCATCTGTGACATGGGAGTAAGTCTTTATGGTTTGCTCCACATCATGTCCTAATATTTCAGCAGCAGTTTTAAAATCTAAGCCATTTGCAATTAATAAAGTAGCAAATGTGTGTCTTAATTCATGTATAGATATTTTAAAGCCTGCTTTTGGATATGCCCACTTAGTAGCACGAGAAAGACTATCGGTGGTTTTATATGTTATAATTCTATTATTCATATTTATAGTCTTTGGCTTACTATCTAGTATTTCATCTAAAACTTTTTTAGAAACTGGAATAGTTCTGTATGAATTTGTACCTTTCAGAGTACCTAACACATATTTGTTTTCAACGTTTTTATATTGCTTTTCTATTGTTATGGTTCTATTTTTTATATCTATGTTATCCCAAGTTAACCCGCTTATTTCTCCTAATCTTAGACCACATTTAACAGCTAATAAAGTTGGGATATATACATTCTTACCTTTAAGTTTAGAAAGTAGTGTCTCGACTTCTGTGCTCGTCAAAGCTCTTTTTTCTTTTATCTTATCTTTTTTATAAGTAATTTTTCTAATAGGACTATTACTTATAATTTCATAATCTTTTACAGCTAAATTAAAAATTGTTTTTATAATAGTTACATAGTTTTTAATAGTGCTGCTTTTTAAACTTGTAGACATTTCATTAACACATCTTTGTATATCGATATTTTTAATATCTCTTACTAACATATTATCAAGCGTATTAAAATGACCATGAGCATTTTCATAATTTCTTATTGTATTATATTGCATTGTATGTTTCTTATCACTAACTATCATATCGAAAAGTTCTGCAAAAGTAATATGTTCATATTCTTTATTTAAAAGTCCATTTTTCTTTAGATCAGTTATAGTATCGTTTGCCCAATTAGCAGCTAACTTTTCACCTTTTTTATCATTCGTAAATCCTTGTTTAGATTTTTGTTTCCACTTTCCACTATTATCTTTGTAAGATACAATAGCTTGTATCCCTTTGTCTTTCTTCCTATAAATTATATTAAAATCCATATTTACCATTCCTTTCTCGAATATATGTTCTTTTTGTATGTAAAAAAATAGTCTAGTTATTTTAATCAGACTATTCAACTACACTAATTAAATTCGCAAATGTCTCGAAATTTTTTTCATATTCTAAAGCTTGTCTTTCACATTCTGCAACATTTATATTAGTATTTATATGCTTAAGATGTATTATCTCGTGTAAAAATTTATGCAAGTTGTATTCATAGCTTAGATTTGCATTTAAAACTATTACAGTTTGTCCATTATTTTCGACCGTCATTCCTGTAAAAGTCCCATCAAAATTTTTTGAAATTACCCTTAATTCCCCACATTCAATCATTTTCTTAACATCATTAAGTATATTGACCATATTTCACCTTCTAATCTATAGTTTCATCCTCAAACATTTCTAGTATTTTTAAAACTTTATCTTTATCTTTATTGTTTAACTTTTCGAATTTAGAAAAGAATAATTTGTTTTTATCCATATATTCTTCTATTTTGTTATCTTTTTTTTCTTCCAGTTCTTCATTATCGAAAAAAGTACTTACTGGGACTTCTAAAGCAGATGCTATTTTTTGAAGCGTTTCACTTGTAGGACTACTTTTACTATTTTCAATTTCACTTATTGTTGATTTAGACAAACCTGTAAGCTCTCTAATCTTCATAATTGAATATCCTTTATTTTTCCTTATAGTTCTTATTTTTTCGCCTAAAGACATTATAATCATTCCTTTTTTGTATTGTTTACCGTACCTTTATTATATCATAAAGTTCGGTAAAGTAAACAAGCAATTTAAAGTATTTTAAAGAAATAGACAGATAATTCAAAATAGTTCGTCTAAATGGTAAAATATCGTTCGGTTTAAAGGTAAATAGAGGTTGTTGTATGGTTCGGTATAATGGTAATATAAGTACATGGAGGTGAACAAAATGAAAAATAAAATACACGAAATAATAATAGAAAATGGTTTAAAAGTAAGTTATGTAATAAGAAAAGCTGGACTTGCAAAGTCTTCTTTCTACGAAATAATGAGAGGAAAAGCAATTCCTAGTTTAGCGAACGCGAGAAAGATAAGTCAAGCCTTAAATAAACCATTAGATGAAGTTTTCCCGAATGATAATTTTAAAATTGAAGGAGGAAATTAAATGCAGAATAAACAATTAGAAAACAAACTTTCGAGTAGAGAAGTTTGCAAAATGATGGACTTAAAACAACATTCAGATCTATTAAGAAAAATTGATTCAATCAATGAAGATTTTAACCAAAGCAATATTGCGTTCGTTAAATATTGGGCAGAAAGTACCTATATAGATGCAAAAGGAGAGGAAAGAAGAGAATTTCAAATTACTAAAAAGGGTTGTGAATTTTTAGCACATAAGACCACCGGAACTAAAGGGAACTTATTTACAGATAGGTATATGGATAAGTTTACAGCAATGGAAGAGTGTATTGAAAAAGGGGGACAAACTTACAGCTACGCAATAGAGAATCCAATAGAAAGAGCAAAAGCGTGGATTAAAGAACAAGAAGAAAAGCAAAGTTTATTGTTAACTTCTAAAAAACAAGAACAAATAATAAATGAACTTAAACCTAAAGCAGATTATACGGATACTATTTTAAAAAATAAAGCTTTAGTTACTATAACTCAAATAGCAAAAGATTATGGAATTAGCGGTCAAAAGCTTAATAAAAAATTACATGATTTAAAAGTCCAATACAAGATGCGTGACCAGTGGCTACTATATGCTAAGTATCAAGAAAAAGGATATACGCATTCAGAGACTATAAATGTTACTCACACTAATGGTATGGAAGAAAGCAAGATGACAACTAAGTGGACACAAAAAGGAAGATTATTTTTATATGTTCTATTAAAAGAACAAGGTATATTGCCTTTAATAGAAAGAAGGTAATGTATGGGACAAACATTAATAAGTAGACAAACACTAGCACAAAGGTGGGATTATGAATCTACAAAACCTATTGAAGCTTTAGAAAAGGAAGGAGTATTAACAAGAGTTCCAACTATATCAAGTCCTCGCTATTCATTAGATGAAATAGTAAAAATTGAAACATCTGGGCAAGACATTAACCCGCTATCTCCGCTAGAGAGAAGAAGACTTGAAAACAAAATAGGCAAGCTACAAAAAGAAGTAGAACTTTATAAAGAGAAAATTGACAGCATGAAAACTTTATTAATTTTATAGGAGGGATTAAATGCAAGTTATAAATGTATCTAACTATTTTAGACCAGTACAAAACTTAACAGAGCAAGCATTATTAAACTTACGTACACAGCTTAATAAAAAAGCTAAGTATAAAAAAAGAGTAGAGAACTCTAAGAAATTAAGGAGGAAATAAGATGAAAGAAAAAGCAGCAGAAAAAATGCAAGAGTTAATTAAGGTAAAAGGACTTATCAATATTAACGGAATGAAATTTCACAACATAGAGGGAGGTTTCGGAGGAAACAAGAGATCAATGTTAGCTAAAGAAATTGCGAATATTCATGGCAGAGATTTAAAAGATATAAACCGAAATATTAACAACAATATTAAAAGGTTTAAAAAAGGTGTCGACATTCTAGATTTAAAAGTCGGTGAATTAAAACCACTGAGTTTGGAACTAGGGTATAGCAACCAATCATATGCAAACGCAAATAACATTTACCTACTATCAGAAAGAGGATATTCCAAATTACTTAAGATTCTTGAAGATGATGTTGCATGGGAACAATACGAAAAACTAGTTGATGGATATTTTAATTTAAGAGAGCAAGTAACGCAATTTAAAGGTTTGTCTAAAGAACTACAAGCAATATTTTCTATAGATGCTAAACAACAAGAGTTAGAGACAGAGGTTAAGGACTTAAAAGAAAATATGCCATTGTTCAATATCGAGTGTGAAGATCTTCAAAAAGAAGTTAGAAAAATAGGAATGAGAATATTAGGTGGACATGGTTCAGCAGCATATAAAGATAATTCTTTAAGAGCAAAGCTTTATAAAGATATTCAAAACCAAGTAAAAAGAGAATTTGGATTAAATAGCTATAAAGCAATTAAGAGAAGTCAATTAGATGTAGCTAAAGACATAGTAAGAAGTTATAAAACACCAATAGTCTTAAAGGAAGAAATAACAATGTTAAATAATCAATTAAGTTTTAAGGAGGGAAATTAAATGAAAGCAACAGGAATTGTAAGAAGAGTGGATGAGTTAGGAAGAATAACAATACCAATGGAGTTATGTAAGTCAATGGACATTAAAAGAGCAGACAAAAAGGGAAATGGTACACCAATGGAGATTTATACAGAAGGTAAAAATATTATCATTAGGAAGTATGAGCCGGGCTGCCATATATGTGGTAATGCTAAAAACTTAACTAGAGTTTTAGATATGGATTTATGTCCTACTTGCCTAGCAGATGTCAAACTAGCTATTAAAAAAATAGAAGAAAAGGGGTTGTTAAATAAATGATTTTAATAATTGTTGATAGGAAAACAGATGCAATTATGTACCAAGGTCAGCCAAGCACTAAGGAAGTTTTAGAAGAGTTAAGTGATAGATATCCAGTTAGTGAATTCAAATGGCGTATAGGTGTAGAAGATGCAACCACAAGGTAGATTTATATTTGGAGTAATATTACTAACTATATTTATCTTAACAAGTGTAATAAGCACTATAGGTACAGCAGAGGGCAAGAATAAGCACATAAGACAAGCTTACGGGGTAGTAATGGTAATTAGTATCTTAACAGTAATATTTATTTCAAATAGTCTTTAGGAGGATTTAAAAATGAGTACAAGTAGTTTATGGGTAATGGATGAAAATTTTATAGGGGAGAGACTTACTGAATTTAATAATTCTTGGCTTTTTACACCAATAGCAGACGATATTTTATTTCAAAAATATTTGCCACATAAGGTTATGACTAGTTATGGGAAAACAAATTTTATGACTGCAGCTATGTTTGACAATTCTATATTTGAAGAATTGAATCGTAAGATAAACAGCTCTCAAATTAAAGAGGATAGAATAGTTTGGGAATTAACTAACCAACAAGTATTTTTTAGTAAAGATAAGAAACTAATTTCAGATTGTATCATCAAATTTTTAGAAACAAATAAAAAATACACAACGGATTTAGAGGGACACATATTTAATAGATTTGAAAAAATTTCAAATGAAATAAGAGATATTTGTAAAAACAACTATCCATATTTCGTGTTTAAAAATACAAGTTGTGATGATGGAGTTGAATGCTGGTTCGAGAAATATGATGAAGAAAGCGAAGAATATATTAAGTCTAGTTTAAAAGAATTAGATAAGCACGTTACAGAATTTGTAGCAATTGAAGGAGATAACATTAATTTTACAAGCAATTTACAATTCTTTAGGCAAGAAAGTGAGGAATAGCATGGTAGATATTAATATTAGAATTGCAGAAGAAGCAGCAAACCTTATGCAACAGGATGGAACATTAACATTTACCGCAGCATTAAGACAAGCTAAAGAAATGTATAAAAATAGTTGCAATCCTACCGACCAAAGTAAGGAAAGCAACCTGAATCAAATAAACAATAACATTATACCACCATACGAAGATATAGACAATGACCAAGTATATGACATAGAGACAGGCAAAACAATAAAGGATTTATAGGAGGACCTAAATGGAAGAAAATAAGAAACTTAATATATATCAAAAACTACAGAAAGTTAGAAAGCTTGTGAATGAAGCTGAACTAACTAAAACAGGTAAAAACACTTTTTCTAAATATACTTACTTTGAATTGAGTGACTTTTTACCAACAGTAACAAAACATTGTGAGGAAGTTGGGATTTCTCCAATAATGGATATTTTCATAGATGATATAGCAACTTTAAAAATATTTGATAATGATGATCCTAAACAATGTATCAATTTTACTATGAATGTCAAAGTATCAGCACTTAAAGGCTGCAATGAAATGCAGAATATCGGAGGAGCTTATAGTTACGCCAAAAGGTATTTATATATGAATGCATTTGAGATTAGTGAAAATGACACTACAGAGGAATTAGGGGATGAAGAAAAGGCAAGAGAGCCTATAAGTAATGTTCATGTAAAAGTTATAGAAAAGCTTATTAAGGATACTGGAACAGATGAAGTATCATTACTAACTTGGGCAAAAGTTAAATCTATAAAAGAGATAGAGAATAAAGACTTGCCTTACATCATGAATGTATTAAATAAAAAAGCTGAAGAGATTGAAAAGAAGAAACAGGCTAAGGGGGTTAAGTAATGGAGTATAACACTATAGTTATTGATTATAAAGACGAGGAAGTAGCTTTTAATTCAAGATTACAAGATAGCAAAATTAATATGGTCTTTGATGGATCACAAACAAAATTAACTACAAGAGTACCATATGTAATTATTCCTAATGTAGTAGATAATCTTTTATTTAGTATAGGTGAAAAGACTACTGAAGAATGGGAGAATGAAAATCTTAAGTTACAGGCTAGAATTGAAGATTTAGAAAATCAGTTAGAGATTAAGGATGAAGTAATAGAAAGCCTTAGAAGTTAGGAGGGCATAAATGGCATTAGGAAAAGTTAAATGGATAAAAATCGTTACAGACATATTTGACGATGAAAAAATATTACTCATAGAAAGTTTACCAGGTTCAGATTCAATAATTGTCATATGGTTTAAGCTTTTATGCCTAGCTGGTAAAAACAACAATAAAGGGGTATTCCTTCTTAATGATAGAATCCCCTATACAGATGAAATGCTGGCAACAATATTCAGAAAAGATGTAAAAACAGTAAGAATGGCTCTTAAAACTTTTGAACAATTTGAAATGATTGAAATGGTAAACAACACTATTACAATTCCTAATTGGGATAAGCATCAATCTTTAGATGCCTATGAAAAGAAGAAAGAAAGAGATAGAATTTACCAAGCAGAAAGACGTCAAAATCAAAAAATGTTAGCAAACGGGAAAAAATCGTCTGACACATCGCCCGACGTCGAAAAAAATCGTGCTCTAGATATAGATATAGATAAAGATATAGAAATAGATAGAGATAACAATAATAATATATCGTCGTTGTCGTTATATGAAACATTAGGTTTTGGAACTATTAATCCAGTAACTCTAAGTGACATTGAGTTACTAGAAAAGGATTATACGGAAGTTTGGGTACAAGAAGCACTTAAAGAAGCTAATAGCAATGGCAAAAGAAATCTAAAATATGTAAAAGGCATTTTAAAGAACTGGAAGACCAACGGATTTAAGGCAGAAAGACCTAATTACGGAAAGAAAGAGCCGGGAACAGGGTTTAACAACTTTAAGGCACGTGAATATGATTACGATGACTTAGAAAAGAAATTATTAGGATGGGAGAATGATTAATGAGTGATATACATTGGTGTCCAATATGCGGACAAAGAGCAACAGAACTCCATCACAGAGTATACAGAAGCCAAGTTAAACCTCTAGAGAATTGTAAGTTAAATCATATCTATCTATGTCAAGAACACCATAGAGGAACCCAAGGAGTACATGGAAAGAAAGGACATAAGTTAGATAAATTATTAAAGCTACAGCTACAGAATAACTTAGAACTACTTTTTGATAAACAATATTTAACTAGAGAAGAAATACAAGAAGTATTACAAATTAAAGACAAGCCACTTAACAAGCTTTTAAAGACCTTGAAAATTAAAGAGGGCAAATATATTAGGGAAGAAGTTATAAGGCAATGTCTAGGCGGGAAATTGATAATTGGGGAGGAATTAGTAAATGAGAGATATTAAGTTTAGAGTTTATAGGCATTTTCCTAAAGAAGAAATACTTTATTTCACAATAGATGATTTGATTTATTTAAAACAACCAGTACAAGTTATCCAAGAGTTCCAAGGAGTTAAGGACACATTAATGCAATATACAGGCTTGAAAGATAAGAAAGGTAAAGAAATTTATGAGGGAGATATAGTAAATGATGGTGATTTAAACTTTGAAGTATATCGACATAATTCTGGCGAATGGAAAGCTGGATGGTGTAGTTTATGGGAATATATTTCTGATAATGAAATAGAGAATTGCTGGGAAATTGTAGGTAATATATATGAAAATCCGGAGATATTGGAGAATAATCTATGACTTACAACTATGAAGAAGATACAAAACAATATAACAATATAGTACAAAGATATTCTAATTTAAGCGAGAACGACATTGTAAGTGCTTATAAGTTAATGAAGGATAGTTTATTAGTGTTCAATAGATGGAGCTTTATACGGGCAGAATACCGCAAAGGATTAAAGCGTGGAGAAAAAGCAGAACAAAAGGACAGGCTAGAAGATATGCTTAGATTTTTAAAGGAAGTGCATACAGATAGTAGAATGTTGTGGCGAAATGCGATAGATGAATTAAGAAATAAAGGAGGGGATATGTAGTGGCTAGAGGGAATAGCAAGCTATATAGAGTAAGCAAGGATCAAATATTAGTATTACCAAAAGATATAAACGACCCTAGACAAATGGAAAATGCTATAAATAAAGGATATGTATTTGTAACTGATAAAAACTTTGAAGAAATAAGAATGATAACTTTAAATTGTTCTTTAACAAAAATAAAAATAGAATTAGTTAATGTTGATGTAGTAATTGGAAATACAGTTGTAAAGCAATATAGAAATAGGTAGGTGATAGAGTGATTTTAGCAATAGATCCAGGGAATATAGAGAGTGGAGTAGTTCTAATAAGAGAGAAAGACTTAAAACCATTAGTTGCAGAAAAAATAGACAATGAAAAATTATTATATAAAATTTGTACTGGAGAATATGAGGTAGAAGAATCTATAAACCATGTGGCTATAGAAATGATTGCATCTTATGGAATGGCTGTAGGTAAAAGTGTATTTGATACTTGTGTTTTTATAGGAAGATTAATAGAAACTATAGAATGGGTACATCAATATGAAACAAATAAAATCAAAACTCAATACATTTATAGGAAAGAAGAAAAAATGAATTTATGTCACACCATGAAAGCTAAAGACAGTAACATTATACAAGCTTTAGTAGATAGATTTGCACCTAATACACCTAACAAGGGGAAAGGTACAAAGAAAGAACCGGGATGGTTTTATGGGTTTAAGAAGGATATTTGGCAAAGTTATGCAGTGGCTGTAACTTACCATGATATGTATTTGAAGGAGGATTAATAAATGGCTAAATTGACACCAACACAAGCATATAAACTAAATAATAAGTTATGTGATTTTATAAGAGAAAAACATAGTTGTAGTGCTTGCCCCATTAAAAAAGATTGTTGGGATTTAGAAGAAGCATTAGCAGAATATTTAGAAAAGGAGGAATAGACAATGAAAAAACAAAGTGTAATGAATATTATTGAAGCTAGTAAACAGGAAATTGGAACTAAATTTAAGATTGAATGTTTTGACGGTGAATTATTTCATGTAGAAAAATCTTCAACAGGCTTTGAATTTCCAAATGAAAATCAATTAATTATTACTGACAGAATAATAGATGCAAAATTCATTTTAATTCAACAGCCAGTAAGCTTTATGGAAGCGATTAAAGCTAACCAAGAAGGGAAAGTAATTAAAGTTAATATAGGTGCAAGAACGTATACTTATTATCCTAGAGATAACAAATGGTTTGGGTTAATAGCTAAAGAAACCCTCGGAGGATTATCAACTCATGAAATATTAGAAGGTAAATGGTATATAGAAGAAAGCGAGGAGGATTAATAAATGAACAAGGTAATAATTTTAGGGAGATTAACAGCTGATCCAAATTTAAAGTTTACAGCAGGAACTGGTACAGCAGTTTCAAGGTTCACAGTAGCAGTGAATAGACCATTCAAAAAAGAAGAAACAGATTTCATTAATTGCGTAAGTTTTGGTAAGACAGCAGAAACAATAAGCCAATATCTAACCAAGGGTAGACAAATAGCAGTAATAGGAAACATTAGAACAGGAAGTTATGAAGCACAGGACGGTTCAAAGAGATACACTACAGATGTTGCTGTAGATAGCTTTGAATTTATAGGAAGTAAAGATGTTGCAAATAATGCAACAACTCAAAATGATGCTTTTAGTGGTGGGTTTGGTGATGATATTACTCCGGTGGAAGATCCGGACGGAGATATGCCTTTCTGATAAAAATATACAAGTGAAGGAGTGATTTTTATGGAAAGATTAGATAAAAAAGAGGTACCACAATCATTAGAAAGCTTACTTGAGAGAATAGAAAAGGGAGAAATAGAGGTTCTTTCACATGAAAAAGATGCTTTAAAGCAAGTTATAGAACAATATGAAACAAAAGAACGCCCTATGAGTGCATATTTTGATTTAGAGAGTTGGCTATATAGCAAGGGTGGAAAAGACAAACCTATTGAAATTAAATCTGCTATGGTATGGGGAGAATTATGGGTAGTAGAAAAAATGGGTTGCATTGATTGGGATGGTATGAGAAATCTATATGGTGAATTTATGAGTAAACAAATAAATTTGAGATAGTTTGTCATACGTAGAAAGGGTGATTTAATTGGATAAAAAACTTATTAATGCAGTATGGCATAAGGATAGTAGAAATAGTAGTGAAAGGATATTATCTGATTATTACAATGGCTTTAGATTAATTTTAAAATCATATAAGAAAGGATATAAGTTCTATGTCTCTATAAGAAGACATAAGAAACATGGAATAGGAGACAATTTAACTAACGGAACACCAGTGGCATATTTTAAAGATTGTAGCCTTGACGAAGCCAAAGTAAAGGGAATAGAGCATTATTTATATATGATTAGTTAATACGTAATACTAATAAGTATATAGAAAGGTGTGAGGTTTGTGAAGCTAAGAAATATTAAAAATAGATTGGGACTATGTACTTGCAAAAGATGCTTGAGAAAAGCCAATTATGAAATAGAAATACCATTAGTTCAATATAGTGGAAATCTATGTGACAAGCATCTAAATGAACTTATTGAAACTGGTACATTAATTTCAAAGGAAGTTAAATGATTAAAGGACAATTAACTTTTTGGGATAAGGCTAGAGTAGTATTTATAAAAGATACTACAATCCTTAATCCTAAATTCAAAATAGGCGAGGAATTTGAAGTATATTTGGAGCAAGAGAAGAATTGTATTATTTACTTAGATAATATGTTCTATGGGCCATTAAAAGAGAGTTGTAAGAAGATTTAAAAATATTTAAGATAATTTGGAGGTATACAAAATGAAATTAAAAGAATTAAGACCAATATTAAGAGCAAATAGGGTAAATATTTATTTAGAACCTAAGAAACCAATGTTTTATGAAATTTGGGGATTAGATGATAAAACAGAGACTTTAGCAGATTATAGGTTATATGATGGAGATTATGATAGGACAAATGACACAATGTTCTTAGATTATGGTGAATATACTGTTGAAGAAATCGCAGAAGATAAAGCTTTAAATTTCAAAGGCGAAGAAATGAAAGCCATTAGTATATTTATATCAAAATAATTAAAGTTAGAGAAATAGGAGGAATTAGCACTATAGTTTTAACTCCTATTTCTCATATGATAATCAACTGATAGGAGGAAAAACTATGAAATGTTTAAATGAGAATTGTTTGTTGAATAAAAACAAGAAGTGTGATAATGACATAGTTTTAAAAAATATAGCACCATGTTTTGGAAAAAACAAAGTGCAAGCAAAGATGGAAGAACAATACGGTAACACAAAGATATTATTTGCAGATAGAAGAATATAGAAAGGAGTAAAACCCATGAAAGAAAAGCCAATTAAAACTAAAGACAAGGCTTTTGAGTACCTGAATAAAAATAAAGAGAAAATACTAGATATGAGATTTAGCGAGATAACATTATGTATGATGAGAGACTTAAAGAAATCATATGAAACTTGCAGAGTTTATTACTATATGGGGAAAGAAGAAGTCTTGGGATGTCCAAGCAAAAAGAAAGAAAAACTAAAAATAGATAGACCAATGTTAGTTAGGCACAAAGATATTCTTGTAGGGGAAAATGGAGAGTATTCTTTGGAGAATGGTGGCTTATTATTAACTAATGGTAAAGCATATTTAAACTTTGGAAATAAAGAAGAGTTTTTAAAGTTCTTTAATGAAGCATATACAGCTTATGAGAAGTTAGAAGAAATGGAGTGCTAAGTATGGACACTTTAGTTAAACTTGAATTAATAGGATTTTTTATAGGATATGCAGTATTAGCCTTATTTATACTAATATTTGTTCATAATGCTACCGTAAAAAATAGTCCAATGTGGAAGGAGAAAAAGAGAATGGATAAAGCAAAACAACACAATGAAATATGCAAAGAGTTGAATAGTATATATGAAGCTAAGAATAAAGACTATGGAGATAGTTTCGGAATATCATATCAAATTTATGGGCTAACAATGCCATGTATTAGGTTAGAGGACAAATTAAATAGACTTAAGTCTTTAACTAATAATAAAGAACAATGTGTAAAAGATGAATCTATAGAGGATACATTATTAGATCTAGCAAACTATGCAATAATGACAGTAATTGAACTTAGAAAGAAGGGAAAAGGCAAAATGGATGATAAAGAATTAATTATGCCTTTGGATGTGTTAATTAAATACAGTACAACTAAAGAAATAGGAATAAAAGAATACCAAGAAAAGTCAGTTAGAACAATGGATAATAATTTAAAACATAATGATAAAGTGGTTAATATGATCTTCGGTTTAAATGGAGAAACTGGAGAAGTAACAGACATACTTAAGAAATGGTTATTCCATGGGCATATTCTAAACATGGACCATCTAAAAGAAGAGTTAGGAGATGTAATGTTTTATATAGTAAATCTAGCTACACTCTACAATATAGACATGAGCGAAGTTTTACAAATGAATGTGGACAAGTTACTTAAGAGATATCCAAACGGATTTAGCAGCCAAGATAGTATTAATAGGGAGGATCAGAGGAATGAAAGCAGTAGAGGTCAAATTCGATTTAAATAATCCTAATCAAAAGCCGATTATAGAAATTTATGAAATCACCAAAGAAACTGAAAGGTATTTACATGCAAAGGCTGATGAGTTTTGGAAGTATGGAAGAAGATTTTTTAAACCAAATATGAATGAAGCTAAGTATAATGGAAAGTTAGAATATAGCTATAGATTTACAACCAATGAGGAAGATTATGAAACTATATATAAATCTAAAGAAATGAAAAAAGCAATAAGGGAAATAAAAAATATCTTGCAAGGTGATCTAGATTGTTACCAATGGAGATTAAATGGAGTAGTTGCTTATTATAATAAATGTTTTGGGGAGGTTTAAAGAATGATTAATATAAAAGCAGCTGATTGGAAGTTAGTTAGAACTCTATTCGGAGGGAAAATGGTAAAAGGAGAAAAATACAGAGGATTTATGATTCATAGGTCAATAGGAGACGATACAAAAGACTTGTGGACTGTAACAATTACAAAAGGCATTGGGAACGGTTATGCATTAGGTGAATTTAGGAAGAAAAATACTTGCAAACTTTTGGTTGATGAAGTAATAAAAAGAATTGGCAGAGTTGAATTAGTAATAGAAGATAAAGAAGAATTAAATAAAATAAAAAGCAAATTTGAAAATATGTAAGGAGATAATTATGGATGAAAATACGTGTGTTGCAATAATTGTGTGTGCTGTTTGTTTTGTGCTTAGTGTGTATTTTATAGCAGATGCAATTAAAAATAAGAGGTGATAGCATGGAAGAATTAAAGAAAGCCATAGATAAATATAAATTACGTGAACTCTTTGGAGACAAGCATAACATTAAACAAATAATTCTAGATATATCTATGTTTAATGATAAAGACATAGAAAGAGAAATAGTAGAAGATGGTGGACTAAAACTATTTGGGATACCAGTTAAACATAAGTTCTTAGATGGAAAGAAATTTGAGATACTGGAGGAATAGTATGCTAAAAACATTTGATGTGTTTATTACAAGCTTAGGATTTTGCTTTATATTATTTATGCTATTTTTCAGCGACATAAAGTGCACACTGGATACTACAGGGATTATTAAATTAGTTGTAGTAATTTTGGGAGGAAATTTATTAAGCTTTGTATATTGGTTATTTAGGGAAAAGGAGGAATAAAGAATGATTAAGAAGATTGATTTTATTTTAAATGTAATAGGAATATCGTTTATGATTTGTTGGATAGTAATTGATTTAATTAAACATCATGATCCAATTTCAATAATATCATGGCTAGTAATAGCTTTGGCATTATCATTCGCAGATAATTGGAGACAATACAAGCAAATTGAAAAACTGAAAAACAAAAATAGTCATGTTTATTTTACTGAAAATGGAGTGATGGTATCAACGGATGGAGAACATTGGAAGTATGGGTACAACAACATAAAAAAATATAATACGGGGAATAGCATAGAATGGCAGCAAAAATTTATTGGAGATAACGTGGCAGTAGATACAGACGGAAGACATTATCATATAACACAAATAGATAAAGAAGGCGAGTATGACGAAGTTTTAATAGGCATTGATGCTGCAAAAGAATTATATGAGTTTTTCAACGAAAAGCTACAGAAAGGGGGAGCAGTATGGATACTAAAGAAATAGTAAAAAGAGAACTAGGGTTATATGAACTAAGAAAGATAGAAATAGAAGATATGGAACTTAAGATAAAAGAATTAGAGATAGGGGACATGATAGGTAGTCCAGGGTTTGAAGAAAGAGTACAAACATCTATGAAGTGTAAAAATAATGACTTCATAATGAACCAAATAGACACTCTAAAGAAAAAGATAGAATATAACAAGATGGCCAATAGAAGAGTAGATAATGCACTTAGAAGATTAGAACAACCCTCTAGACCACAAACAGAAAGAATAGAGAAAGAGGATAGAAATGTAATAATAAAGATATTTATAGAAAAGAAAAGCATATCAAGGACAGCACAAGAATTATATAGAACTAGAAAGAGTATAAGAAAAGCAATAGAAAGAGGACTAAATAAAATAGAAATGATCTAAAAGTAACACTAAAGGTAACATTAAAAGTAACACTAAAGGTAACATTAAAAGTAACTATTAAGTAACGTTACTAAATAGTATAATGATATTGGCTAAAGATTTATTTCATTAATGGCCATCATATCCCTATATTACCCCTTTCAAATTTTAAAAAGACACTTACTTAAATGCAAGTGTCTTTTTTGTTGGAATTAATTGAATTAATATATATAAATTACATGGAATGAGGTGGTGACAATGCGTTATGGCTAGAGAGAGAAGTCCAGCAAGAGATAAAGCTATGCAAATGTATTTAGATGCTAATGGAGATATAGTGCTAAAGGATATAGCCAATACGTTAGAGGTAGCAGATACACAAATAAGAAAATGGAAGAACCAAGATAAATGGGACGAAGTTTTAATTGATAATGTTACTAATGGAAAGGTAACAAATAAAAGTAACGTTACTAAAAAAACTAAATCCAAAGGTAACGGAAGAACTAGAGCAAAAAGAGAAGAATTAAAACCATTACCAAAGGATGTAAAAAAGGTATTACAAAATGAAGAATTAAACGAACAACAAAAAATATTCTGTGTTGCTTATGTACAATGTTTTAATGCTACTAAAGCATATTTAAAAGCCTATAAGTGTACATATGAATCGGCTATGGTTAATGGTTGTAGACTACTAAGGAACGATAAGGTTAGGGAGCAAATAGAGTTTCTTAAGCAAGGACAGCTAAGCGAAAGCCTACTTGATATGGGTGTTATATTACAAAAGTATATTGATATAGCACTAAGCGATATTGGAGAGTATGTGAAGTTTGGCAAGAAGTATAAGAAAGTATGGGGTAAAGACGAAAACGGGAACAATGTACCAGTTATAGACCCCGAAACTGGAGAACAAAAAGAAATTGAATATAACTATGTAGATTTAAACGAGAGCAGCATGGTTGATACAACACTAATAAGCGAAGTATCCCAAGGTAAAGATGGTATTAAGTTTAAGCAGCTGGACAAGATGAAGGCTATGGAGTTTTTAATGAAGCATTACAATGTATTGGATGATGATACCAAGAATAAATTAACCATTGAGAGAATGAAGCTTGAAAACCAAAAACTTAAAGCTGAAATATCTAGACTTACTGGAGAAGGGCAAGAGTTAGAAGATATGTCAGAGATTGAGGGGGATATATATGGTTAAAAGAAAGAAAACCATACCTTTTAATTTTTCTGATAAGCATAAGATCTATATTAAGAATTGCTCTTTAAATATGTACAATATTGCAGAAGGAGCGGTAAGAGCGGGTAAAACAGTAGACCATATATTTGCCTTTGCGCATGAATTAAAGGATACAGAGGATAAAATACATATTGCTACTGGTTCTACTAGTGCTAACGCTAAACTAAATATAGGAGACGCTAATGGTTTTGGATTAGAGTATATATTTAGAGGTCAAAGTCATTGGGGAAAGTATAAAGGCAATGAATGTTTATATATAAAAGGGCCTGATACAAACAATAAACAGAGAATAGTAATATTTGCTGGTGGCGCCAAGGCTGATAGTTATAAAAAGATACGTGGTAATTCATACGGTATGTGGATAGCTACAGAAATAAACCTTCATCATGACAACACTATAAAAGAAGTGTTTAACAGAACTATTGCAGCAAAGAAAAGAAAGATATTTTGGGACTTAAACCCCGATAACCCAAATGCAAAAATTTATACAGATTATATAGATAAATATAAGGATCTAAATAAGGAAGGTTCTTTGTTAGGTGGCTATAATTACGAACACTTCACAATAGATGATAATATCAACATAACTGATGAAAGAAGAGAAGAAATTAAAAGCCAATATGATAAGAGTTCTATATGGTATCAGAGAGACATTCTAGGAAAGAGATGTGTTGCAGAAGGATTAATATATAGACTATTTGCAGACAACACTACAGGAGACAGCAGAAAGTATGTTACTGATAGTGCTATTAATCTAATGAATATAAATATAGGAGTTGATTTCGGTGGAAATGGCTCGGGGCATTCCTTTGTAGCCACAGGTATTAAAGCTGGGTACGATGGAATAGTTGCATTAAGTAGCGAAAGACATTTTGGAGATATAGACCCGGATGCTTTAGGCAAATTATTTACTAAGTTCTTAAGAAAGATATTAGATAGATATGGATATATTACTTGTGTATATTGTGATAGTGCAGAACAAGTATTAATACGAGGATTGAAAACATCTGCCATTAAAGAAGGACTAGGACATATTAAAATAAGAAATGCCCTTAAATCTCCTATTAACGACAGAATATATTTAGTATGTAGACTTATAGAACAAAACAGATTCAGTTACATTGATGATTGCGAAACATTAGAAAATGCTTTATGTGGTGCTGTATGGGATCCAAAAGAATTAACTAAGAATGTTAGATTAGATAATGGGACAAGCGATATAGATACTATGGACGCATTCGAATACTCTATTGAACATGATACAAAGAGATTATTGAGAGTTGCATAATTTCGCATAATTTTTATTTAGCGAAGTTATTAATAATTTACGTATTCAATGGGTTTACAAGCTATTTAACATTAAAAAACTGCTTTAAAAAGTTTAGAATGAGTAAACTTTTGATTAAAAACTAATATTTCGTGTACAAGCGAAGTAATATTTCCTAACTTTTATTTGTATTTCTACAGCATGATAATGTCACTCAAGCTAGTAATACAGTAAAAGTTATTTTTATTTATTTCCCAAACGAGGTGATAAAAATGTTTGAAAGATTAAAAGAATTGATAAAGGGGGTGTTTAGTAGAATGTTTAGCAAAAATACAATACAAGATGCAACAAAGATTGATATAGCTGTAACTGACAGCATGAGTTTAGCAATAGACCAATGGACTAGACTGTATGAAAATAGAGCACCATGGTTAAGTGATACAGTACAGAGTATGAATATACCAGCTAGTATTGCCACCGAAATGGCTAGACTTGTAACAATAGAGTTTACGAGCGAGATATCTAAAGATGATTTTTTGAATAAAGAGTATCAAGTGGCTATTGATAGTATTAGAAGATATACAGAATATGCCTGTGCTAAAGGTGGATTAGTATTTAAGCCTTATGTAGTTGGAGACCATATAGAAGTTGACATGGTACAAGCAGATAGTTTTTTTCCTACTTCTTATAATTCTCGTGGAGAAATAACAGGAGCAATATTTGCAGAAGTAAAGCAAGAAGGTAAAAAACAATATACAAGATTAGAATATCATAATTTAACTGACCAAGGCTATTATATAACCAATACAGCATATATGTATGAAAATGCAGTAATATCTAATCAAAGCCAATTTAATCTAGGCAGACAAATACCTTTAACAGATGTTGAAGATTGGAGCAACTTAGAAGAAGAAACTTTGATAGCTAATATAGATAAACCTTTATTTAGTTATTTTAAGATACCACAGGCAAATGCTATAGAGAGCAATAGTCCTTTAGGTGTAAGTGTATACCAAAGAGCCATAGACCTTATTATGGAAGCAGACAAGCAATATTCTCGTATATTATGGGAGTATGAAGGTTCTGAACTTGCTATTAATGCTTCAATAGATTGCTTTAAATTAGATAGAGAAGGAAATCCAATCTTGCCGGAAGGAAAGAAAAGACTGTATAGATCATTTGATGTTGATTCAAATGAAACTAAAAAGTTAATGGAACCTTTCTCACCAACTATTAGAGATACAAGCTTATTTAATGGATTAAATAACATATTAAGAAAGATAGAATTTAACTGTGGATTAGCTTATGGAACTTTATCGGATGTCAACGAAACAGATAAGACAGCTACAGAAATAAAGGCAAGTAAGCAAAGGTCTTATTCTACTGTAAAAGATATTCAAAAGAGCCTACAGAATGCTTTAGAAGGTTTAGTATATGCTATGTCTACATGGGCAAAGATATACAAGCTAGATAATACAACAATTAATACAGATAAGGATATCAGTTTTAATTGGGACGATTCTCTAGTATTAGATAAAGAAACAGAGTTAGCGAGTATGCAAGCAGATGTTGCAGCAGGAATATTAAGAGCAGAATTATACTTAGCTAAGAAATATGGAGTAACAGAAGAAGAAGCACTTAAAATGATGCCTGAAATTAATTCTAGTGGAAATGATCCTTTTGCTGATACAGAAGAGTAGGTGATTATATGCTTACTCCGGAACAATTAGAAACATTACCATTAAACATTACGGACTTATATGGTAGACTTGAAGCTTTTATAATACAAGATTTTTGCAGAAGATTAAGACAAGCGGGAGAAATGACAACTACTGCGGAATGGAACGCTATTAAAGCTAGAGAGATAGGAATATCTATAGCGGATATTAAAAAGCAAATGAGGTTATTAACAAAATTTACAGAAGAAGAAATTGAAAATATGTTTAATGAAAGTGCTTTATTATCTGTCAACCAAGAAAATAAGATATATAAAAAAGCTGGACTTACTCCAATAAAGATAAAGGAAAATAAAACCCTACAGAAATTTCTATTCGAAGCTATAAAGCAAACTCGAGGAGAATTAAGTAACATAACTAACTCTATGGGATTTGCTAGTACAACAAGTGGGAAAGTGATATATAAACCCATAGCAAAGTATTACCATGACACTTTAGATTTTGTACAATTTCAAATAGCTAGTGGCACCACGGATTATAATACAGCTATTAGAACAGCGGTTAAGCAATTAAGTAATAGTGGACTTAGATTTATAAATTATGAAAATGGATGGAGCAATATGGTTGATGTAGCAGTAAGAAGAGCAATAATGACAGGCGCAAACCAAATGACAACATATATGACAGATTACACACATGATAAATTAGTCGATAAAGATGAACAATATGTTGAAGTAACCGCACATAGTGGAGCGAGACCAAGCCATGCAGAGTGGCAAGGAAAAGTTTTTAAGGTTGTTGGAAGTTCCCCCGGATATCCAAACTTAGCATTAAGCACAGGATTAGGAACTGGAGGAGGATTAAAAGGACATAATTGCAGACATTCTTATTACCCATTTATACCCGGAGCATCTACAAAGGCATTTACAGATAAGGAACTAAATAATATTGATCCTAAACCATTTAACTATAAAGGCAAAGAGTATGACAGCTACCAAGCCACACAACAAATGAGAAAGATGGAAACATCAATAAGACAAACTAAAAGGGAACTAATGGGGTATAAGGAAGTTGGGTTAAAGGATGACTTTACGACATTAAGTATAAAACTACAGCAGCAGAGAAAAGAATATGAAAGATTCTGCAAAGCAGCAGAAATAAAACCAAAAGATTATAGGATTGAGGTTGTTGGATTTGATAAGAGCATATCTCAAGAGAGCGTGTGGGCAAATAAAAAATAAATTTTAAGGGGAAAGAATATGAGTGATTTAGTATTAGTGGCAGGTATGTTTTGTATAACATTGATAATATATGTGTCGATAGCATCTTATGCTTACTATAAGTCAATCAAACTGGAACTAAAAGAAAGTAATACTTCGCGTATAACAACACGAAATTAGCATTTTATCAGTAAAAGTTTATAAATATTAAACTAAATTTTTAAAATTCAACTTTTAGGAATGGCTTAAATAGGTTAATTTAATAAACTTCGTTAAAACAAGATTTAGCGAAATTGGAGGGATAATATGAAAATACCAAACAGTGTAAAAATAGGTGGAAGAGATTATCAAGTGACAAGAACATCAAGACCATGTGATGATGATACAAATGTTGATGGTCAAATTATATATGATTTAGGAACTATCAAGATAAAAGAAGGATTAGAATGTACTGATTATATAAATATGGTATTCTTACATGAAATTTTGCATGGGATATTTGACCATATGGCTATAGAACAAGACGAAGAACTTATCAGAAAGATAGGGAAGGGATTATATCAAGTGATAAAAGATAACCCTTATATTTTTAATACCATAGATGAAATAACGGTATCAATTGATGACAAAGAGATGATGAATACTTTATCCGAAAACTTAAAAACAAAAGTTATTCAAACAATAAACAATAACGAAAAATATAAAGGCCTAATTTAAGGCTTATTTTTATTTTAGGAGGAATTAATTGTGATAGTTAAAAATGGGTTATGTACACAAAAATATACAATCGTAGGTTGCGAAGAAAAGGAAGAACAAAAGTTTAATGCACCACATCATTTTGAGGTTGCAAATGCTAAAACTTTAGAAGTTATTAGTAGAGTAAATTTTCAAGAAGGACCTATAAAAGAAAGTGGAGTAAATGGTGTTTGCAATGAGGACTTAATACTTATGGTAATAACTAGGTTGCAATCATTTCAAGCAAGTGAATTTAAATGCAGAGAAAATGCTTGTGCAATTACAAAATTAGAAGAATCTTTAATGTGGCTTAGAAAAAGAACTATAGATAGAGAAATAAAAGGAATAGAAGGAACACATGAGGTTTAATTTAGGAGGAATTTAAGCTATGAATAAAGTTATAAGTTCGGTTAAATGGCATCTAAAACAAATAATTCCTATGGAATATTCGAGTTACTATGGGGAAGATGGCAAAAAATATATATCAAGGTGGAAAATGTGGTTTGGATATTGTTATAACCACAGAAAGTATGAAGTATTAAAAGAAGTAAAGCTATAAATTAATTTAATAAGTAAGTTATCAAGTCTTAGAGAAACCTAAGGCTTTTTTTATTTTAGGAGGTATTGAAAAATGGATGAAAAAGAATTTTCAGATTGGTGCAAAAAAGAAGTGCGTGATTACACCAATAAACATTTAGACAAAACCGGGAAAAAGGAAATTTCAGCGGATGATGTATTTATAGTATGGAGTTGTAAAACTTTGCAACATAATAAAGCGGTACTATATACCACATTGTTCGATGGAATGTATTATGCATGTACTTACGATGGTGAATGGGGAAAAATGTATGTAGATGTTTTTAAACAGGTGGAAAATTATACAGTTAAAAATACTTAAGTCTTAGATTTCTCTAAGACTTTTTTTATTGGGTCTTTTGCTACTAGACGTAAAAGAAGTAGTCAATATGTGGAGCAACTCACGTAAAAGGCGTAATTGAAGGAGGAAACAACATGAAAAGAGAGTTTTTAAAAGGTCTAGGAATTGAGGACGAAAGTATTATCAATTCTATCATGGACGAAAACGGAAAGGATGTGACCAAGGAAAAAACAAAGGCAGAGAACTACAAAGAGGAACTTGATGGAGTAAAAGAGCAGCTTGCAACAGCTAATACCACTATTCAATCTTATAAAGATATGGATATAGAAAGTATTAAGCAAAGCGCGGAAGATTGGAAAAAGAAATATGAAGATGATACTAAATCTTTAAAAGATCAAATGGCTAAGAGAGACTTAGAAATTAACACCAAAGAATATCTAAGCAAGTTTAAATTTGCAAATGAAAGAGTAGCCAAGTCAATCATGAACGATTTTATGGCTAAAGAATTTAAATATGAAGATGGAAAGTTCTTAGGGGCAGAAGATTACATGAACAGCCTTAAGGAAAGTGAACCGGATTCATTTTTGAGTGATGAAAAGCCACCGGAGATTGTTAAACCAACAGGTGGAGCAAAACCAACTAAGAAAATGTCTCTTACTGATGCTATGAAATATAAAAATGAACATCCGGAAGTAGACATAAGAACATTAATTTAAAAGGAGGGCGTTATAAATGCCAGGATTATTTGATAGTAAAAATTTTAACTCGGAGGTTTTTGGGTCTTATGTAGACACAACACCAAATCTAAACAGAAATGAATTACTTAAGAGTGGAGCAATAAAAGAAAGACAAGATATAGTTACAGCTTTCCAAGATCAAGTCGGAGGAAACTATGCTGTTATTCCTATCTACGGAAGAATAGGCGGAGCGGTACAAAACTATGATGGATCAACAGACATTACAGCTACATCTATGAAAACTTATACTCAAGGTAGAATTGTAGTAGGTAGAGCAAATGCTTGGGTAGAAAAGGACTTTAGTTATGATATGACTGGAGGAGTAGATTTTATGGCCCAAGTAGGAAACCAAGTCGGAGAATATTGGGACGATATAGACCAAGCTACTTTATTAGCTACACTAAAAGGTATATTTGCAATGACAGGGGCAAAGAACCTAGAATTTGTTAATGGTCATACCTATGATGTTACTAGCAAAGCTGCTGAATTAGATCAAAAGTTCGGCGCAACTACTTTAAACAATGCTATGCAAAAAGCATTAGGAGATAATAAAGCTAAGTTCTCCCTTGCAATTATGCACAGTGCAGTCGCTACAAATCTAGAAAACCTAAAATTACTTGAATACATGAAATACACAGATGCTAACGGAATAGAAAGGCAACTTGCATTAGCTACATTGAATGGAAGAGTTGTTTTAATAGATGATGGTATGCCAACAGTTGAAGTGCCAGCATCATATGCTAAATCTTCTAGCGGTGTTACTGGAGCATTAGAAGTTGTATTGGATACAGCTACTCCAACAGCAAGCCAAATTAAATTAGGTAATGTTACACCAGTAGTAAGTGGATATACACCAGTAGTTGGAGACTATGTAATATTAGAAGATGCTTACACAGCTTTTACTTCATATGTTCTAGCTGACGGTTCAATCGAGTATACAAATTGTGGAGCAAAAGTGCCATATGAAACTCACAGAGATCCTAAGTCAAATGGCGGACAAGATACTTTATATGGTAGACAAAGAAAGATATTCTCACCTGTGGGAATTTCATTCACAAATACAGCAATTATATCCCCAACAGATGCACAATTAGAAACTGGATCTAACTGGTCTTTAGCAAATTCTAACGAATCAGTCAAGGACTATTACCCACATAAAGCTATAGGTATAGCTAGAGTTATTTCAAGAGGATAGGAGGTATAGGGTATGGCTTATGTAGACTATAGTTACTATACAGGAACTTACAAGGGTACAAGCGTACCCTCAACCATCTTTGACAATTTAGCAATACAAGCAAGCTATTTTATAGACTATATAACATTTAATAGAATTAAAAACTTAGAAACTGTACCGAATGAAGTAAAAATGGCGGTATGTTCAGTAATAGATACACAATATAAGCTAGATAATGATGGCGGAGTAAAAGTATCTGAATCTATCGGAAGACATTCAGTAACTTATGCTAGTGCGAACGCCAATGTCACAGAAGATAACAAAAAGTATAATGCTGCTAGAGTGTATCTTGCACATACTGGATTATTGTATCGTGGGGTGAAATAATGATTAAAAATGCAGATATAACATTATTTAATGCTTACTACAATAAAGAAACAGAAGGTACAGAGTATAAAAGGACATATTTATATGGAGTTAACTGGCAAACAGAACAAAAGGTTACTGTATCAGATAAAGGATTGCATTCAGCTGATGAAACCGTAATATTTGTTCCTTTTCTAGTAACTATAGACAAAACATTTATTAAGCCTATAGGGTTTAAGAATCTTACAAACAAGGATAATTATTTTACTTTTGGTGATAAAGACATAGTTGTTAAGGGGATAATTGATTTTGATATAACTGGAGAATTAAAGCATACGGTACAAGATCTAAAAAATACTTTTGATGATGTAGTTGAAATAATAAGTGTTATTGATAATACTTTCGCAAGTTCTAGCATGGCCCATTGGGAATTGGGGTGTAAGTAATGAAAGTAACTATAAGCTTTAATTCAACAGAAAAAATATTATTAAAAAGAAATCTCCAAAAAGGTGGCAAAGTACAGCAATTTTTTACTAATGAAGTGGCTAGGCAGTCTAATCCATATATACCATTTGACAATGGAGGGTTAAAGGATAAGCAAGTACAAATACTACCGGATAAAATTAAATACAATGCCCCATATGCTCGTTATCAGTATTATGGAAAAGTTATGGTAGGTAATGCACCTAAAAAAGTTACTGACAAGGATTTATCTTACCATGGAGCACCAAAAAGGGGCAAAATGTGGGATAAAAGAATGTGGGCAGACAGAGGAAAAGAAATAGTTAGAAGTGTAGCAAGTTTTGCGGGAGGTAGAGTTAAATGAAAATAATAGAATCTATTAGAACTTATATAAAGAGTTGCCCTTATCTAAGGGAATATGAAGGTGCTTTAAATGTTGACTTTCTTGGCAAAAATGCAACATCTTATTCTATTGAAGAAGTACCAGTTGAACCTATTATAAAAAGATATGTGGACGGATCTAGCGTAAGACAATGCACATTTATATTTTGTAGTAGAGAATTGCTTGACATGAATGTAAGAACCCAATTAAGTAATTCGGGATTTTATGAAGACTTTGCTAACTGGCTAGAAGAAGAAAGCGTAAAAGGTAATTTACCAATTTTAGCAGCTAATAAAGAAAGTAGAAAAATTGAAGCAATAACTAGTGGGTATGTGATGGGAGAAGACGCGACTACAGCACAATACCAAATACAATGTAGACTAACTTATTTTCAGAGGAGGATTTAAGACATGGGAAATGGAAGAGAAAGAGTTAAACAAGCTAATTATTTAAAAATCGACGGTGTATTTGAACTTTTAGGAGCAGGGTTTGAAGAGCTAAATGAATCTCCAGGAGCAAAAAGTGTTTCTAAGAGATATATAAATGACAAATCTGAAACAAAGACTATAACTGGATATGACTGGTCAAGTGATTATTCTTTAGATCAAATCAGAAGTGAGAAAGCTATTGAGTTTATATGCAATATAGGTGAACTTTTATTGACTGGATCAAATTGCGAAACAGATTATGTAATAGTTGATTTGGATAGACCGGGAAGTGCAGACAATACATTTAGAGCGAGAAAAATTAAAGTAGCAATAGAAGTCAAGGACTTTAAGTCTAAAGATGGAGAAATGCAAGGTAGTGGAAGTTTCTTGGGGAAAGGTGATCTAATTCTTGGAACATTTAATACAACTACTAAGGAATTTGAAGAAGGATGGACAGAACCAGCACTAGGAACATTAACAGTTGCATCTATAGCTGGTACATTAACTGGAGATACAAAAATTACAGTTACTCCAACATTAACTAGTGGGAATAGTTATGTATATAAAACTGGAACAACTGTAACATTACCAAGTTATAACGAGATATTAACAACTGGATATAATGCATGGAATGGAACAGCAGATATTACAGCTGCAACAGGAAATCAAATTCTTATAGTTGAAGTAGATAGTTCAAGCAAGGCTAAGAAAGCCGGAATTGCTACAGTAACAGCAAAAGCATAGGAGGTATTTAAATGGTTATTAATGGAGTAGAACTTGAGGAACTAGATATATTTGATATAGACATAATAGAAAGATATGAGAAAGCTATAGATAATGTGGTTAAAAGTACACAAGAATATAAGGATTTAAATGGATCTGAAATGGTTAGAAAAGAATGTGAGGTTATTTTCAAGTGTTTTAATGAATTATTTGGAGAAGGTACAGACAAAAAGATATTTGGAGATAAAATGAACATCTTAATTTGTCTTAAATCATTTGAAGAATTGGTTGAACAAATTAATTCTAAACAAGATGAATTAAAAAGGTTAACTTCAAAGTATTCACCTAATAGAGCTAAACGCAGAAGTAAAAAATAATGAATATTTTAATAGACTTATTACCTAAAAAAGTTGAAATAAAAAGCATAGAGTATGAAATCAATTCAGATTTTCGTACATCTATGCTTTTTGAAATGTTAATGCAAGATATTGAACTAACAGAAGAAGAAAAAATAATTAATGCTTTAAAACTATATTATCCTATCATGCCAAATAATCTTGATATTGCTGTAGAAAAAATATTATGGTTTTATAGATGCGGTAAAGATATAAAAGAATCAAAAGAAGTAGGAAAAGGCAAGAGCGTGCAAATATACGATTATAACTTTGATGATGAATATATCTATAGCGCATTTTTAGACCAATATAATGTTGATTTACAAGACATTGAGTATCTACATTGGTGGAAATTCAAAGCTATGTTTAAGTCTTTAAAAGAAGATAACGAGATAGTAAAGATAATGGGATATCGTTCTATGGATTTGAAGAAAATAAAAGATAAAGAACAAAAAGCTTATTATACAAATATGCAAGAATTATATAAACTTCCTGTTATTAAAAGTAAAGCAGAAGAACAAAAGATAAATGATATAGAAAAAGCTTTAATGGGAAATGGTGACTTGAAAAACATATTGTAGTATAATTTATGGTAATTATATGTTGGAGGTCATTGTTATGTGGAAGAAAAAAGAAGTTAAAGAGATTAAAGTATCTCATAGAAGTGGCTTAACCGGGTTTGGATGGGCAACTTTGAATTTATGTTTAGATGATGAAAATAAATATATGACTATAAAATCTAATAAAGAAAATGTATACTTAAAATACGATCAAATAATAGACATTAATACTATTGATGAAGAAAAGACAACCGAAAAAGATAAAAGCGTTGTTGGCAGAGCACTTGTAGGAGGAGTTGTATTAGGCCCGATAGGTGCTGCTGTTGGAGGAATGTCAGGGATAGGAAGTAAAAAAAGCACTAAAACTAGTTGTTATATGGTTATAAATTATAAATCTAAAAATGCAGAAATAAGCCAGCTAAAGTTTGCGTTAAAAGGTGGCCCATGGGCTGACTTTATTTGGAGCGTAAGACATAGAATAAAAGGAAAAGAAAAACTAGAAACCACAAGAGGTTATTTATAGAATATAAAAAGCACTTACTTAAATGTAGGTGCTTTTATTATGTCCAAGGAAGGGCGGTGAAGAGATGTCGGACGGAACTATAATTATAGATACTAAACTCGATAGTAGCGGAGTAGATAAAGGGTTAAAAGAAGTAAATTCTAATGCAAAAAGAAACGCAACAGAGTTAGACGGAACTTTTAAAACTGCTAATGAAAGTTTAACGCAATCCTTTAAAGATGGTTCGGAAAAAGCAAAAAAAAGCACCGAGGAAATGACAAATGATATAAAAAGCAAACTCAATAGTATGGCAAGTAATGCAAAGGTTGCAATAGCTGCTGGTTTTGCATCTATAGGAGCAACCATACTAGGGGTAGGAGCAGCAGCAATAAAACTTGGTGATGATTACCAAAAAGCTAGTAATACTTTGCAAACTCAAACTGGAGCAACAGCAGAAGAAATGAAAACTCTTAGTGAAGCTATGAAAAATGTATATGGAAATAACTTCGGAGAGAATATGCAAGATGTAGCTGAAAGTATGGCACAAGTTAGGATTTATTTAAATGGAACTAATGAAGATATACAAAGTGCTACCGAAAATGCAATTGCTTTCAGAGACACTTTTGGTGTAGATATAACTGAAAGTATGAGAAGTGTAAATACTTTAATGAAACAATTTGGTATAAGTAGTGGAGAAGCTTTTAATTTATTAGCACAAGGTCAGCAACAAGGATTGAATTTTAGTGATGAACTTTATGATTCGGTAAATGAGTATAGTGTACAATTTAAAAAACTTGGGTTAGATGCAGAAGATATGTTTAATATTTTCAGCGACGGAGCTGCAGACGGTGCTTTTAATCTAGATAAGATTGGTGATGCAGTAAAAGAATTTAGCATTAGAGCGATAGACGGTTCAAAAACAACTGTAGATGGATTTACACAGTTAGGTCTTAATGCTGATGAAATGGCAAGTAAATTCGCTGCCGGAGGAGACACAGCAAAACAAGCTTTTGTACAAGTTACTCAAGCTATTGCAAATGTAAATGATCCACTTAAACAAAGTACAATAGGTGTAGATTTATTTGGTACAATGTGGGAAGATTTGGGCCCAAAAGTTACTAGTCAGTTAGGCATAATAGGAGATAACTTTAATAAAACTATAGACACTATGAAAGAAATAAACCAAATAAAATATAATTCTTTTGGCGAAGCATTAACAGGGATAGGAAGACAGATACAAACTAATGTAATATTACCAATAGGGCAAGACGTTTTACCATTTCTAAATGAGATGGCAAATAAACTTAAAGAAGCGTTTTCTAGTGAAGAAACAAAAGCTAGCATAGAAAATCTAAGTAACGGGATAGGAAATTTAATAAAAGGTATAGCAACACTAATTGCAAACTTTTTACCAGGATTATTAAATGGATTAGGTTGGATCTTAAAAAACGGGCAGTCAATAGCGGTAATAATAGGTAGCATTGCTGGTGCTTTTGCAGCATTTAAAGCGTATACGATAATATCCACTATTATAAATAGTTTTATAAGTCTTAAAGCGGCAGTAGCTGGAACAACAACAGTAATAAAAGGATTGGCCTTAGCTTTTAATGCTACCCCATTAGGATTGTTCGTAACAGCAATAGGGTTAGTTGTAGGAGCATTAGTTGCATTATGGACCACTAACGAAGATTTTAGAAATGCAGTTATTGGAGCATGGGATAAGATAAAAGAAGTTGCAAGTAACGTATGGAATGGAGTTGTAGAAATTTTTAATAATGTAGTTAATTGGGTTAAAGGAAATTGGCAAGGATTAGCTTTATTATTGGTAAACCCTTTTGCTGGTGGATTCAAACTGTTATATGATAATTGCAATGGGTTTAGAACATTTGTAAATAATTTTATACAAAGTGTAAAACAATTTTTTGTTAATGGGTGGAATGCTATTGTTAATTTTTTTACTGTAAGCATACCAACATGGATTAATTCAGTAATACAATGGTTTGAACAATTACCAGCAAATATAGCTTATCAAATGGGTTATATACTAGCTTCGATAATATCATGGGGTGTTAATACATGGACTTATTTAAGTACCAATGTGCCTATATGGATAAATAGTATTATTAATTGGTTTGCAGAATTGCCGGGAAACATATGGAACTGGCTAGTAAATGTAGTAACTAATATAGCAACATGGGGAGGCAATGTTTACAATACCGCTATTACATGGATTAGCAATACCATCGGCTCAATTATTCAATGGTTTGCAGAACTACCAAGCAGAATATGGGAGTGGTTAGTTAATTCGGTAACAAGTGTAGGACAATGGGGAAATGATATGTATAATACTGCATCTAATTCTATTAGTAATGTAGTTAATGGCATAGTAGAATGGTTTAATGAATTACCAAGCAAGATGTTAGATATAGGCGGAAATATAGTAGCTGGATTAAAACAAGGAATAGCGGATGCTTGGGACGGGTTAACCGGTTGGATAGGAGATTTATGTGATAATCTTACCGGAGGTTTTGCTAAAGGATGGGACATACATTCACCTTCTAGGGTATTTAGAGACTTTATAGGTAAAAACTTAGTTGCTGGAATACAAGTTGGTGTAGATTATGAATTTCCCAATCTTCAAAAATCAGTACAAGGAAATGTGTCAGACTTAACAAGTAAAATGAAATCTACAGTAGACTACGAAACAGCTAGGACAACAGCAGGAGTGGTAGCACAAAATAATTATACTATTCAGCAAGCTAACCCTAATATGGGGACAAACAGTTCCAATGGAAAGCAATTAATTGAAATCCATACTCATGTTGATGTTGAAGGCAAAGAAATTGCTTATGCTGTAGCGCCATACCAAGATATTCTTGATAAATACTATGAAGGAAGGTGATAGGAAGTGTTAAAAGAAGGAGAACTTTACTTTAATAATGATACCAGTTTAAATTTAAATCTTTATTTGGAAGAATATCCGGTTGTACCAAGAGCAAACGAAGAATACGAAAAAGTTCCGGTTGATGGTAGAAGTGGAGACTTAATAATTAACAAAGGTACTTATCCGGACCGGACAATTCCTTTCACTTTTACTATAGTATCTAATGATATCGAGGTTGATTTTGACAGAGTTGAGGAATGGCTAACTGAAATTAAAGATAAAAGATTGTTTTGGGGAAATAGTGATAAATGTTTTATAGTCAAAAAAGTTAATATAGGAGACTTTCAGCAAGAATTTACTACATTCGGAAAGTCAACTATAAACTTTTTATGCGAACCATTTAGAAGTGATCCGGATTCTATTATTTATACAATTACAGCTAGTGGATTTAAATTTAACTATTCCGGGAATATACCAGCAGAACCGCTTATAAAAGTTTATGGAAGTGGGAATATTCAGCTAACCATAAATGGTGAAACAATACAAATAGATAACGTAACTAACTATGTAGAAATAGACAGTAAGTTAATGCAATTTAGAAACCAAGATTTAACCTCCAAGGATAATGATGCTTTGGGGGATTTTCCTTTGTTCAGCAAGGGTGAAAACATAATAAATTATACTGGATCTATTACAAAAATAATCGTGGAATATACCACTAAATACAGATAAGGAGGTAAACATGGCTAAAAAAACAATAAAAGTAGCTTGGTTTCCTTCCGATACTCCAAAGGACACAGTTTTAAGCAAAAATGGCAAGGCACTTGATAACTTTTGCACTAAGTCTAATGTTGTAGAGGATCTTGGTAATTATGTAGGAGATATGGCTTTTACAATAGATGCTTTAGAATATTTGAATGAAGAAGATATTTTGAAAGTTAGGCTAGATTATGGAGACGAGATTTTCCGTATATCCAAGGTAACTAAAGGAACTAAATATATAGATATTGTAGTAAGACAAATAACCATTCCGGAAACATTGACTTTGTATTTAGAGGATGTTAGGCCAACTAATACTAATGGGCAAGGAGCATTAAGCCATTTGCTTACAAATGCAACTGGAGTCAAAGAAATAACATTGCAATCAGACATAACTGCAATAAATACAGCTTATTACGAGGATACAAGCTTGTATAAAGCCTTACAGGATGGAGACAACAGTTTCTTAACTAGATGGGGCGGGGAGATATTAAGGCGTGGCTATACTATCTCTATTAATAGTCACATCGGAATAGATAGGGGAGTATCCATCAGAGAGCGTAAAAACTTAACTGGTTTTAGCGGAGAATCTAATATAGACAATCTAGTAACTAGAGCAAGAGGGAAAGGCTACAATGGGTTAAAAGGTAATTGGATAGATAGCCCCATTAAAAACAACTACGCTAGAGTTTATACGCAAACAATAGAGTATCAAGATGTTAAAGTAAAAACAGATAGTGATACAGAAGGATTTGAAACCGAAGCACTTGCAAAAACTGAATTAGATAGAAGGGTAGCTTTAGAATTTAGTAATAATGGTATAGACAAGTTAAAAGCAACTTATACTATAAATTTTGTACAGCTAGAAAAAACAGAAGAGTACAAAAACTATGTTGTAGCAGAAAGAACATACTTGGGAGATACAGTAAGAGTATATGTCCCAAAACTAAAAACAGATATAAAAGTAAGAGTTATATCTAGAAAATACAATGTCTTATCCCAAAAAGTAGAAGAAATAACTTTAAGTAGTGTTGCAGAAGTACAAGCAATTAGTGCAAGCAATATTATTGCAGACTTGAAAAAACAGTATAACCAAACTGGAAACCCCAATATTTCTAGTTATATAGATGCAATAATAAAAAGTGGCATGAAAGATAGCTATATAGTCGTTAGAGATAATGAATTACTAGCTATGGATACTAAAGATATAAATACAGCTACAAAAGTAGCTAGGTTTAATAAAGAAGGACTTGGGTTTAGTTCTACTGGATACTATGGAACATATACTTATGGTTTTACTTTAGATGGAGTAATAAATGCAAGTCTTATCGCTACTGGAATTTTAAGCACTATTTTAATTCAAAACGCAGATGGTAGCTTTAAGATAGACCTAAGTGGTACTGGTGGGGCAAGCTTTTTTAATAATGGTAAGAAAGCTATGGAAATGTCATCTAATGCTCTAAAATTATATAATTGGGCAAAAGAAGGAGATTACATTGGAAGCTTAGGTGCATTAATAAGAGGAGATGATCCTAATAAACCAATTATAGGTTTATGGAATGATTTAGATAGTGCTATTGGAATAACATATGCAGTAGCCGGGACTAATTCACTTGGGACTTATGCTGAATTTGATAAATATAATATTATCGGAACAGGAAAGCCTGTAAGATTTAAAGAAGAAGTAGAATTTAATAATACTTACTCCGATTCATACAGAGGTAAAGATGGAAATGTAAATCTACAAGGGAATACTTTATGGTTTACTCCGGAAGGCGGAGGAGGTTCTCCGTTTAGAGTTGATTCTAATGGAAACGCAAATTTCGGCGGAAAAATAACGTGTAATGCTTTAGATGTTATGAGTGTAGACAAGCATAGAGTTATAGAAACAAGCCAAGGCAAGGTTGGAATAAATTCTTTAGAAACTCCGGAAGTAATGAATGAGGATGTATACAGAGGCAGATTAGATGAAAGCGGAGAGTGCGTTATAAAAATAAAGGAAGACTTTAAAGAATGTATAGAAACAGATGATTACGATGTATTCCCAACTAAATATGGAAAAGGTGAAATTTGGGTCCAAGAAAGAAATTTGGACTCTTTTTTAGTTTGCGGAACTCCAAATTTAGAATTTGCTTGCAGATTAATAGCAATACAAAAAGGATGTAAGGGAATTAGATTAAAGAAAATAGAAGATTAACACAAGAAAAATAATACTCGATAAGGAGAGTGAAAAATGGAAAATATATTATCTTATACATTAGATACAAGTGAGGAATGGCATGGAATAAAAAAATGTAAGCAACTAGATAATAGACCTATGGTACTTACAATATATGATCGTGGACAAATTTATGATTTTACTGAGACAACCTTAGAATTAAGAGCATTAAAAAATGATGGCACTTTTGTAATACAAACAAATAATATAACAGTAAGTGCAAATATAGTAACAATAAATCCAATTAATATAGATATGGTAAGAGTGGCAGGAGTAACAAGATTTGAATTAAAAATTACTAAAGATAATCTATCTATTACAACTTTTGTTTTTGATTTATTAGTACTCCCAACTACATTAAACGGAGCGGTAGAAAGTGAGAATGTTGTTACTATCTTAGAACAACTTGATACAGCCATTACAAGCGGACAAGCTACATTAACACAAGTTAACCAAGCTATTACAGACTTAAACAATCTTATAACTAGTGGTGGGGCAGTAAAGGTTGTAGATTATAATGTAGATAAAGCTGCTATAGATACAACTTTAGGGAATAAGGTAGACAAAGTAACCGGGAAAGGATTGTCCACAAATGATTACACAACTGCAGATAAAACAGAAGTTGCAAAAGTAGTAAATAAAGCAGATAAAAGCTATGTAGATACCTTGGCGGCAAGTTTAGCCAATGGCAGTCCAAAAGGAGTATATGCAACATTATCGGCTCTACAATCTGCTATCCCTTCCGGGAATACAAATATTTACGTAACATCTGACAATGGGAACTGGAATTATTGGAATGGATCAACTTGGGTTAGTGGAGGAACATATCAAAGCACAGGGATAGCTAACAATACTATTTCCCCAAGCAAGACAACTTTTGCAATTAGAACAACAAATTTATTTAATAAAGATGCTGCGGTAACAGGTAGTTTTATTAATGGTTCGGTTGCTACTGTAGATAGTAGATACGCATATAGTGACTATATATCTATAATAAACGGAGGAACTTATACTATTTCGTCAGATACTCCGTCAAATTTGGGGGCAATTTACGATATAAATAAAAATTTTCTAGCATTATTACCAACTGGAGAGACTACTGGAAACCCTAAAACAATTACAATTAACATTGCAAATGCAGCTTATATGAGAGTAAATATGTTAGTTGGGGAGGTGCAAACTTATATTATTTCTGAAGGCACAGAATTATTATCTGCATCAACGGTAGAAAGTGTTAAAATAAAAAATTTAACATTAGACGAAACAACTAATTTAAGTATGAATACATTAAAAGATGGTTCTATCGCAGTAAAGAAAACAGATTTTGCAAGTATCACAGGAAATTTATTTAATCCAAATAAAGTTACATTAGATGGATTTATAAATAGTGGAACATTCCAAGCTTTAAGTGGTTATGCCTGTTCGGACTATATTCCAATAAAAAATGGTAGTACTTATGCTTTTTCTGATTCATTTCCACAAAATTACGGATCAATTTACGATGATGATAAAAACTTCCTTACTATTTTACCCCTTGGGGTAAGTGATCCCGGCAGTGCTGTAACTCCTAGAACAATTACCATAAATACGCCGAAAGCAGCCTATATAAGAATAAACTTAAAATATAGTCGTGTTGGTACAAATAATTATATGGTATATGAAAATTCCCTACCCGCAGTATATACCCCATATAGTGGTATAAAAATTGCCGACTTGCAACTAATTAATGAAAATATACCCGAAAGTGTTTTAAATTATATTGTTGGGTTAATAGGTGGTAATAGGTGGATTAATAAAAAAGGAGTCTTTGATGGAGACAGTATTACCCAAGGAAATACTATTAATGGCGTGCCTACGAGTTATCCGGATTTAGTTAAAAATTTAATGCAATTAAATTCTGCTAGTAACAAAGCTGTTAGCGGATCTAGTTTATCTGTAATAAGTGGTAGAAGAAATTTAGTGAGCGAAATGAATAACTTGGATACAGATGGGGACTTTTATTATATATCTGCAGGAATTAACGACTATATGTATAGTGCTCCGCTTGGGACAGAAAGTAGCACAGATACTGCATCTTTTTGGGGAGCATTAAATACTATGATGGAAACTTTAATGACTAAATTCCCCACAAAGACAATAGTCTTCGCTACGCCAATCCACAAGGGCGGGGATACAGCATCTAATAGTGTGGGATGTAAGCTAATAGATTATGTAAATGCTATCAGACAAGCCGGAGAAAAGTGGGGTATACCAATATGCGATATGTATTGTATTAGTGGATTAAATCCAAATGTAACAGCCCAAAAAGATGCAGTATTTTATCCGGATAATATTCATCCTTACACTGTAGAGGGTATGAATAGAATGGCTCAGAGGGTAGCGGGTTACATGAAAAATATATAAAGTATACTAATTATTACTATAATATGTTATAATTATGTAATAATTAGTGTAGGGGATGATATTTTGAATGATGAGGTAAACTATGAAATTGGTAGTTGTGTAACTGTAACTTATAGAAATTTCATTAAAAAGCATAGAGTACAAGGAACGATAATGAGCATAGAGGAAACATATGACGAGGATTGGCTTGGAGCTCCCATGTATGATACAGAAATTAAGGTACAATTAGAAAATAATAAAATTATTACAATAGAAAAATATAGCAAATACAAGCTGAATTAAATAATTAATTTTAAAGAGATTAGAGAAATCTAGTCTCTTTTTTCATAGAAAAGGTGGGAACAGATGAATGAAATAATAGAACTAAAGATACTAAAGAAGGAAAATGAACTATTAAAAGCGCAAAATAACGAATATAAAGAGTTGCTAATAAAACAAACAGATAACTCTCTAATGGCTACAAAGTTGCATAATAGTGCAATAAAATGGTTTATTTTAGCGATGACAGCAATAATACTATGGAATGTTGGTTGGCTATTAGGCGGATATTTCTTTAGTGATTATCAAGACCATAATGTTTATACAGATAATAGCAGCAAGATAGAAAATAGTCAAAATAGTTCTATTAGAAAGGAGGAAAGCAAATGAGTGATTTTATTGAATGGTTAAAAAATTTATTTAATAGGGACAAAAAAGATAAAAAAGATAGAGATTAGGAGGCTGCCATGGATGAAGTTACAAAAGTTGAAATTAAAAACATAAAAGAAAATATATCGGAAATTAAAGAAGATTCAAAAAAACATGATGGTGCTATAAATGAAATAGTTAATAAGTTAGCTGTACTAACAGCAAATTTAGAACTAAATACAACTAGCACAGAAAAGCTTGCAAAAGCTGTAGAAGATATTAAAAATAAACCATTACAAATATTAGAAAAAGTTAAAATAGCAGTTATTACAGCGATATGTACAAGCGTAGCTGTTACTTTAATAGTTACTTTATTAAAAAATTCTTATAAAAATTAAAGGAGAGATTTAAATGGAACAATTACAAACAGGATTAACAATGTTAGAACAAATTATAATTGGAGCAATTATAAGTGTTGGACTTGCATATGCAATTAAGTATACAAAGAAAGGGATTAGCTATTTAAAGAGTAAAGATTCGATGATAAAAGATGAGAAACTAAAAAAAATTTTTGATTCTGCTTTAGATTCTTTGGACCATCTAATAACCACCAATATTGTAAGTGCTGAAAATACTTTAAAACCTCAAATTCTAGGGGCTATTGCAGATGGGAAAGTGACTAAAGAAGAGTTAAAAACTTTATCAGTTATAGTAAAAGATAATGTTTTGAAACAACTTGGAGATGATACTACAAAAGCACTAAATACTAATTTAGGTGATCTTAATAATTATTTAGAAAATCGTATTGAGAAAATACTAGACGATTTAAAAAATGATGAAAATAGCGGAGTTGGGCGTACTGTTATTCCGGAAGTAAAAGAAGATATAAATCAATTAAAAGATGAAAATATAAAACTACAAGTAGATAATGCAAGTCTTAAAGAACAATTAGAAAGCATACAATCTACAATTATTGCAACTATACCCACAAATCAAACAACAAATGTATAAACAAGAGTAGCCGAAAGGCTGCTCTTTTATTTTAATTAATTTTAGGAGGTTTTAGAATGTTTATTAGTCAAAAAGGATTAGATCTAATCAAAGAATTTGAGGGGTGCATATTACAATCGTATGACGATTATAATGACAGTATTGTTAATAGTGGAGACAGTTACAGAGGAACTCTGACAATAGGTTATGGACATATAGAAAATGTATATGCAGGACAAACAATATCACAAGAAGAAGCTGACAATATGCTTAAAAACGATATGGCTCAATATTGTAATCAGCTTGACGAAGTTGTAAGTGAAGGTGCTTTTGGATTTTCAATTAATCAAAATATGTATGATGCACTAGTTTCATTTGGATATAATTTAGGGCAAGGTTGTTTAAGGACATTAGGGGCGAATGGTACAAGAGATAAGCAAACAGTTGCCAATATGATCCTAGAATACAGGAATAAAGGTAGCGTATGGGAACAGGGATTACTAAGAAGAAGGACAGCAGAAAGGGAATTGTTTTTATCAGATGCAGATGTTTCTCAAGTTGATCCACAACCAGTATCACAAGAGCCTTACGAATATGACGAGAGTGGAACTGCAAGCGTATGTGTAGATAAATTAAATGTTAGAACTGCTCCAAGCCTAGGAGGAGAGATAGTAGCATCGTATGGCTATGGAGAAGAGTTTACTTATAACCATGTTATTATAGCAGAGGGTTATACATGGGTTAGGTATACAGGAGCATCTAGTGGAGAATATAGATATGTAGCAGTTAAGAATATAGGCGAAGATAAGAGATATGCTAATTGCTATTAATTTTAAGGTAGAGTTGGATTAAGTTCCTTCTCTACCTCTTTTTTTATTTGTAAAAATATTTTAAAAAAGTTTTAAAAAAGTATTAACGTACGTATAAACGTACGTTATAATTAAATCATGGTTAAGAGATAACCAAATAAATGAAAAGAGGTAATGAGAAATGAAAAGATTTGATGAATTAGTAGAAAAGGAAAAATTAACTTTAGAGGAGTTTGAAGAACTTGAGTTGATGGAAGAAGTAGAGGAAGTTGAAGACAATGGCATGAGTGGTCATTACTATGGTTGGCATTGGTATACAGTAAAAACCAAAGATGATGAATTTGATGTATATGTAAAGTAATTTAATTAACTTATTAACCTTTAACACGTGGTGTTGAGTTCTAAGTAGTATCTCACGAAAAGCTACTTTCCAATTTTATATTAACTATGAGGAATGACCGGAAGGTCAATATTAATGAAAGAGGGTTTTAAAAATGAAAAAAACAGACATTGAAAATTTATCAATTAGTGAATTTGAGAAAGGGTTAACTCAAGAAAACTATGATTATATCATAGAAGAATATCCAAGTATAGCAAGAGCTTTGGAATGTTATCAAGAAGGCGCACAAGGTGATACAGACGGAGAAGATAGTTATTTAGATATTAATGAGTACTTTGAACTTATCAAAGAACAAAATGAATTACTTAACGAATATTCAAGAAATGAAGAATAATTAAAAGGTTCTAAAGGGTTTATCCTAAAAGCCCTTTTCCATTAGATATATTTTAAAGAGGTGACGATATGAAAGGTAAAATAACATTTAACAAAAGTGGAAGTGGCAATAAAACAGCAAGATTAATAATTCCAGTAGCATATATTGAACTTATGGAAGTTACAGAAGATGAAAGAGAAGTAAATATAACATACGAAAATGGAAAACTAATTATAGAAAAAAGTAAAAAATAAAGGTTGCATGATTTTTACCATGTAGCCTTCATTTTTTATTTGCAATAAATTAAGATATTGTGTAAAATTATCCATAGAAAGAGGGGATAAAATGAAAAAAGTAGTAGGAATAATAAGTATAATTCTATTTGCAATAATAGAGTTTCAATCTTGTGCAGCAGGATTAGGAAATGCAATGACTAAAAATAAAGAAGTAAGTGGAAGTGCCGGACTTATTTTAGGAGTATTTATGTTAATAGGAGGAATACTTGCTTTAGCATCCAAACATAGTAAAGGAATAGTAATAACATCTATAATATTCTTTGCTTTAGGCGGTATAGTTGGTTATGCCAATGTAGGACACTTTAAAGATCTTACTATATGGTCGGGGTTAAGTTTAGCCTTTGCGGTTTTACTTGGAGCACATCTTGGAATGAATAGTGAAGACTATAAAAAGAAAAAGTAATATTAAAACGGAAAGAGAACCTGTGTATTTTAAGGTTCTCTTTTTTATCCGTCAAAAAATCGTCAAAAAATAATCTCTAAAAATATATTTTAAAATCTC
>NZ_SULK01000001.1:0-148513 GCF_007115085.1 Clostridium sp. HBUAS56017 | reverse complement strand
TATGAAAAATTATTTGTGTCTCAAAGTCGTTGAAAAATCACAAATCTATAGAAAAATCTTGTAGCTTTTCACTCTACGAGAAAGTTAGACAAAATAGTTGATATTTAATAAATTTATTTGTATAATAGGAAAGTAATAGAATAATAAACTATGATTGAGAAAGTAAATATAATAAAACATTCAGGGAGAAAGGGTCTTGGACTGGAAGCCTTTTTATGAGGAGTTATATTGAAGTTCCCTCAGGAGTTCTAGCTGTGAAATTTTTAGTAGTAGCTAGCGGGAAACCGTTAAATTATTGAGTTGGGTGTTGTCTTTATTTAGACAGACCAATTAGGGTGGTAACGCGGATAATTCGTCCCTTTTTAGGGGCGTTTTTTTTATGTTCAAAATTAGTAAAGTTAATGGAAAACTTATTACTTACAAAGTTCAAGTAAAGGAGAATTAAAATGCAAGAAAAATTGATGCAAATTAAAGAAGTGGCTTTAAAAGAAATTGAAGCAGTAAAAAATACTGCAGAAGTTCAAGAACTTAGAGTTAAGTTCTTAGGTAAAAAAGGAGAACTAACTACTATTTTAAAGAGTATGGGTGGTTTGTCTAAAGAAGAAAGACCTGTAGTAGGTAAAATGGTAAATGACGTAAAAAAAGTTGTAGAAGATAAGTTGGAATTTATCTCAAAGGAAATAAAAGAAAGAGAAAAGAATGAAAAACTTGGCAGCGAAATTATAGATATAACACTTCCAGGAAAGAAAAATGATATTGGGAAGAGACATCCATTGGAGCTAACTGTTGAGAGAATGAAGGATATATTCATTTCTATGGGATTTGCAATAGAAGATGGACCAGAAGTAGAGCTTGATTATTATAATTTTGAAGCTCTAAATATACCCAAAAATCATCCAGCTAGAAGTGAGCAAGATACATTCTATATAAATGATAATATTGTGCTAAGAACTCAAACATCTCCAGTACAAATTAGAACTATGGAAAAGCAAGAACCACCAATAAAGATGATTTCTCCAGGAAAAGTTTATAGGGCTGATTCTGTGGACGCTACCCATTCTCCAATATTCTATCAAATGGAAGGGTTAGTAATAGATAAAGGAGTTACATTTGCAGACTTAAAGGGAACTTTAGAGCTATTTGCAAAGAAGATGTTTGGTGATAAGGTTAAGACAAAGTTTAGACCACATCATTTCCCATTTACAGAGCCATCTGCTGAGATGGATGCAACTTGTTTCGTATGCGGGGGAAAAGGATGTAATGTATGTAAAGGATCGGGGTGGATTGAACTTTTAGGTTGTGGTATGGTTCATCCAAATGTTCTTAGAAATTGTGGCTTAGATCCAGAGGTTTATAGCGGATTTGCTTTTGGATTTGGTGTTGATAGAATGGTTATGCTTAGCTATGGCCTTGATGATATCAGATTATTATATGAAAGTGATATGAGATTCTTAAATCAATTCTAGAGGAGGATTAAGTAATGAAGGTACCATTTAATTGGATTAAAGATTATGTTGATATAAATGTAGACGCTAAAGAACTTGGAGATATACTTACGCTTACAGGTTCACAACTTGAAGAGGTAGAGATTCAAGGAGATAGTATTAAGAATGTAGTTGTTTGTTATATAGAACAAATAGAAAAGCATCCTGATGCAGATAGATTAAATGTTTGTCAAGTTGATATTGGAACAGAAAAAATTCAAATAGTTACAGCTGCAACTAACATGAAAGAAGGAGATAAAGTTCCTGTTGCTCTTCATAAATCTATTTTAGCTGATGGAACAGAGATAAAGAAGGGCAAGATGAGAGGTGTTGTATCTAATGGTATGTTCTGCTCAGAAGAAGAGCTTGGAATAGCTGGAGATGAGCCGGTACATGGACTTATGATATTACCAGAAGATGCTCCTATAGGAATGGATATAAAAGAATATCTTAAACTAAATAAAGCTATATTAGATTTTGATATTACATCTAATAGACCAGATTGTTTAAGTATGGTGGGTATGGCAAGGGAAACAGCTGCAGCACTTAGAACAACATATAAAATGCCAAACCTTAACTTTGAAGTTAAATCTTCTAAAAATATAAAGGATGAATTAAAGGTAACCATTAAAAGTGACCTTTGCAGAAGATATATGGCTAGAGGAGTTAAAAATGTTAAAATAGTTCCATCACCAAGTTGGATGCAAGAAAGATTGCTTGAAGCGGGTGTGAGACCAATAAATAATATTGTAGATATAACAAATTTCGTAATGTTAGAAATTGGTGAACCAATGCATGCATTTGATAAAAGACAGCTAACTACTGGGGAAATTGTAGTAGATAGAGCAAAAGATGGAGAAAAGTTCACAACTCTTGATGAAATAGAAAGAGAATTAGATTCAAGTTTCTTATGCATTAAGGATGGAGACAAAACAGTTGCCCTAGCTGGTATTATGGGTGGATTAAACTCAGAAATAAAGGAAGATACTACTGAAGTTGTATTTGAATGCGCAAATTTTGATGGAACTAATATTAGAGTTAACTCTAAGGTTTTAGGCCTTAGAACTGAAAGTTCATCAAGATTTGAAAAGGATATTGATCCAAATTTAGCACAAATTGCATTAGATAGAGCTTGTGCTCTTATTTGTGAATTAGGTTCTGGGGAAGTAATGGAAGGAACTATAGATGAATATCCTTCGGTTAAAGAAATTTCTCATATGACAGTATCTGCAAGCTGGATTAATAAGTTCTTAGGAACTGGTATAACTAAAGCAGAAATGAAAAGTGCATTAGATTCTTTAGACCTAAATACTGAAATAAATGGAGATAACTTAGAGATAACTGTACCTACATTTAGAGTAGATATAGGAATAAGAGAAGATATAGCAGAAGAAGTTGCAAGAATTTATGGATATGATAAGATTCCTACCACAGTGTTTGATGTGACTCCTATGAGAGAAAACAAGCATAAAAATGATATTCTTAGAGAAGTTGTTATTGATGCATTAATAGCTTCTGGGCTAAATCAATCAATATCTTATTCTTTTGTATCACCTAAGGTTTTTGATAAAATAAAGGTAGCAGAAGATTCTGAACTTAGAAATGTTATTAAAATTAAAAATCCATTAGGAGAAGATTTCTCAGTAATGAGAACTTCAACTTTGCCTTCTATAATGGAATCACTTGGAAGAAATTATTCAAGAAATAATGAATATGCTAAGCTTTTTGAAATAGGAAAAGTTTATGTTAAGAGCGAAGAGGAAAATAAACTTCCAAATGAAAAGAATATTTTAACTATTGGTATGTATGGAAAAGTTGATTTCCTTGATTTGAAGGGTGTAGTTGAAAATGTGCTTGATAGATTAGGAATTACTAAGGCTAAATTCGTAAGGGAAAGTGAAAATCCTACATTCCATCCAGGAAAAACAGCGGGAATTCAATTAAGAGGTAAGAGTGCAGGTATATTTGGTGAAATACATCCAGATGTACAAGATGAATATGGGTTAGATGTTCCTTCTTATGTAGCTGAATTGAATTTAGATCTTTTATATGAAGCTTCTAATGTTAAGAGAGAGTATGCACCAATTCCTAAGTTTCCAGCTGCTACAAGAGATATAGCTATTTTGGTTGATGATAGTATACTTGTTGGAGATATTGAAGACTGTATGTTAAGAGCTGGTGGTTCAATAGTTGAGAAGATAGCACTATTTGATATTTATAAGGGTTCTCAAATTCCAGAAGGTAAGAAGAGTATAGCTTATGCAATAGTGTATAGAGATGCGAAAAAATCATTAACTGATAATGATGTAAATAAAGTTCACGATAAAATATTGAAGAGCTTGGAAAATAAAGTTGGAGCACAATTAAGATAAAATGTTGTTGATTTGTTGCGTATAGGATGAAAGTAGTAATAATATTGTAAGATTTTGGCTAGCTGATTTTTTATCAGCTAGCTTGTTTTATAGGTTTAATTCCCCTATAATTATTTATAAAGACAATTTTGAGAGGTGTTACTATGATTAAAGTTACAGTTACTATAAATGGAAGAGAATATAATTTAAAGGGTAAAGAAGATGAAAATTATTTAAAAGAAGTATCTGAATTTGTTAATAGTAAAATAAAAGAAATTACAAGTAAGAATACCTTTTTAAGTACAGGAGATGCAGCAGTCCTAGCGGCAATAAATATAGCAGATGAACTTTACAAAGGGGATATTGAAGTAGACAGATTAAATAAAATTAAGGTTTCATTAGAGGAAAGAAATCAAACCTTAAGCGATACAATAAAGGAATTACGTGAAAGAATAGAAAAGATTCATGGAACTAGTAATAAAGTAATCGGTGATTTAGAAAATAAAGTTCGTAAGTTAAATGAAAATATAATAGAACAAACTAATAAGAATAAAAATTTATTTGATGAGAATAGTAAATTAAATAGTAACAATAAGAGCTTACAAATTGAAATTGAAAATCTAAAAAAAGAATTATCTAAAGTAAATAATTTAAATGGATATTTGGACGAGCAAGTAGAAAAAGAAAGAGAAAAAAATACTATTCTAGAAGAAAAGATAAAAGAAGCATCTTATGCTGAAAATGCTATCAAAAAAGAATTAACAGCTGCTTTAAATGAAAAAGAACAAATTAATAAACTACTTGACGAAGGAAAGTATTCAGAAGATATTTTAAATAATGAAATAGAGTCATTGAAAAAGAAAAATAAAGAGCTTAATGATGAGATAAAGAGGATTAGTAATTCGAAAGAATCTGTTGAGGAAGAACTTGACATAATAATGGGACGTAATGAGGAATTGAAAGATGAAATTAATATCTTAAATAAAAGCGTCACTAGCTTAAAAGGGAAAATAGATGAAAAGAATAAAGAACTAGATATGGAAAAATCAACAAAGGCATCCTTTGAGGAAGAGTGTAGAATAAAAGGTATTAATGAAAAGGAAATATTAAATGAAGAAATTCAAGAAAAGAAAAATATCATAAGTGAACTAGAAGAAAAAGTAGAAAGGTTAACTTATGAAAAAACAAAAATACTGGATAGTGGTAAAGAATCTAGAAATGAGTTGAAGACTTCAAAATACAGGATTTTAGATTTAGAAAAGAAGCTGTTAGATGCTCAAATTGAAATGGCAAAGATGAAGAAAGCAAATAATCCGTTAATGAAATAGAGGATAAAATTAAGATTATTGTAGGATGATATATTTAATATTATTTTATAATAATCTTTTTATGTTATAAATGGGTCATGAATAAAGAAAATTGGTAATATTGAAGGTTTTATGATATAAATAAGATTAGACATGCTGATTATGATAGTAGACTATAGGAGAGATGAAGATGACTAAAATAGAATTATTGGCTCCAGCAGGGAGCATGGAAAGTCTTTATGCTGCAATAAATAATGGAGCAGATGCAGTTTATTTAGGCGGGAGTAAGTTTTCAGCTAGAGCCTATGCATCAAATTTTGATAATGAAAATATGAAAATAGCTGTGGATTATTGCCATAGTTATGGAGTTAAAATATATGTAACAATGAATACAATTCTTAAGGAAAAAGAGCTAAAAGAAGCTGTAAAATATGCAGGATATCTTTATGAAATAGGAGTTGATGCTTTAATAATTCAAGATTTAGGTTTACTTAAGCTAATTAAAGAAAATTATAAAGATTTTGAAGTTCATGCGTCTACTCAAATGACAATACATAACGGTGAGGGAGCTTTATATTTTAAGGAAAAAGGTTTTACTAGAATTGTTCTTTCAAGAGAACTTTCACTTGAAGAAATAAAACATATTTCAAAGGATTTAGGTATTGAGACAGAAATATTTGTACATGGAGCATTATGTGTTTGTTATTCTGGAAAATGCTTGATGAGTTCGATGATAGGTGGGAGAAGTGGAAATAGAGGTAGATGTGCACAACCTTGTAGGATGCAATATACATTGAAGTCTAATTCAATGGGAGAAAAGAAAGGATTCCTTTTGAGCCCTAAGGATATATGCACAATAGAGGATATTAAAGACATAATAGAAAGTGGAACTTCATCATTAAAAGTTGAAGGAAGAATGAAGAGGCCTGAATATGTAGCCGGTGTTACGGAGAATTATAGAAAAGCTATTGATAAAGAGCTGAAAAATGAAAAGTATAATATAGCTGAAGGTAAGAGAGTGTTACTTCAATTATTTAATAGAAGTGGGTTTTCTAAGGCATATCTCAGAAAGAATGTAGGAAAAGATATGATGAGTTACTCTTTTGCTAAAAATACTGGAGTCGAAATTGGAAAGATATTAGATAATGGAGAGGTAATATTAAATGAAAGTGTAGCTATAGGTGATGGGATAAGATATGGAGAAAATGGCTTTACCTTAAGTAAAATTATGGTGAAAGGAAATGAAGTTAAAAGAGCTGAAAGAGGAGAAAGGGTAAAGTTATTTCCAAAGGGATATAAAAAGGGAGATATGATATTTAGAACATCTAGTAAAGAACTTTTTGACTCTTTGGAAGAAAAAATCAAACCTTATTATAAAAAGATAAATTTATATGGTAAAGTAAATTTTAAAATAGGAGAAGAAATTACAATAACTGCTATACTAAATGGAAAAACTTATTCTGTAAAAGGTGACATGGTTGAAAAGGCCGAAAGAAAACCCTTAGAAAAGGATAGGATTAGGGATGCTTTAAAAAAATCAGGGGATTGTCCATATAAACTAGAAGAAATTGAGTTTGCTTGTTATGAAGAAGGTTTTTTAAGAATAGCATCTTTAAATAATCTAAGGAGAGAATTGTTTGAGAAGATAAGGAAGCAAGAAACATCTTTATATAGAAGAAAAAGAGCTTTAGGAGTAAAGGATAGTGAAGTGTATAAAAATATACCAAAAATAGATATTTTATTCACATGTATTACGAAAGCTCAGCTAGATTCTTTGCTTAAGGAGAATATAAAAAACATTGGTGTTGATTTATTTAGTAGGGAGAAAGATGCAATAAGACTTTCAGATTTAGAAAATATAAAAAATACTAATGTATATCTACTAATTCCTGAAGTTATTAAGGAAGAATTTAATTCAATAGTTAATACTATAGAGAAGTGCAAGGAGAATATAAAGGGAATAATAACTTCAAATGTAGGTGTAATTAACATATATAGAAATGAACTTAGTATAATAGGAGATTATAAGCTTAATATATTTAATTCTCACGCATTAGATTTTGCAAGAAAAGATTTAGGTATAGTTTCTCTTAGTTTAGAACTTAATAGAAAAGAAATAAAAGAAATCATGAAGAGTAATATTAAGGGAGTAGCTTATAATATATATGGAAAAACAGAAGTAATGATAAGTGAATATTGTCCTATAGGAAGTACTTTTGGTGGTAAGTGCAAGGATAAAGAGTGTAATAGTGCTTGCATGAGAGATAATTTTACATTGGTTGATAGAATGAATGAAGAATTTAGAGTAATGACTGATGTATATTGTAGGAGCCATATCTTAAATAGTTCTCCATTGAATCTAATAGAAGAAATTGAAGATTTAAAATCAATGGGAATTGAAACTTTTAGAGTAGATTTTAAAGATGAAGGACAAGAAGAAGTTATTAAAGTTTTAAATATGATAAGAGGTAGCGTTAAGGTTGATACAAACCTATATACTAAGGGCCATTATAGAAGAGGTGTTGAATAAGAAATGAATGAAAGAGCATTAAGAGTATTAGAATTCAATAAGATTAGAGACAAAGTTAAGAGGTATGCAGTAACTAGTGGAGGAAAGGAACTTGTAGAAAAATTAGCTCCTTGTGAATCAATATTTGATACAAGAAATGCATTGCAAGAAACTGATGAAGCTTGCAAATTGATTATAAAAAAAGGAAATCCTCCATTTGAAGGGTTGCATGATGTGAGAGAGGGCTTAGAAAGAGCGAAAAAAGGTGGAAGTTTATCAGCTGCACAATTATTATATGTAGGTAATATGTTAAGATGTACAGACAAAGTTAAAGGCTACTTAGAGAGAAAAGATGAAGAGGAAAAGTATGATAAATTAGAAGATTTGGCATATATACTTACTCCTATAAATAATTTGAAATTAGAAATAGAAAGAGCCATTATTTCTGAAGAAGAAATAAGCGACAGAGCAAGTGGAACTTTGCATGGAATTAGAAGGAGTTTAAAGGAAAAAAATTCTTCAGTAAGAGAAAAAGTTAATTCTATAGTGAGAAGCAATGCAAAATATCTTCAAGATGCCATATATACCATGAGGGGAGATAGATATGTAGTTCCTGTAAAAGCCGAATATAGGGGTGCTGTGCCAGGACTTGTTCATGATCAAAGTTCAACAGGAGCAACTTTATTTGTTGAGCCTATGAGCTTAGTTAATCTTAATAACGAAATAAAGGAATTAAAGTTAAAGGAACAAGCTGAAATTGAAAGAATTCTTTTAGAACTATCTAGAAAAGTAAGGGATAATGTAGATGTACTTGAAAGTGATATGAAGATATTACTGCAGTTTGATTTTATATTTGCAAAGGGAAAATATTCGTTGTCCATTAATGGAATAATTCCTGAAGTGAATAGTGATGGTGTATTTGATTTAATTAATGTGAGACATCCGTTATTAGATCCGGATGTAGCTGTTTCTTCTGATGTGTACTTAGGTAAGAATTTTACAGCTTTAATGATAACAGGGCCCAATACAGGCGGGAAAACTGTAACCCTTAAAACAGTTGGACTTGTACATATTATGGCAATGAGTGGATTGTTAATATGTGCAAAGGAAGGATCGTCTATAAGTTTCTATAGAGAGGTATTTGCTGATATAGGAGACGAGCAAAGTATAGAGCAAAGTCTTTCAACATTTTCCTCACACCTAACAAACATTGTTGAAATAATGAAAGTGGCAGATAAAGAATCTTTAGCTTTATTTGACGAGCTTGGGGCAGGAACAGATCCTACAGAAGGAGCGGCGTTAGCTGTATCAATTATTGAAACGTTAAAGGAGAGAGGAACTAAAATTATAGCTACTACTCATTATAGTGAACTTAAAGGATATGCCTTAAAAACTCCAGGGGTAGAAAATGCTTCAGTGGAATTTGATGTTGAAACCTTAAGACCTACATACAGATTGCTAATTGGAATACCAGGTAAATCTAATGCATTTGAAATAAGTAGGAGACTTGGATTAAATGATTATGTTATAGATAAAGCAAAAGAACATATATCAAAGGAAAATCTTCAATTTGAAGATTTAATAAGAGATTTACAAGAGAAGAGTATAATTGCTAATAGAGATGCAAGAGCCGCTGAGAGATTAAAGAATGAAACAGAAACAATTAAAAAGACTTATGAAGATAAACTTAAGAGACTTGAGACAATTAGAGATAATGCTTATAATGAGGCGCGAAGAGAAGCTAAAGAAATAATAGCTAAAGCCAAAGACGAAGCTGATGATATATTAAAGGCTATGAGAGAACTTGAAAAGATGGGTATCTCAGGGGGCGGAAGAAATAGATTAGAGGAAGAAAGAAAGAAATTAAAGGATTCACTTGAAGAAAAAGAAAAAGCTATGATAAAGGCAAGAGAAAATTCAGGAGAAGTAATTGAAAAAGTAACACTTGGAATGGATGCATTTTTACCTTCATTAAATCAAAAAGTAGTTATAATTTCTATGCCTGATAAAAAAGGTGAAGTTCAAGTTGAAGCAGGTATAATGAAGATAAGTGTAAAATTGAAAGATCTTAGAACGAGTGAAGGTGCTTCCAAACCGAAAGAAAAGAAGAGGAAAAGAGAAGTTAATCTTAACTTGAGGGCTGTTGAAAACAGTATTGATTTAAGAGGACTAGATGGGGAAGAGGCATGTTATAGAGCAGATAAATATCTAGATGAAGCTTATATGGCAAACCTAGGTGAAGTTACAATAGTACATGGTAAAGGTACTGGAGTTCTTAGGCAGGCAATAAATACTATGTTAAAGAAACACATTCACGTAAAAAGTTATAGACTAGGGGTTTATGGCGAAGGTGGAGATGGTGTTACAGTAGTTGAATTAAAGTAAAATGATTAATATTTATATATTTATGCAGTAATGAAATTGAGGTGCTAAAATGTATTTGATAAGTGCATGCTTATGTGGAGTCAATTGTAAGTATAGTGGCAAAAATAATTTAAATAAGGATTGTGTTAAATTGTTGGAGCAAGGTGAAGCTATTTTAATTTGTCCTGAACAATTAGGTGGATTGACAACTCCGAGAAAACCAGCAGAGATTATAGGTGGTACAGCAAGAAGTATTGTAGAAGATGGAATAGGTAAGGTAGTGACTTCAGAAGGTGAGGATGTAACTGAATCTTTTATAAAAGGTGCTGAGGAAACTATAAAGATTGCCAAAACTTCTGGTACTATAGCAGCAATACTAAAAGAAGGTAGTCCTTCTTGTGGATGTAATTATATTTATGATGGAAGCTTTTGTGGTAGTAAGATAGCTGGTGAAGGCATTACAGCATATATACTAAAGAGATCAGGAGTAGATATACTATCTGATAAAGAATACAGTGAGAAGATAGAAGAGAGTAATAAGCTAATTTATCTGTCAGATTATGATTTTAAAAGAAAAGACGTGGATGAGAATTTTGAAAATGAAGAAAGTGCAATAGTTTATAGCATTATAAAAGATGATGAAGAAATAATTACAGACTTACCTGAAAATGTTGAGAAAAACATGAAGAGATTGATAATAACTATGGCAAAAGAGATGTTTGGACTTGAAACATTAGAGGATATAGAAAGTGCCACGGGCTTTACTAAGAAAGAGATACTAGAAGTTCTTGAAGAGAGTAAGGATGAATAAAATTTAGGCAGCATTATTCAAAGTACTCTATCTAGTTAAATTTGAAACACTTAATAATATTATTACATCAATGAAATAATTAATCTTGACACTGGAAAATAAATATGTGATACTTAGCATATAAAGGAAACAATTACATTAAAGTAATAACAAAGTTTTTTGGGAATGTAGGCTATAGAGAGATGAGAGAATTCGGCCACATAAAACAGAAATTACTTAGTTAGATGTAACTAAGTAATTTGAAACTTCTATTTTAAGCAATATAAAAAATTATTTGTTTAAAATGAAGTGTGTTTTATGTGGCTATAATTATGGAGAAAATTAACTAATTCTTAATAAAACTAGTTTTACTAAAATCATAAGTATGTATTGTGTTATTTACCGGTAATATCAATAAGAAGATTAATTTATGAAAGTAGGTGGATATAAATTAATTCTATGTAATGAATATAATAATCAAAAAGTACTATAAAATAGAATGGAGAGAGTGCTATGATAATTTTTTTAGCAGAGCTTATAGGAACGTTATTACTTATTCTATTAGGAGATGGTGTTGTTGCAAACGTTGTCTTAAAGAATTCTAAAGGATATGGTGCAGGCTGGATGGTAATCACAACTGGATGGGCTATTGCAGTGGCGGTCCCTGCTTTGATTTTTGGAAGCTACAGTGGAGCACATTTTAATCCAGCATTAACAATTGCTTTTGCTGTAATAGGAAAAGTAGCATGGAGCGAAGTTCCAATATATTTAGCAGGACAATTTATAGGTGGATTTTTAGGAGCCGTTTTAGTGTTTGTTCATAACTATGATCACTTCAAATGTAGTGAAGGCAAAGAAGACAAGCTAGCAGTATTTTGTACAGGTCCGGCTATAAGAAATAAGATAATAAACTTTACTTGCGAGGTCATAGGTACATTTGTATTAGTTTTTGGAATTTTAGGAATAGGAGCGCAAAACTTGACTAATGGAGTAGGTACATTATTTGTAGGTTTATTGATTTGGGGAATTGGATTAAGCTTAGGAGGGACAACAGGTTATGCAATTAATCCAGCTAGAGATTTAGCACCAAGAATCGCACATGCGGTTTTACCTATACCTAATAAAGGTGATTCAGATTGGGATTATTCATGGATTCCTGTAGTTGGACCAATAATTGGTGGTGTTTTAGGGGCTTTAGTTTATACAATGCTTTTTTAATAAAATAATCATATTTTAAAGGCAAACTTTCATACCATGATTTGACACTATAAAATTAGTGTGTAATACTTAGGATGGGAAGAAAACAATTACATAGGAGTGAACATGAATATAAAAGAATTATTAGAAGAAAATCCAATTATAGCAGCAGTAAAAAATGAAGAACAATTAGATAAGGCTGTAAATTCAGATGCTGAAATCATATTTGTTTTATATGGAGATGTAATTAACATTAAAGAAATAAGCAATATCATAATATCTAGTAATAAAATAGGGATAATTCATATCGATTTAGTTGAAGGATTTACAAATAAGGAAGTTGTCATAAGGTATATAAAAGAAGAAACAAGATTTAGTGGAATAATTAGTACAAAACCACAAGTAGTTAAGCTTGCTAAGAAATATGATTTGTTAGCAGTTCAAAGGTTCTTTATATTTGATACACTTTCATTAAACAATGTTAAGAATCATTTGATTTCTGAATGCGATGCAGTAGAAATTTTACCTGGAATAATTCCAAAGGTAATTGATATAATTGCAAAGTATTCTAATAAACCTGTAGTTGCCGGAGGTTTAATTGAAACTAAAGAAGAGGTTATGGAGGCTTTAAGTTCAGGAGCTACATGTGTGTCTACGACTAAAAAAGAAATTTGGGACATGTAGTCTATATAGAATTAAGTTTTAGAGAAATATTAGATAGCAGAGGAGTGCGTTATATGAAAAAATATATTATAGCCTTAGATCAAGGAACTACAAGTTCAAGAGCAATAATTTTTGACAAAGAACAAAATATATTTGGTGTAAGCCAAAAGGAATTTACCCAAATATATCCAGATAAGGGGTGGGTTGAGCATAATCCTTTAGAAATTTGGGCAAGTCAATATGGAGTTTTGCAAGAGGTAATGGCAAAAACTAATATAACTCAAGATGAAGTTGCAGCTATAGGAATTACAAATCAAAGAGAAACAACAATAGTATGGGACAAAAAAACAGGTGAACCAGTATACAATGCTATTGTTTGGCAATGTAGAAGAACAGCAGCAATAATAGAAGAGCTTAAAGAAGATAAAGAATTTCAGGAATATGTAAAAGAAAATACAGGATTATTATTAGATGCATATTTTTCGGCAACTAAAATAAAATGGATTTTAGATAATGTTGAAGGTGCACGTGAAAGAGCGGAAAATGGGGAGTTATTGTTTGGTACAGTTGATACTTGGTTAGTATGGAAACTTACAAATGGCAAAGTTCATGTAACCGATTACACAAATGCGTCAAGAACAATGCTTTATAATATAAAAGAATTAAGATGGGATGAAAAGATTTTAGAGAAACTTAACATTCCAAAATCAATGTTACCAGAGGTTAGAAATTCATCAGAAGTTTATGGATATACAAACCTTGGAGGTACTGGAGGAGTTAGAGTTCCTATAGCAGGTATGGCTGGAGATCAGCAATGTGCTCTATTTGGACAAACTTGTTTTGAAGAAGGTAGTGTTAAAAATACCTATGGAACAGGTTGCTTCCTTCTTATGAATACAGGAAAAAAGATGATACAAAGCAAAAATGGATTAGTAACTACCATTGCAATAGGAATTGATAACAAAGTACAATATGCATTAGAAGGTTCAGTGTTTGTTGGAGGTGCTGTTATTCAATGGATTAGAGATGAACTTAAGTTAGTTAGTGATGCAGCAGACACAGAGTATTTTGCAAAAAAAGTTGAAGATAATGGAGGCGTTTATATTGTTCCAGCATTTACTGGACTTGGTGCTCCATACTGGGATATGTATGCAAGAGGAGCCATTATGGGACTAACAAGAGGAGCTAATAGAAATCATATTATTAGAGCTGCACTTGAATCTATCGCTTATCAATCAAGAGACTTAATAGATGCAATGCAAGAAGATTCAGGATGTAAGCTTACAAGTCTTAAAGTTGATGGTGGGGCTTGTAGAAATAATTTATTAATGCAATTCCAAGCTGATATTACAGGTGCAGATGTTGTAAGACCTATAATAACAGAAACAACAGCTCTTGGTGCAGCATACTTAGCTGGTCTTGCTGTAGGTTTTTGGAAATCTAAAGAAGAAATTGCGGAAAAGTGGGCTGTAAGTGAGACTTATACTCCTAATCTAGATGAAGATAAAAAGAATAAATTATACAAGGGATGGAATAAAGCGGTTAAGAGAGCAAAAGAATGGGAAGAAGATTAAAATAAAAGCTGGACATGTATACCTATACAGGCTATAATGTAAGTATAAAATAAATAATAAAATGCTGAGAGAATTTAGAGTCAAGCATAAAAACTTTGGTGATTATTCACCTTGTTTTTAGCTTGGCTTTTTTTACGTAATTAAGGAGGGTTTAATATGTATGATGTAGCAATAATTGGAGCAGGTGTCATAGGATGTTCCATATTTAGAGAATTAACCAAGTATAACTTAAAGGTAGTTGTGTTAGAAAAAGAAAATGATGTTTCACTAGGAACAAGTAAAGCAAATTCGGCAATAGTGCATGCAGGATATGATCCTAAGGAAGATACTTTAATGGCAAAGTACAATGTTAAAGGAAATGAAATGTTTGGTGATTTATGTAAGGAGTTAAGCGTTCCTTTTAAGAGAAACGGATCACTTATATTAGCTTTTGATGATGAAGATATGAATACAGTAAAAAACCTTTATGAAAATGGAAGCAAAATAGGAGTTAAGGATTTGAAGATTTTAACAAAGGAAGAAACCTTAGAATTAGAACCAAACCTTAATGAAGATATAAAAGGAGCATTATATGCACCAACTGGTGGTATAGTTGGACCATTTGAATATACTATAGCTTTAGCAGAAAATGGAGTTTTAAATGGTGGAGAAATTAAATTGAGAAAAGAAGTTGTTTCAATAGAAAAAGATGATTCCTTTAAAATTTCAACTAAGGATGGGGAAATAGTAGAAGCTAAATTTGTTATAAATGCTGCTGGGGTTTATGCTGATAAGATACACAATTTAATTTGTAAAGAAAGCTTTAAGATAATTCCAAGAAGTGGTGAATATTATGTAATGGATAAAAGCCAAGGAAGTTTAGTTAGTCATACAATATTCCAATGTCCATCAAAGCTTGGAAAAGGAGTATTAGTAACACCAACTGTTCATGGAAATTTATTAGTTGGGCCTGATGCAAGAGATATAGAAGATAAAGAAGATTTAGGAACAATTGCAGAAGGATTAGAAGAAATAAGAGAATCTGCTATGAAAACTACAACAAAAGTTAATTTTAGAGAAGGAATAAGAAATTTTGCAGGCCTTAGAGCTAATCCAGATACAGGTGACTTTATAGTAGAAGAAAATGACGAAGTAAAAGGTTTTGTAGATGTTGCAGGAATGAAATCACCAGGATTATCTTCAGCTCCAGCTATAGCACTAGATGTAGTTAGTATATTAGAAAAAGCAGGATGTAGCTTAGAAAAAAAAGAAGATTTCATAGCAAAAAGAGATCAAATTCATTTTATGGAATTGGAACCAAAGGATAAGGCTAATCTTATAAAAGAAAATCCTGAGTATGGGAGAATTGTTTGTAGATGTGAAAGTATAACAGAAGGAGAAATAGTTGATGCAATAAAAAGAAGTTTTGGAAGCATATCCTTAGATGGAGTAAAGAGAAGATGTAGACCAGGAATGGGAAGATGTCAAGGTGGATTCTGTGGACCAAAAGTTCAAGAGATAATAGCAAGGGAATATGATGTTCCATTAGAAAGTGTTATGTTGGAAAAAGATAAATCTTATATATTAGTAGGGAAAACTAAGTAGAAGGGGGACAAAGTTATGAGTTATGAATTAATCGTAGTAGGTGGAGGACCAGCAGGCCTTGCAGCAGCTTATGAAGCATATAATAATGGAATAAAAAAGATATTAATTATAGAAAGAGATAAAGAATTAGGTGGAATACTAAATCAATGTATTCATAATGGCTTTGGGTTACATACTTTCAAAGAAGAACTTACAGGTCCAGAATATGCAAGTAGATTTATTGAAATGGTAAAAGATACTGATATAGAAGTGAAACTTGATACTATGGTATTAGAAATAACAAAGGATAAAAAAGTTTATGCAATAAATTCAGAAGAAGGATATATGGAACTTGAAGCCAAGGCTATAATCCTTTCAATGGGATGCAGAGAAAGGACAAGAGGGGCGATAAATATACCAGGTGATAGACCAGCAGGTGTATTTAGTGCAGGTGCAGCTCAAAGATATATTAATGTTGAAGGGTATATGCCTGGAAAGGAAGTTGTTATTTTAGGATCTGGTGATATTGGCCTTATAATGGCAAGGAGAATGACTCTTGAAGGAGCAAAAGTTAAAGCAGTAGTAGAATTATGTCCATATTCAAATGGATTAAATAGAAATATAGTACAATGCTTAAATGATTATGATATTCCATTATATCTATCCCATACAGTTGTAGATATTATAGGTAAAGAAAGAGTTGAAAAAGTAGTAATAGCAAAGGTAGATGAAAACAGAAGACCTATTAAAGGGACAGAAATAACATTTGATGCAGATACTTTGTTGTTATCAGTAGGACTAATACCAGAAAATGAATTATCTATTAATGCTGGAATTGAACCTGATAGAAGAACAAATGGATTAAAAGTTACAGAAAGTATGGAGACATCAGTAGATGGAATATTTGCCTGTGGTAATGTAGTTCATGTTCATGACTTAGTTGATTTTGTAACAGAGGAATCAAAACGTACAGGTATTTCAGCAGCTAGATATATAAGAAATGAACTAAAGAAAGATAAATATGTAAATATAATTAATGGTAATAATGTTAATTATACAGTTCCACAAAGATTAAATATAGATGATGTTAAAGATAAGTTAACTGTATTTATGAGAGTAAATAATATATATCACAACAAAGCACTAGTAGTTAGAAGTGGAGACGAGATTATAGCTAAATTTAAAAGAGCTCATTTGGCACCATCAGAAATGGAAAAAGTGGTTTTAAGTAAAGTGCTATTAGAAAAAGTTAAAGAAGATATAACAATATCATTAGAGGATGGTGAGTAGAAAATGGAAAGAGAATTAATATGTATATGTTGTCCTAAAGGCTGTCATTTAAAGGTTGAAGAGGACACTTTAAAAGTTAGTGGAAATACTTGTCCTAGAGGAGCTGAGTATGGAGTAAATGAAGTTACAAATCCAGTTAGAATAATAACTTCAACAGTAAAGGTTAATGGAAGAGAAGTGCAAGTAGTTCCAGTAAAAACTCAAAAGCCAATACCAAAAGGTCTTACTATGAGGTGTATGGAGGAAATAAATAGAATTAGTGTAAATGCTCCAGTTAAAATAGGAGATGTTTTAATTAAAGATGTACTTCAAACTGGTGTTGATGTTGTTGCAACAAAAAATGTTTGGAAGTAATAGAAGGCTTAGAAGCAGCTTTGTGATTAAGTTGCTTCTAAACCTTATTTTTACAGCTAATGAATTAGTATCTTACAAACAATGATTGCATACTTTGCTATTGTATAAAAAAACTATAGAATAGAAATTTTAAATCTCTACTCTATAGGATAAGATAAAAAAGCTAAATGACAGTTTTTATATAAGTTACTGTAGAATCTTCTGTCCCTTGAACATAAAGATTAGCACGTTTTAAATCATCTACATAATCTATGATTTCTTTAGTAATTTTTTCACCAGGGCAAAGTAATGGTATACCTGGTGGATAGGCTAAAAGAAATTCTCCAGAAATTTTGCCTTCACTTTCTTCAAGTAAAGTATCTTCTTTTTTAGCGTTAAAGGCTTCACGTGGTTCTAGTATTTTTTTTGGAATGGATGGAATGTCCAAAAAGTCAGGCGTTGCTGGTCTTTTTCCAATAAATTCTCTTGATATTTCTTTTAAGGCAGTTAATAATTTGTCCATACCTTCCTTTGTATCACCAAAAGATCCAACAGCTAAAACATTATAAAAATCAGATAATTCCATTTGAATATGGTATTTATCAGCTAATATTGTATCTAGTTCGTATCCAGTTATCCCTAGTTCTCTACAGGATATAGTAAGTTTAGTAGAATCAAAAGCATAAGAGCCATCTTTTCCTAGTACTTCTTTTCCAAAACAATAAAAACCAGGTATCTTATTTATTTCTTCCCTTGTATAATCGCATAACTTTATGGCTTGATCTAAAAGTTTTTTTCCATCTAAAGCAATTTGTCTTCTAGCACAGTCTAAAGATGCCATTAAAATATAAGAAGGAGAAGTGGTTTGTAAAAGATTTAATCTTTGTTGTACTTTTTTAGGACTAACTAAGTTGCCTTTTACATGAAGTAGAGAGCCTTGAGTTAACGATCCTATAATTTTATGTGTACTTTGAGCACAAATGTCTGCTCCTGCTTCTATAGCTGACATTGGAAGTTTATCTGAAAATGCCAAGTGTGGGCCATGAGCTTCGTCTACAATTAATGGTATATTATATTCATGAACTATATCTGCGATTTTCTTAATATCAGTAGATACTCCATAGTAAGTAGGATTAATTAGGAGTACGGCTTTGGCATCAGGGTTGGAATCAAGGGTTTCTTTAACTGTTGAAGGAGTAACTCCGTGAGCAATTCCTAATTTTTTGTCAAGTTCAGGTTGCATAAATACAGGAGTAGCTCCGCTTAATATAATTCCGGCAGTAACAGATTTATGAACGTTTCTAGGAACTATTATTTTATCTCCATCAGATACAACAGACATAATCATTGCTTGTATAGCACCAGAAGTTCCATGAATTGAAAAAAAACTAGCATCTGCACCATATGCATCTGCAGCAAGTTCTTGAGCTTCTTTAATAGGGCCTGTTGGATGATGTAAGCTATCTACTAGTTTGAATACTGTAACATCTATCTTAAAAGGGTTTTCTCCCATAAAATTCTTAAATTCGTTATCTATACCTACTCCTTTTTTGTGTCCAGGTACATGGAATGGTAGAGTATCTCTGTTCACGTATTCTTTTAATGCATCAAATAAAGGAGTTCTATTTTGATCAAATTTGTTCATTTATACACCCGCTTTCATGAGTTTAGTTTAATTATTTTTTTAGAAATTAATCCTATATGATTATATTGTATAAATTTGTAGGATGCAATATTAATATATGAGTTTTCAAAGAATTTGATGTAAATGATTCGAAAATTAAATGGCAATTTTAAATTCATTTGTATAATTTTTATAAATTCTTGGAATAATTAAAAAGAGTTTATAAAATAAGGAGTGAAAAAACTTTGAATAATTTAGAATTGATGGAGAGAAATATAGTATCAGGACATTCTGCTAGAAGAGAGAGAAGAAAAGGATTTGTTCCAGGAATTTTATACGGAAAAAGGGTGGAAAATTTTTTGTTTGAAGTTGGAGAACTAGAATTAAGAAGAGAATTATCTTTATCAGGAGAACATGGAATAATTAATTTTAATTTAAATGGGAGAAGTGAAAAAGCTTTACTAAAAGAAGTTCAAAGAGATCCGGTATCACATAAGGTAATTCATATAGATTTAGAAGAAATAACAACAAATAAAGAAATCCAATCCGAAGTACCTATTCAATTTGTTGGAGAAGAGTGGCTAAATAATAAAGGTGCTGTTCTTCAAAAAGAAAAAGCAGTTGTTAAAGTAACCTGTAAACCCGATGATTTACCAAGATCATTTAAAGTTGATGTATCAAAAGGAAAATTAGGAGATGTATATAGGTTTGAAGATCTAGAGTTTGGAGAAGAAATTTCAATTATAGATGATATTCATACAGTAGTTGCTTCAATTAGTAATGAAAATAGATTAACATCTCAATTAGGAGAGCAAGAAATGGAAAATCGTGATACGGATAAAGAAGAGAAAAAGTCAGAAGACTGATAGGGGAGTGATACCCCTCGTTTAGAAAAAAATGGGAAAAATTAACTTTCCCATTGTAAATTGTAATTTATGTTGTATAATATATTTGTAAAGAATAGGAGGAGGGGTATTAGTGTATAAAGATAAGTATACAAACTGGTTAAACTCAAGTATTATAAGTGAAGAAATCAAGAAAGAATTACGTAATATAAAAGATGACAAGGAGATTGAAGATAGATTTTATAAGGATTTAGAATTTGGTACAGGTGGGTTGAGAGGAGTAATAGGAGCTGGTACTAATAGAATGAATATATATACAGTATCAAAGGCCACACAAGGGTTTGCAAATTACTTAAATGAAAACTTTAAAGAACCATCTATCGCAATAGCTTATGATTCAAGAAATATGTCAAAGGAATTTGCAAAGGCGGCAGCATTAACTTTATGTGCAAATGGAGTAAAGGTTTATTTGTATGAGAGTTTAAGACCAACACCAGTGCTTTCATTTTCAGTTAGACATTTAAATTGTCAAGGTGGTATAGTTGTTACTGCATCTCATAATCCTAAACAATATAATGGATACAAAGTGTATGATGAGTTTGGTGGACAAGTAACTGATGAAAAAGCTAACAAAATAATTTCAGCTGTAAATGCTATTGAAAGTTTTGAAGAATTGAAATCAATTGCAGAAGGTGTAGCAATTGAAAAAGGATTACTTAAGTATATCGGTGAAGAAGTTGATAAAGCATATATAGAGAAGGTAAAAGGACTAACTATAAGAGAGAATTTAGTAAGAGGTAAAGCAAAGGATTTAAAAATAATATATACCCCAATTCACGGAAGTGGAAATGTACCTGTTAGAAGAGTATTAAACGAATTAGGTTACAATAATGTTAAAGTGGTTAAAGAGCAGGAGGCTCCAAATGGAGATTTTCCAACTGCACCTTATCCAAATCCAGAGCTACCAAAAGTATTTGAATTGGCATTAGATATGGCTAAGAAAGAAGTGCCAGATATTATATTTGGTACTGATCCAGATTGTGATAGAATTGGTGTTGTTGTTAATGTTGGAAATGGAGAATATAAGGTTTTAACAGGAAATCAAACAGGTTTACTGTTAACTAACTATATATTAAGTTCGCTAAAAGAGACAGGAAAATTACCAAATAACGGAGTTGTAATAAAAACAATTGTTACAACAGAAGGTGCTAGAAAAATAGCTGAAAGCTATGGTATAGAAATTATTGATGTATTAACTGGATTTAAGTATATTGGAGAAAAAATTCAAGAATTTAATACTTCAGGAGAAAAGAAATACTTATTTGGATTTGAAGAAAGCTATGGATACCTTGCAGGTGATTTTGTAAGAGATAAGGATGCTGTTATAGCTTCTATGCTTATTGCTGAAATGACTCTTTATTATAAAGAAGAAGGAATGAGTCTTTATGAAGCTTTAATTAAACTTTATAAAAAACATGGATTCTTTAAGGAAGAACTAGTTTCTTTAGAACTTGCAGGAAAAGAAGGAGCAGAAAAGATTGCAACTTGTATTGATGGATTAAGAAGCTCTACATTAAATGAAGTTGATCGAGTAAAGGTTGTAACTAAATTAGATTATAAACTAAAGGTTGAAGAAAATTTAATTAAGGCAGAGAATAAGGATATTAATCTTCCAACTTCTAATGTATTGAAGTTTATATTAGAAGATGATTCATATTTTGTTGTAAGACCTTCGGGTACAGAACCTAAAATGAAAGTATATCTTGCAGTTAAAGGAAATAGCTTAGAGAATGCTGAAACAGAAATCCAAAGATTTAAAGAAAAAGTAATGGAAATAATAAATAAAAAATTAAAATAAAATTAAGAAAATGCTATCATTTTGAAAGATGATAGCATTTTTTCTGTTTTGGGGTATAATTATAAGAGACATAAAATGGTTAGGTGGTGCCGAATGGATTATAAAACAGTATTTAAAGATAAATTAAATAAATTATTGTTCTTAGAGGTAGATTGGGAAGGTTTTAAGAATAGTACCAATATATCGAAAAAAATTTCTTTGAAGACCAAAGATTTATATGTGCCAATTAGCTCTAAATACATTACAAGTAATGTGAATGATGAGATAAAAATTAGTAATTTGCCTATATATTATTTTATCGAAGGGATGTTAATTGCATTGGGTGCAGATGAAAATCTTATATATAGCGAAGATTATATTATTGTTTTAAATAACATAAAAGAAAGTGAAGAATGTGGAAGATCACTAGTTACAAATAGAATAAAGGAAAATGACCTGGTTGAAGCTTATCTTTTAGTAAGAGGACTATATTTAGCTAGTGGAAATGAAGAATATTATAAAAAACTTTTATTAATTGGCGAGGCTATAAGAGAAGGAGATAGTGCTTTTGAAGAGATTTTATTGCAAGATATCGAAGAGGGAAAAGGTGAATTTCCAAACTTGTCAGAGCCATATCTTTATAATGCCTTAATACTTAAAGCTAAAGGTGATTATAGAGGTGCTAAAGTAGATATTAATGAGTATGTAAATAAAGGTGGGGAAGTAAGTGAAGATATTAAGGTAATAATGAATGATATTGAGAATGTTACTTCATATGAAAAGGCTATAGATATGTTAGACGAAAGTCCTGAAAAATCTATAGGAATATTTTTATCACTAATTGATAATTTTGAAAAAAATCCTTTGCTTTACTATTACTTAGCAGTAGCATATAGAAAAATTGAAAACTATGAAAAAGCAATATATTATTTAAATGAAAGTTTAGATATAGAGTCAGGTATTCTAGAAGTAGTAAATGAACTTGGAGTTAATTATGCTTGCATCGGAGATTTTGAACAGGCTATAAAATATTTTAAAAAAGGATTTGAGGCTTCAAGGGATATTGAAATATGTACAAATATAGTAATGTGTTATCTTAATTTAGGTAATGAAAGAGAAGCAAAATTACACTTGGATATAGCTAGAAAATTAAATCCTGAAGATGAGATTGTACAACAAATTGATAGAATGTTAGCAAAATAAGGAGTTTATATGTATACAAAAATTTTAGGATATAAGATTTTTAATAAGAGTAAATCAGAATTATTAAATGAGATTTTTGAAAAAGATAAAGTAAATATAGTTTCTGGCAATCCAGAGATCCTATTTAATGGATTAGAAGATAAAAGTCTTAATGAAAATTTTAATTCAGAGTATTCTGTAATAATTCCTGATGGTGTTGGAACTGTAATTGCTTCAAGGATGGTAAAAAATCCTGTTAAAGAGAAGATTGCAGGAATTGAAGTTATGAAGGGAATTTTATATAAGGGTGCTAATGAAGGTAAAGGCATTTATCTACTTGGAGCAAAGGAAGAGACTCTACAGGAATGTATTAAGAATATTAAAAAAGATATACCTACTATTAACATTGTTGGGGCTCATAATGGATATTTTGATTTAGATAATTGTGATGATATTGTTCAAGATATAAAAGATAAGAAGCCATGGGCGATATTTGTGGCTATGGGATGTCCTAGACAAGAAAATTTTATAATTAATAATATGGATAAGCTTCCATGTAAAATATATATGGGAGTGGGTGGTAGTTTTGATGTTTTTGCTGGAAATGTTAAAAGAGCACCGAAATGGATGATTTCTTTGGGACTTGAATGGTTGTACAGAGTTTCAAATGAACCAAGTAGGATTAAAAGATTAGGAGTAATTCCACGATTTTTGTGGAGAGTAGCTAAAAGTAAGTAGTGGGTGAATATATGAAGAAAAATAGTTTGATTAAGTCGACTGCTATAGTTATGGTAGTTGCTTTAATAAGCAGGTGCATGGGTTTTGCTAGAGATTTTTTAATCGGAGTAAGGTTTCCGGCAGGAATAGAATCTGATGCATATAAAGCAGCAGCATCTATTCCAGATATAATTTTTACCTTAGTTGGTCTTGCTATTTCAACATCATTTTTACCCATGCTTAGTAATGTTAAGGTAAAAAAAGGAAAAAGTGAAATGCATAAGTTCGCCAACAATATAATAAATATACTTTTTTTTATATCATTGGTAATCTTTGTGGTTGCAAGTTTTTTTCCAGAGCAAATTACAGGACTATTTATGAATAGAGATAAGGTTGATCCTGAAACGATGATTATAGCAACAAAACTAACTAGAATAACATTAATAAACTTGATGTTCTTGTCTATAAATGCATGCTTCACGGCTATATTACAAGTTCATGAAGATTTTGTAATTCCATCTATACTTGGATTGTTCTTTAATTTGCCTATGATAATTTATTTAATAATATTTAAGGATTTCAATATATATGGATTGACTATTGCAAATGTAATTGGTAATTTTGCAAGAGTAGTAGTTCAAGTACCATCATTAAAAAAACATGGCTATAGGTATAGATTCTTTATTGACTTAAAAGATGAGAGAGTAAAGAGAATTATCATATTAATATTACCGGTTATGGTTGGGGCTGGTGCAAATTCGTTAAATATGGTTGTTGATAAAAATATAGCTTCAGGTCTTGATAAAGGTGCTTTAACTACATTAGATAATGCTCAACTTTTGATCTCTTTTATAAATACAATTGTAACCACATCGATATCTACAGTTGTATATCCTATTTTGGCTAATAGACAAAGCGAAGGGAAGAATAAAGAGTTTTTAGAAGTGTTATCAAAATCGGTGATATATTTAGCATTGTTACTAGTTCCTATTACAGCAGGTATGCTATTGTATGGAAATGATATAGTTAGGATTGTATTTTTTAAATATGAGGAAAGCTCTCAATTACTAGTAACATTAGCTCTGTTTGGATATTCGTTTGGAATATTCTTTACAGGCGTTAGAGATATACTAAATTCAACTTTGTTTTCTATGGGAAAAACAAAACTTACAGCAACTAATGGAGTTATAGGAATGATAATAAATATTGTATTGAGCATAACATTATCTAAAAACTTAGGGATTTTAGGTATTGCTATAGCTTCTTCAGTAGCAATGTTAGTAACAGCACTTTTGCTCATTAGGAATATTGTTAAGCTACAGGGAAAGTTGAATGTTAAATTATTATTTGGAAAGTTAGTGAAGGTTATCCTTTCTACTTTAGGGATGGTAATTATTATAGGGATAATAAGTAAGATTACTATAAGTTTTCCTATAATTATTCATATATTAATTGGAACTATTATTGGTGCATTAGTTTATTTCTGCTTTACTTATATATTAAAAATAGATGAAGTTAGAGAAATACTAATTGTATTGAAAAATAAAATTAGTTCATAGGAGGAAAAAATGAAAATATTATTTATTGCGTGTTATTCGCCATTCATTAATAATTCAGCAGCAATTGAGACTTTACAGTACTTAAATAAACTTAGTGAAATAGAAGAAAATGAAGTTCATCTTTTAACGGTAGATTTTCCAAAGGATTCAATATACTATGATGAAGAGTTAAGTAAAATGATAAGTTCAGATATAAAGACACATCTGATTGAAGGAGGGAAGCTATTTAATAAGCTAGTTCCAAGAAACTCAGAAAATGAATTAGAGACAGCTCCTTCTAGTGGGTCAATAAGGAAATTAAAAATTCTTAGAAATATTAAAAATGCAGTAGTAATTCCAGATATGTATTATATATGGTCAAAAAAAGCTAGTAAATATGGAATTAAGTTGATGGAAGAAGAGAAATTTAATGTAATATTTTCAATGCATGAACCTCCATCTTCTCATTTATGTGGATATAATATAAAGAAAAAGTATAATAATGTTCCATGGATAACATATTGGAGTGATCCATGGCTTAAGGATTCAACTAGATTAAGATCTAATTTCGTTAAAAAGAGCATTGAAGCAAGTATGGAAAAGAAGATAGTTAATTTAGCTGATAAATTTATTTTTGTAACAGAAGATAATAGACAAGATTATATAAAAAGTTATGGTATTGATAAGGAAAAGACCTATATTATAACTAGAGGTTTTGATTCTAAATTATTTGAAAAAATAAATAAGGAAGAAAAACCTAAATTGATTAAAAATGATAAAATAAATATTATTTATGCTGGTGAAATATTTTCAAAACTTAGAGATATAAATCCTTTCATTAAGGCTTTAGAAGAAATAAAGGAAGAAAATTCTTTGCTATATAAAAAGATGAATGTATTATTCTTTGGAAATATTGATGATGCAAAAGCGAAGGAAAAGTTAGATTCTTTAGAAGTTGTTACTGTATCTAAACGAATACCATTTAATGAAGCAATCAAGTATATGTTGAAGTCTGATATATTATTGCTTTTTGGAAATAGGGAATCTAAGCAGATACCTGCAAAAGTTTATGAGTATTTTGGTGCTAGAGGAAAGATATTTGCTATATATGGTGATAATCATGATCCTATTCGGAAGTTGGTTGAAAATCATGATAGATGTGTTACTGCTGACAATAACAGAGATGATATTAAAGCAAATTTGGTTAACCTTTTACAAAAAGAGAAGGAAGAATTATTTACTGAACCAGATTATTCTTATGAGTGGAACACAATAGTTGAAAGATTAAATAAAATATTAGAGGTGTAGATTATGCATATAATGGTTGTGCCATCTTGGTATGCCTCGCCTAGAAATAAAGTTCATGGGAGTTTTTTTAAAGAACAGTTTCAGGCTCTCCAGAGAAGTGGTGAGAAAATATCTGTGGCTTATAATGAGATTTGGCCTTTAACTTTGCTAGGGAGAGTTAATGAAAAGAGAAGATTAAGTTTTAATATTGAAGAAGATTTAAGAACTTATAGATACAAAGACTATAACTTTTTCCCTAAGAATCCTAGGATGTTTAAGAGTTTTAATAAGCGAATGGAAAAACTTTACCTTGAAATAGTAAATAAAGAAGGAAAGGTGGATTTAATCCATGCTCACTCAGCTTTTTGGGGTGGGATTTCTGCTGCATATGTAGCAAAAAAATATAATGTTCCATTTATACTTACAGAGCATACATCTCTAGAAAATAGTAAGTATGTTAAAGAGAGTTATTTTAAATGGATTAAATATTCATATGATTCGGCTGATAAATTAATAGCTGTTGGAAATGGGCTTAAGAAGGAAATGACTAAGTACACAGATAATGATATAGAAGTAATACATAACTTGGTTGATTTCTCAAGAACTAGTGTTGAAGAAAAGATTGAAACTTCAAAAGAAATTAAATTATTTTCTTTAGCATACTTAGTTGAAGGAAAAGGTATGGATAGACTTATTAGAGCATTTAGTGAAGCATTTAGTGAAGATAATGTTACTCTTACTATAGGTGGAGATGGAGAAAAAAGAAGTGAATTGGAATCATTAACAAGAGAGCTTGGACTTGAAGGACGAGTTACTTTTTTAGGCGCTGTTGGAAGAGATGATGTGGTTAAAGTTATGAATGAATTTGATGGTTTTGTTCTAGCATCTGAATATGAAACTTTTGGAGTTGTCTATATTGAAGCGATGGCACTTGGTAAACCTGTTCTTGGAACTAAAAATGGTGGCGCTGAAGACATTATTAAGGATTACAATGGGATCATAGTAGAAAATAAAAATCATAATGCTTTAGTTGAAGGGCTAATGAATTTTGTTGAAAACATTAATGATTTTGATAATGAGTTGATACGAGAAAAATGTATAAGTAATTATGGTGAGGAAGTAATTATAGGAAAGATAAAGAAAATATATAAAGATGTTTTAAGTAAATAAAAATAGGCTGTAAAAAAGAGTGTTGATATCACTCTTTTTTATAATATAATTATGTTTAAAAGTACAATAATAAAATTTGGGGATTTAGGTGAAAATATATGGAGATAAAAGCAGTGATGGACAACGTTATATCCTTATTTTTGATAATTCTAGTAGGATTGTATGGAGTAAAGAGGAATATAATAACTGGTGAAATTCAAAAGGGACTAACTAGAATTCTTATGAATATAACGCTTCCTCTTTTGATAATTACATCTTTTAGTTTAAAGTTTGATGAAAGTATGAAGAGCAATATTTTAAGGTCTTTTTTTTATAGCTTTTTTTGTTTTATTATAACTGGAATAATATCATACATATTGCTTTTAGTAATTAAAGATAAGAGTAAAAGAAATGTATTACAGTTTGCAAATGTATTTTCTAACTGTGGGTTTGTTGGGTTTCCTATAGTAAGCAGCATATATGGGGCTGAAGGTGTAGTGTATACAGCTATATTTAATGTTCTATTCAATTTGTTTTTGTGGACATATGGAATTGTGCTTTATTCAGATAACTTTGCTATTAAGGATATTAGGAAAGTTCTGTTTACTCCAGGAATAGTGGCAGTATATATTGGAATCTCTATTTTATTATTTAATGTAGAATTACCTGGAACCTTGTATAAAAGCTTTAAATTAGTAGGAGACATGACAACACCGTTGTCCATGATAATAATAGGATGTGTATTATCAAAGGTAAATATGAAGGAAGCTTTTAGAGATATAACCGTGTATTATGGAACTTTTATAAGGTTAATAATAATTCCTTTAGCTATTATTTTATTTGCAAAGCTTGTGAAAGATGATAGTATATTAATTAATACAATAATAGTGCTTCAATCTATGCCAGCGGCAACAATGACATCAATAATAGCAGAGAGCTATAATAAGGAAAGTAGTTATGCAGCTATAATAGTTTTTGTAACTACCTTGTTTTCTATAGTAAGTTTTCCAATAGTTTTGAAAATTATATCGTAAATTTATGTATTGTAAGGACGTGATTTTAATGGAGTTTAAAGATTATAGGGTAGGAGAGTTTATTGAGGATTTATCTTCAAGTTCACCATCTCCAGGTGGAGGAAGTGTGGCGGGACTTGTTTCTGCGCTTGCAGGAAGTTTAAATTCAATGGTGTATTCATTAACAGTAAATAAAAAATCATTTGAAGCATTGGATATAGATACTAAAAAGGTGATTTTAGATTTTTGCGAAGCTTCAAAAAAGTTTACTAAGAAATCTTTAATTTTGATGGAAGATGATAGAAGATACTTTAATGAACTTATGGATTGTTATAAGTTAAAGAAAGATACAGATGAAGAAAAAGAAAAAAGAAATAAAGGGATACTTGAAGGAACTTTAAAAGCTATGAAGGCTCCTTTAGAACTTGCAAAAGAAGGGTATAAGTTTTATGATAATATTGATATTGCAGTGAAATACGGCAATAAGATGTTACTTTCTGATGCAGGCTGTGCAGCAATTCTTTTGCATGCGGCAATAGAAACATCTATAATAAATGTAAAAGTTAACTTAAATTCATTAAGAGAAAAAAGTTTTTCAAAAGGTATTGAAATGGAAATAGCTAGTATAGAAGTTGATTCATTAAAGAGAAAAGAGGCAATTTGTAAAAAAGTAAATGAGATAATATATCCAGGTAAATAGTAAAACATTTATTAATTGGGAAAATGATATGTTAATGGAAGTAGTCAGGAATCTAAGTGGATTGCCTGACTATCTACATATATTGATAAGTTTAATGAAAACATTAAAATGAGAAAGATAAATTCAAGTTTAAGTTTTCTACATTATTCAGGCAGTTCTGATAAAGATTTAAATTCATATCCTTCATTTTTTAGATCTGTTAATACTGTTTTTAAAACTTTCATATTAGTTTTAGAAACTGCATGAAGAAGAATTATTCCACCAGGATGCACTCCGTTTTCAATTTTCTTTATAGCATAGTCTTCTGAAGGTTGATCGTTAACAAACCAATCTTTATATGCAAAGCTCCAAAAAATTGTTTTATAACCTAATTCTTTTGTTTTTTCTAAAGACTCTTTAGAGTATTTTCCCATAGGAGGTCTGAAAAATTTTGGCATATCTTCACCGATAAGAGATTTATAAGCTTCTTCAACATCATTTAGCTCACTGTTGAATTTTTCTATGTTATGTACTGAAGGCATTGAATGATGATGATTAGAATGATTGCAAACTAAATGACCTTCATCTACCATTCTCCTTATTAAGTCTGGCTCATTGTCTATGTATGGCTTTACAACAAAAAAAGCAGCTGGAACTTCTAACTCTTTTAATGTGTCTAAAATTGCACTAGTATATCCTTTTTCATATCCCTCATCAAAAGTTAGGTATAATGTTTTTTGTGATGTGTCTCCTAAGTAATATCCATTACAATCTTTAAGGAAGCTTATTGACTCTTTTGCAGGTTCTGGTATTTTCCCTTTTTCCTTGGTTGGGACGAAGTACCAATTGAGTTCGCTGCCAAAGGAAAATGCTTCTACAGGTCTGGGATATGCCAAGAATCCAACTATCAATGAAGTTGTTAAAAAATATATAAAAAGTTTTTTCTTCATAAATAATATCACCTATTTCTTAATTACTCTTAAAAGTATTATGTCCACAAGAAGAAATATAAATACTATAAAAAATTTAATTGTGAGTAATTATGAAAGAATAAATTCTTTCTCGTTTTTGTTTTGGATTTTTAAAGTTTATTTTGGAAGAGTTTTGTGATATATTATAATGTAGAATAATCAAGAGGCTAGTTTTAAGATGAGAAAGGAATGTACATAATGAAGTTAGGAATTGTAGGGTTGCCAAATGTAGGCAAAAGTACTTTGTTTAATGCAATAACAAAAGCAGGAGCAGAATCAGCAAATTACCCATTCTGCACAATTGAACCAAATGTTGGGGTTGTTTCTGTGCCAGATAAAAGATTAGATGTATTGGAGAAGCTATATAATACAAAGAAAAAAGTATACACTTCAATAGAATTTTATGATATAGCAGGATTAGTTAAAGGAGCTTCTAAAGGAGAAGGTTTAGGAAATAAATTCTTGTCACACATTAGGGAAGTTGCATCTATTGTCCATGTTGTAAGATGTTTTGATGATGGAAATGTAGTGCATGTAGAAGGTAGTGTAGACCCAATTAGGGATATTGAAACAATAAATTTAGAACTTATTTTTTCAGATTTAGAAGTTTTAGAAAGAAGATTGGAAAAATCAGTTAAGCTTGCCAGGTCAGGTGATAAAGCAGCAAAAGCAGAATATGAGTTAATGGAGAAGGTTAAAGCTCATTTGGAAAAGAATCTTCCGGTTAGAACAATGGAAGTTACAGACGATGAAGCTACTTTTATTAAAAGTCTTTTCCTAATTACTTCTAAACCAGTATTATATGCTTGCAATGTATCAGAAGATGATATAGCAAGTGGAGATCCAAATAATAAATATGTTGAGACTGTTAGAAGTTATGCAGAAAAGGAAAACTCAGGAGTTATGGTAGTTTGTGCAAAATTAGAAGAAGAATTATCAGGACTTGATGATGAGGAAAAATCAGAAATGTTGGCCGAATATGGATTAGAAGAATCTGGACTTGATAAGTTAATACAAGCATCATATAAACTGTTAGGACTTATGAGTTTCTTAACAGCTGGAGTGCAAGAAGTTAGAGCATGGACTATTAAAGAAGGAACAAAGGCACCTGCAGCAGCAGGTAAGATTCATTCTGACATAGAGAGAGGGTTTATTAGAGCGGAAGTGGTTTCGTATGATGATCTTGTAGAATGTGGTTCTGAAGCTAAGGCGAAAGAAAAAGGATTATACAGACTTGAAGGCAAAGAGTATGTTATGAAAGATGGAGATATAGTTAATTTTAGATTTAATGTTTAGTGAACTAACTATTTTAATAGTTTGCGACTGTGGCTACAAGAAGTTACAAAAAAATATAGAAATACCAAGTGGTTTGGGAGTATATAAAAGATATTTTTATAAAAAAATTAATTTAATAAAAAATTAATAATTGATAAAAAGTGTTTTGAAGTTAGTGTATATAAGGGCTAGGCAATATTTGCTTAGCTCTTTATTTGCTTTTTTATTATAAAATTTAAAAAATAAATCAATAAAAAAAGAGGATATTTAAATTATTTAACGAATAGTAATAAAAAAGTGGGTTAAAGTGGAGTGAAGTGGTTATAAGTAGAGCACAAATACCAAAATGAATATTGAGGAGTACATTTTATGTTAATAGGTGAATATCAACATGCCTTAGATGTGAAAAATAGAATGATTGTACCCTCCAAGTTAAGGGAGGATCTTGGAAATAAATTTGTTATTACCAAGGGGTTAGATGGTTGCCTATATGTATATCCGCTCAACGAATGGAAAAAAATGGAAGAAAAGTTAAAAACACTACCTTTAACTAATAAAGATGCTAGAGCCTTTGTTAGATTTTTCTTTGCTGGAGCTTGCGAAGTAGATATGGATAAGCAAGGAAGAGTATTGATTCCACAGAATCTTAAAGAATATGCAATTATAGAAAAGGACATAGTAAGTATAGGAGTTTTAACCAGAGTAGAGATATGGAGTAAAGAAAAGTGGATGGAATACAATGATTCAAATGTAGATTACGAATCAATTGCGGAGAAAATGAGCGAATTAGGAATATAAGGAGTTTTGATATGGAATTTAAACATGTATCGGTTTTATTAGATGAGTGCCTTGAAGGTTTAGACATAAAAAAAGATGGTATATATGTTGATTGTACTCTTGGGGGTGCTGGTCATTCAAGCCAAGTTTTAAGAAGACTTTCTGAAAATGGATTGTTAGTTGGAATCGATCAAGATAATGATGCACTAAAGGCTGCTAAAGAAAAGTTAAAAAATTATAAAAATGTACAGTTTGTACATAACAATTTCTATAATATAGACAATATTTTAGAATCTATAGATATACCTAAAGTGGATGGTATTCTTATGGATCTTGGAGTTTCTTCGTATCAACTAGATGAAGGGGAAAGAGGTTTTAGTTATATGAAAGATGCTCCTTTAGATATGCGAATGAATAGAGAAAATGATTTTTCAGCATATGAGATTATTAATAATTATTCTATGGATGAACTATATAGAATAATTAAGGATTATGGAGAAGAAAGGTTTGCCAAGAGAATAGCAACTTTTATTGTAGATAGGAGAGTTGAAAAGCCTATTGAAACAACGTTAGAACTAGTTGAAATAATTAAAAATGCAATACCGGCAAAGGCTCGAAGAGAAGGTCCACATCCTGCAAAGAGAACTTTTCAAGCTATAAGAATTGAAGTGAATGGGGAACTTAGAATTCTTAATAAAGCGATAGAAGATGGAGTTAATAGGTTAAACAAAGGAGGAAGAATGGCGATAATAACATTCCATTCCTTAGAAGATAGAATAGTAAAATTGAAATTTAGGGAGTTAGCAAATCCATGTACTTGTCCTAAAGAATTTCCAGTTTGCGTATGTGGGAAAGAACCTTTAGTAAAATTGGTAAGTAGAAAAGCTATAGAACCAACAAGTGAAGAGGTTGAAGAGAATCCTAGAAGTAGAAGTGCAAAACTTAGAATAGTAGAAAGAATTTAGACTATAGTTATAAATAAACCGGGGTGTGAATATTATGATAGTGAAAGAATATGATTATGTAAAAGGCAATAATGCTATAAGTCCACATAGGAAAAGTAATGAAAAGGACAAAAAGAAGTATGAAGAACTAAAACGTTCAAAGAGAGATAGGAATAAAAGAAAATTAGAAGAACAAAAGGGTGTTAGAAAAGCTGCAGTTCAAATTGCATGTGTTATTTTTTTTGTTGGGATGGTCACTATATCAAGGGATGTCAAAGTATATAATATGCAAAAGGAAGTAGGAAATATAGATTCTCAAATTAAGAATCTAAATGATGAAAATGAAGCTTTAAGGGTTGAACTTTTAAAAGTTGGTACTCTTGATAATATTAAAACTCAAGCGGAACAAAGATTGGGTATGTTTGTACCTACAAAGGACAATAGGATACAAATAGAGATTCCTAAGGGATATCTTGAAGATAAAGATAAGAAAAAAACAGAAGATAAGACGAATCAAGAAACATTGTTTTCAAAGCTAATGGATGCGCTAAAATAGCAGTGCATCCTAAGTTTGTTTATCAAAGAATATTGACGGAGGCGTTAGGGTGAAGAAGAGAAATTTTAGGGACAAAGCAAAGATGAGGAAAAGAATAAGTGCAGCATTGATTGCTATAACAACGTTGTTATTCTTACTTACGTTAAGGCTTGCTTATATAATGATAGTGAAGCAGAGTGAATATTCAGGTATGGCCCAAGAACAATGGACAAGCGAAGTTAAAATATCTGCCAAAAGAGGTAGAATATTAGATAGAAATGGTGTAGAACTTGCAGTTTCTGCAAATGTATATAGAATTGATTTTGATTTGAATTCCATAAGGGCTTATATAAAAAAGGAAGATTCAAAATATAAGAGTAATGCGGAAATAGCTAAAGCTATTGCTAATGCTTCTGGAATAGATGAAAAAAAAGTTTTGGAAAAGCTTGAGACTAAACTTAAAAGTGGGGCAGAAGCTGGTTCAGCAATATTAGAAAGAAGAGTTGAGAAAGCAGCTGCGGATAGTGTTAAAGCATTAAAAATATCAGGTGTTATCATTTCGCCAGATACTAAAAGATATTATCCAAATAACAACTTTTTGGCGCATGTATTAGGTAGTACCAATATAGATGGTGAGGGATTGACTGGTGTTGAACTAAAATATAATGATGTGTTATCAGGAACACCAGGAATGAAAATAGCTGAACTTGATAGCAAAAGTGGAGATTTACCATATACTATTTCGCAATATACTGCACCTGTTCAAGGGAAAGATGTGAATTTAACTATTGACGAAAATATTCAAGCTTTTGCTGAAAAAGTTGCTACACAAGCTGAAAAGGAACAAAAGGCAAAGGCTGTATCAATTTTGGTTATGGATCCTAAAACGGGAGAAATATTAGGAATGGTAAATAAACCGGATTTTGATCCTAATAATCCTTATGCGGGAATAGAATCTTTTGAGGGAAATACTGAAGGTGAAAAAGTTCAAAAAATGTGGAGAAATAGGTTAGTAAATGACACTTTTGAACCAGGTTCGATATTCAAGGTTATAACAGCAGCTACAGCTATGGAGGAAAATTTAGTTTCAGATAGTGATACTTTTACGTGTAATGGTAGTTTGCAATTTGGTAAGCGAACAATAAAATGTTGGAAGCCTGAGGGGCATGGTACTCAGCATTTTGGGGATATAATTCAAAATTCATGTAATGTTGGATTTATGCAACTAGGTGAAAAGATAGGAAAAGAAAAGTTATGTGAATATATAGGGAAATTTGGATTTGGTCAAAAAAGTGGTGTGGATTTACCAGGGGAAGCTTCAGGGATAGTAAAAGCAGTTGAAAACATTTCGCAAACTGACCTAGCAACTATATCTTTTGGCCAAACTAATACGGTTAACTCAGTTCAATATATGACTGCATTTAATGCAATTGCAAACGGGGGAAAACTAATTCAACCTCATGTTATGAAAGAAGTTACCCATGAAGATGATAATGGTACTGTTGTAGTTGATAACACATTTGATCCAACTAAAACTGAAGTAGTTAGTAGTGATAATGCAGCTCAACTAAGACAATACTTAGAGAGGGTTGTAACAAATGGATCAGGTAATGGTGCATTTATTGAAGGGTATCATATAGGAGGAAAGACAGGTACTGCTCAAAAAGTAAATAGAGAAACTGGAAATTATGAAAAATATATATCATCATTTGTAGGAATGGCCCCTGTTAGCGATCCTAAAGTAACAATTATGATTACTGTTGATGAACCTGGAGCTGGAGCATACTATGCTAGTCAAGTAGCAGTACCTTATGCTAAAATATTATTTACTGACATATTTAATTATATGGAAAGTAAATTCTCTGCTGAAAATGATAATGCATTAGTAAAGGATGTAGTTATTCCTGAAGTAAGAGGAATGAAGGTTGATGAAGCTAAAAAAGTTTTAAGTAATTTAAAATTAAATGGAGAGTTAGTTGGAGAAGGTGGTGTTGTTAAAACAATTAAACCATATCCAGGATATACAGTAAAGGAAGGGTCCAAAATAAGCCTTTATGTAAATGAAGATGGTGGAAGCACTAATAGTATTGTAATGCCTGAACTTAGAGGGTATTCTTCTGAGAAAGCAACAGGATTGCTAAAATCTTTGGGACTAACAAAGTATACAATTTCAGGAAGTGGCATGGTATATACTCAGAATGTACCAGCTGGTGAGGTAATTACGAAGGAAACAGCAATAAAATTAGAATTAAACTCTAGTTATAAAGATTAATTCTAATACAGATAAATAAATTTGAGGTGGTAACATGATTCTAAAAGAATTATTAGAAGGATTAAACTATGAAGTAGTACAAGGAAGTGAAAATATAACAATTAATGAAGTTAACTATGATAGTAGGCTTGTCAAAAAAGGAGACCTTTTTGTATGTATAAAAGGATTCCAAGTTGATGGACATAAATATGTTAATGCAGCAGTGGAAAAAGGTGCAATAGCTATAGTTTGTGAGGATTTAGTTGAATGTGAAGATAAGGGTATAACTATAATAAGAGTTAAAGAAAGTAGGAAAGCTTTAGCTATAATTGGTTGCAATTTTTATGAAAATCCTAGTAAAAAGATGAAGATTATCGGAGTTACAGGAACTAATGGAAAGACAACAACAACTTTTATGCTTAAAACTATATTAGAAAGTGCAGGAAAAAAAGTAGGATTAGTAGGAACAATAGCAAATTATATAGGCAATAAAAAGTTAGATACTGAAAGAACAACTCCAGAATCATTTGAATTACAAAAGTTATTTAGTGAGATGGTTAAAAATGGCTGTGAGTATTGTGTAATGGAGGTATCATCACATTCCCTTGCATTAGATAGAGTTTATGGTATAGAATTTGATGCGGGAATTTTTACTAATATAACAAGAGATCATCTAGATTTTCATAAAACCTTTGAAAATTATTATTCTGAAAAATTCAAATTGTTTCAAAGAAGTAGTTTAAGTGTAGTAAATATAGACGATAACTATGGAAAAGATGTAGTTAAAGATCTTAAAAATCAAGGTAAAAATAATATAGTTACTTTTTCTATTAAGGAAGAAAGCGATTTTAGGGCTTATGACGAGAAGTGTGAAAGCAAGCATATTGGCTTTAAATTAAAGTTAGATAGAGAAGAAGATTTCTTGGTTGGAATGCCGGGTGAATTTAATATATATAATTCACTAGGAGCAATAGCTGCTATGTATAAATTAGGAATTTCGTTAGATAGTATAAAAAAGGGGATAGAAGAAGTAGTTGTTTTAGGTAGATGTGAAATGGTTGGTAGAAAATATAACTTACCATATACTATAATTGTTGACTATGCCCATACGCCAGATGGATTAGATAATATATTAAAAACAGCAAAAGGATTTACTAAGAACAGGCTTATATCTGTGTTTGGTTGTGGTGGAGATAGAGATAAGGTTAAGAGACCACAAATGGGCAAGATAGGATCAGATTTATCGGATATAGCTATAGTTACCTCTGATAATCCTAGAACAGAGGAACCTATGAGCATAATAAATGATGTTTTAGTAGGGATTGATAAAGATAATTATGAAGTAATAGAAAACAGAAAAGAAGCAATAAAAAGAGCTATAGAGATAGCAGAAGCAGGAGATGTTGTTGTAATAGCTGGCAAAGGACATGAGGATTATCAAATTTTAAATACAGGTAAAATTCATTTCGATGAAAGAGAAGTTGTCGACGAAATATTGAAGAGTAGAATGTAAGAATATTTTAAGTAAGTGTATATTATAATAAGTTATGTGGAATATTGCAAAGTATGCAGTATTCCACATATTACTGAAATAAAGTAAAGAGATAGGTGATTAGAAAGTGGAGTTAACTTTTAAGGAATTGGTGAAAGCTATTGATGGAGAAGTGTTACTTAAGAATAAAAAAATATTTAATAATATTTGTACTGATACAAGAAAAATAGTAAAAGATAATATATTTCTAGCACTAAAAGGTGATAATTTTAATGGAAATAAATATGTAAAAGATGCTTTGGAAAAAGGAGCTTCTATTGCTATTGTAGACGAAGTTTGTTTTGAACCAGTGGAAGTAAAAGGTACAGTGATAAAGGTAGATAATACATATGATGCCTTATTATCACTTGCAAAGTACTATAGAGAAAAACTGGGAGTAAAGGTAGTTGGTATAACAGGGTCAACTGGTAAAACTTCTACTAAGGACTTAGTTGCAGCATTTTTAAGTGAGAGATATAAAGTTTTTAAAACTAAAGGGAATTTTAATAATCATATAGGATTACCACTTATGATACTTAGTTTAGATTCGTCTATAGAAGTAGCAGTTCTAGAACTTGGTATGAGTAATCTTGGTGAAATACATACCCTTGCAGATTGTGCAAGACCAGATATTGCTTTAATTACTAATATTGGATTATCTCACATAGAAAATTTGAAGACACGAGAAAATATTTTGAAAGCTAAGCTAGAAATAACTGATTTCTTTAATAGTGATAATAAACTTATTGTTAATAGTGAGGATGAATATTTAAAGAATCTAAGTAGAGAAAATTATGAACTCATAAAAACAGGATATGGAGAGGGTAATAAATTTTTTGCAAAGGATATTGTTTTGGGTGAGAGTACAACATCTTTTAAGTTAAGGGATGGAGATTATGAACATGAATTTACGTTGCCAATGGTTGGTGCACATAATGTATTGAATGCTTTATTAGGTATAGCAGCAGCTAAAACCTTAGGTGTAACGTACGATGAAATGGAAAGAGGTTTAAAAAATATAGAAGCTACTTCAATGAGACTAGAATTTATAAAAGTGAATGGATTTACAGTAATAAATGATTGTTATAATGCTAGTCCGGATTCAATGAATGCAGCATTAGATGTTTTGAAAAACTATAAGGGTAAAAGGAAAATTGCAGTTTTAGGAACAATGAGAGAACTTGGGGATGAATCTAAAGAAGCTCATAGGGCTGTTGGTGAATATGCAAATGATAAAGCAGATATATTAGTTACTACGGGAGAATATGTAGAAGATTATAAATTAGGATTTAATTGCGGTAAATTTAAAAATTACAGTAGCAAAGAAGAAATGATAAATGAAATAAGAACATTCATTAAAAAGGATGATGTTATATTGGTAAAAGCTTCAAGGGGAGCTAAGTTTGAAGATGTAGTAGCTAAGTTAAAAGAATAAATAGAAATACAGAAATTAAAGGAGGTGAGCTGCCAGGGAGGGCAGCAATACCATGGGGGAATTTTTAAACCAATTTTTCAACAATAAAATTATACTAGCCTTTTTTATGGGATTTATAATTTCGATTATTTTAGGACCATTAATAATACCAGTACTTCATAAACTGAAGTTTGGGCAAAATATACGTAAAGAAGGACCAAAGAGTCATTTGAAGAAAGCTGGAACACCTACAATAGGTGGGTTAATATTTATATTTTCAATAGTATTAGTTATGATCTTTATGAGATATGATTTGTCAGATAAAGCTATGGTGGTACTATATGGAACTTTAGCATTTGGACTAATTGGGTTTTTAGATGATTTACTAAAGATAATTCATAAAGATAATGAAGGATTAAAAGCGGGACAAAAGTTTACTTTGCAATTAATATTTTCAACGGCAATTGCTATTTATGGATATAAAGTGACTGGAACAACAATTTCAATACCATTTATAGATTTTCAATGGAATATGGGGTGGTTTTATATTCCTTTTGTAATATTTTACTTTGCCGCAATAACTAATGCAGTTAATTTAACAGATGGATTAGATGGATTAGCTACATCAGTTACAGTTCTTGTATTAACTTTCTTTAGTATAGTGGCGTTCAAGTTAGGGGCTTATAGCGTGTCTGTATTTGCTATAGGACTTACAGGAGCTTTACTAGGATTTTTAAAATTCAATGCATTTCCAGCAAAGATTTTTATGGGTGATACAGGTTCTTTGGCATTAGGAGGTGCAATTGCAACTATAATGTTAGTTTTAAAAACACCATTGTTGGCTATAATAGTAGGTGGTATTTATGTTATAGAGACCTTATCAGTTATTATTCAAGTTACATCTTTTAAGCTAACAGGGAAAAGAGTGTTTAAAATGGCACCTATACATCATCATTTTGAGCAGATAGGTTGGTCAGAGGTTAAGATAGTAACAATATTTTCAGTAATTACGTTTGTTCTGTGTATTTTAGGATTTATCTCTCTTTAGTAATTGTATGGAGGTTGTTAAATGGTTCGAGGTATGAGAAAGAAAAAGAAATTAGGAAATATGGATTATGGTATTTTCTATTGTGTATTAATACTATTGGCAATAGGAATAGTTATGGTATATTCGGCAAGTTCATATTTTGCTATGTTTAAGTATAAAGATAGTACTTTTTTTCTAAAGAAGCAAATTATCTTTGGTGTATTAGGTATAATAGCTTTATTTTTTACAGCTAATATTGATTATCATAGGCTGAAAAAAATTACGGTACCACTTATGGTTATAACTGTTCCATTGCTTCTACTAGTATATGCATTTAAACCTACAAATGGAGCATACAGGTGGATCGACTTAGGATTTACATCATTTCAACCTTCAGAACTGGCAAAATATGTAGTAGTGCTGTTTTTGGCCATGAGCTTATCAGTAAAAGGTGATGGTGTAAGAAAATTTTGGACTGGAATAGTACCTTATATCGGAGTAGGTGGATTTTATGCAGGATTAGTACTTGCACAAAAAAATCTTAGTATAGCAGCACTAATAATGATAGTGACATTTATAATTCTTTTTACTGCAGGTGGAGATTTAAAACATTTATTTTTATATGTTGCTCCTACACTTATTGCGGCAGCTTTTGCATTTGCGTTAATTCCTGATTATAGGAGAAGGAGAATGCTTAATTTTATAAATCCGTGGGAAGATGCAGCTGGTGATGGGTACCAATTAATACAATCCTTTTATGCACTAGGAGCCGGAGGGATAACAGGATTAGGTTTAGGTCAGTCAAGACAAAAAACATTGTATATGCCAGAACCTCATAATGATTTTATTTTTTCCATAATAGGAGAAGAGTTGGGACTAATAGGTTGTATTGTTATAATACTGCTATTTGTTTTTCTAATATGGAGAGGTGTTAAAGTAGCAATGGAAGCAAGGGATACTTATGGAACTCTTTTAGCCACAGGTATAACATCTGTAATTGCTGTTCAGGCAATAATAAACATTGCAGTTGTTACTGGTTCAATGCCTGTTACTGGCGTTCCGCTACCTTTTATAAGCTATGGGGGTACCTCTCTAGCTATAACAATGGCAGCCATGGGAATTTTGTTAAATATATCTAGACAAGCAAATGCACAAAAGTAGATAAAATTAAAAAAGAAGCTACTGCAAAATTTTGCAGTAGTTTTTTTAAATATTTTATAATTTTGTAATGAAATTAACAATGTTAAGTGGTATTATATTAATAGCATATTATGTAATATAACGGGATAGGGATGGTTATGGTAAAGAGTAACAATGAGTATATTAGAAAAGCAAAAAGAAAGAAAAAAATAAAAAAAATAATTATATCAAGCATTTTGGTGGCAGCACTTGTGGTTGTAGTAATTAACTATACAGATATTTTTAAAATAAAAACAATAAAATGTGTAGGCGATAATCTTGTTACAGGAGGATATGTCGTCGATAAGGCAGAGATGTTAAAAAATAGAAATCTTTTATTTATAAGTAAAAGTGATTTTATGAAAGAATTAAAAGAAAATCCTTATGTTGAGGATATAAAATTTAGTAAAAAATATCCTAGTACTCTAGAAATAAGAATTGTTGAGAAAAAAGGTTTGTATTATGCTTCAGAAAATGGAAATTATAATATAATAAGTGACGAAATGATTTATTTAGAAAAAGTAAATTCAATAGATGGCAGAAATTTGGTTGAAATAAAGGGTGCAAATTTCTCAGGGAAGAATTTGGGAGATAAAGTTTGGGATTCTGAGAGAGTGAAGGAAATCTTACAAGATACATATAAGGTACAAAAGTCATTTGATGATAATAGAGATAATGTAAAAATAACATCCATTGATATTAGCAACCTCTCTAAGATTAAGCTTAATTTTGGAGAAATCGAAGTTTACTTGGGGAATGATGAGAATTTGACAAATAAAATTAAGACAGCAGCTGCTATTTTTAAGCAAGGTATTGCAAAAAAATACATAAATATTAGTTTTAATGGATCCCCAGATATTGAGTAGTAGGAGGTATAACATGAAAAAGCTCACATCACAAATAGTTGTAGCAATAGTATGCGGAATTTTAGGATTTTTATTAGCTTATCAATTTAAAGTATTATCAAAAGCAGAAAATAAAAATGTAAATAGTAATAATACAAATGTTTTAAGCGAAATAGAAAGTTTAAAAAAAGAGAAAGAAGATCTTGTAAATGCAAATGCTTCATTAAGTGAGGACTTAAAGAAGATAGAGGAAAGTGCTACTCAAGAAGGGCAAGTAGAAAAAGAAGTGAAAAAACAATTGGATACTGCAAGAATGCAACTAGGATTAGTTGACGTGAAGGGTCAGGGAATAGTTATTACAATAACACCAAAAACCAATATATTTGGAGCAAATTCTAGTGATTCAAGTACAGATTTAGATGAAAGAGAATTAATTAACATAATTAATCTACTATGGTTTTCTAGAGCTGAGGCGGTATCTGTTAATGATTTTAGAATGACACCTCAAACAGGTATTAAATCTTCAGGAAATTATTTGTGGGTTGGATCAGCAGGAAAGGTTAGCCCAAAAGAAAAAATAGTTATAAAGGCTATAGGTGATAAAACAAATTTAAATGTTGGCGTTAGATTTCAATCAGATTATAATTTAACAACGGGCTCTTTGGCAAATTATGACGTGGATGTTAAATTAGTAGATGAGGTAGGGATTAATAAAACAACACAAACAATAAAAAGTGATTACATTAAGCCAGTTAATGGATAGGGGGAAAATAAATGATAGCAGCAATAGGAGTTTTGATAGGAATTATTTTAGGTTTTGTGGTTGATGTTAATATACCTGAAAAGTTTTCGCCTTATATGTCAGTTGCAATTCTCGCATGTTTAGATTCAGTTTTTGGAGCTGTTAGAGCTAATTTGTCGAAGAATTTCAAAGCTAATATTTTTATTTCAGGTTTTTTTGGAAATGCATTACTTGCAGCTGGATTAGCTTATTTAGGAGATAAATTAGGAATACCTATATATATAGCAGCAGTAATTGTTTTTGGCGGAAGAATATTTGATAACTTTGCTATAATTAGAAGGCTCTTGATTGAAAAAGCTAAGTCAAAACGATGAGGTGATTAAATGAATAACAAAAGAGCTAAAGTCATTGTGTTTATTTCTACAATAGTAGTAGGCTTTTTAATTGCTGGTAATTTTAGTTTTGAAGGATTTGATTCATCATTTCCGCTTAATGCAAAGGAGTATCAAAACGCTATAGAAACAAAAAATAATCTTTTAAAAGAAGTTGGTAGCTTAAAATCCGACAATCAAGAAATTAAAGAAAAAATCGATAAATATAATAATAATGATGTGAACTATGATAAGATACTAAGCGATATGAAGGCGCAAGTTCGTGATTATGGCATGCTGACAGGTCTTAATGAGGCAACTGGACCTGGAATAGTAGTTGTAATAAATGATGGAATAATAGATAATTCTGCAGATAGTCAGGAGGATGCAGATAGAAAAACTTTGCATGATGCTGATATGTTTTCTTTATTGAATGAATTAAAGTCAGCAGGAGCAGAGGCTATAGCAATTAATGATCATAGAATTTCTCCATTAACAGCATTAACTTGCAAATATGCTTTTTTAGAATTTGAAGATGGAGATATGGTATCAGCACCTTTTAATATTTATGCTATTGGAGATCCTGAGAGTATGAAAACATTGTTATTACAAGAAGGTAGTTATTTGAAGCGATTAAAAATTAGAGGATTATCAGTAAATTTAGATGTAAAGGATAATATCACTCTTAAAGCTGCAAATATTTCAGAAATGAAGTATGCAGAAGAGTATATAAAAAAAAATAAATAGAAATAATTAAATTTAATTAAATTGTGAAGGAAATATAATTTTTATGAAGAATAACTATAAATAGGATTAGTTACTCTAAAGGGGGCACTATTGTGAGTATTAGTCAGAATATAGAAGAAGTAAAAAGTAAGTTGCCAAGTTCTGTTAAACTTTTGGCTGTTTCTAAGACTAAATCTTTAGAAGAAATGGAAGAGGCTTATAAGGTTGGAATTAGGGATTTTGGTGAAAATAAAGTACAAGAAATGCTAAAAAAGCAGGAGAACTTTCATGAAGATGTAAATTGGCATTTTATAGGCAAGCTTCAGAGCAATAAAGTAAAGTATGTAGTAGGAAAAGTTCATTTGATTCATTCTTTATCAAGTATTAAATTGCTAAAACAAATTGAAAAAGAATATGAAAAAGGTGGAGAAATTGCGCAAGTACTTATACAAATAAATATAGGGAGGGAAGAGAGTAAAAGTGGAATTTTACTTGAAGAATTAGAAAATCTCATAATTGAGGTTGAAAAATCTAACTATATAAAAGTAAAAGGTATTATGGTGATTATTCCTAAGGGAGATGAAGCTAGCAATAGTAAGTATTTTAGGCAAACTAAAGAAGTTTTTGATTCGTTAAAGAAAAGAAAACTCAAAAATATTGATATGGAAGTTCTATCTATGGGAATGACTCATGATTATACTATCGCCGTCAGTGAGGGGTCAAATTTAGTTAGAATAGGTGAAGGTATATTTGGAAAAAGAAATTATAATTTAGGAGGAGAAAATAATGAGTAGTATGTTAACAAAAGTTAAATCTTTTTTAGGGTTTGGTGAGTACGAGGATGAGTATGATGAATACGATGATTTTGATGATGTGGAAAATGAAGAAGAGGTGGAGGAAGGAATAGAGCCTGTAATACAAAACAACAAAAGAAACAATAAAGTTGTTAATATTCATACTTCTTCATCAACAAAGGTTACTATCACAAAGCCATTAGCATATGAGGAAGCAACAGAGATAAGTGATGCATTGAAGTCAAGAAGAATAGTGTTAGTAAATACATCAGCTTTAGAAATAAGAATAGCTCAAAGACTATTAGATTTTATAAGTGGAACATGTTATGCTTTAGGTGGAGAACTTCAAGAAATTGAAAAAGGTGTATATATTTTATCTCCTTCAAATGTTGAAGTTACAAATGAACTTAAAAGTGAGTTGAGTTCAAAAGCTATGTTTAACTGGTCAAAATAGGAGCAGCTAATGGAAATAATAATAAAGATATTGTTAACTTTTATTAGATTTTATGAGCTGATTATTTTTATTGAGTGCATACTATCTTGGATTATTCAAGATAGTAGAAATGAAATAATGAATTTACTTAGAACTATTACAAATCCAATTTTAGAGCCTTTTAGGAGATTGCAATATAAGTATTTTGGAAATGTAGGTATTGATGTTTCACCAATATTTGCACTTATCCTTCTCCAAATGATAAGTAGGTTTCTTATTACAATATTTTAATTATGGATAAAAAGACATTATTAAAAAACTTCGAAGATGGTGACAAACCAGAAGTTCTTAATCTATATGAAAAATATAATTTGGCTAGAGAGAGGGAGATACCTCTCTTTGGCAATAATTTCTATTCCCCAAAAGTGTGGAAGTTTTTTGAAAAAGTTTTAGGAAACAATGATTTTAATATTTCTTCTAATGGATTTTTCAAAGATTCTGAGCGAAGGATGATATCTTTTAACAACATTTATAATATACCTTATCCGTTTAAAGTTATAAAGATAACTAGTTCATCAAAGTTCAATATACCAAGTCATAGAGATTATTTGGGAGCTTTATTAGCCTTGGGAATTAAGAGAAATAAAATTGGAGATCTTTTAGTCGACGAAAATTATTGTTATTTTCCGGTTTGTGAAGAGATAGAAGAATTTATAGTGAGTAACTTAAAATCAATTGGAAAGTCTCCTTGTACTGTAGAAATATTATTAGAGGATTTTATTCCGCCAGAAGTAAAGTTTGATGAGATAATAATTTTAGTCCAATCCCTTAGAGTGGATTCTATTGTTTCAAAACTTGTAAAGATTTCTAGGGGGAAGGCACAGACTATGATTGATGAAGGAAAAGTACTTATTGATTATAATTCTGCTAAAAATAAATCGTCAGAAGTACAGATAGATGAAACAATAACAATTAGAGGATTTGGAAAGTTCATATTAAGTGACATATTAGGTAATAGTAAAAGTGGTAAATTTAAGGTATTAGTAAAAAAATATACATAATTTGAGGTGAATTAAATGAAACTGACACCAATGGATATAAACAATAAAGAATTTAAGAGAGGATTAAGAGGATATTCTCCAGAAGAAGTTGATGAATTTCTTGATGAAATAGTTGAGAATTACGAAGAATTGTATAAGGATAATTCGAAACTAAGAGAAAAACTTACAGTTGCAACAGAAAAGATAGAGCAATATTCAAAAATTGAGACTACAATACAAAATACGTTAGTACTAGCTCAAAATGCGGCTGAACAAGCAAAATCTTCTTCTCAAAAAGAAGCTGAAATGATAATAAAGAATGCAAATGAGACTGCTCAAAAGATTTTAGATAAATCTCATAATGATGTAATTGAAATAAATGCAGAATTTGATAAAACAAAGCAAGAATTTATAAAGTTTAGAGCTAAGTTTAGAAACTTTATAAATACACAATTAGAAACTTTTGATGATTTAGAAAAAGATCTTAATAAAAATTATAGTATTGCTACACCAGTTGAGGAAGAAGTTAAAGACACTGATATAGATTTTAATGAAGAAAATTTAAGTTCATATCAAGATGCTGATGATAGTATAGATGAAATAAAAAGTTTTTTTGCTAAATCAGAAGAAGATGAGGAATAAATATATTTTTTGAAGGAACCACTAAAATGGTGGTTCTTTTTTGTTGTGCAATAATATTCAAAGGAAAAGATTAGCTTCAAATTAATAATTGAGTAATAAGTAATGTTATATTATAATGTTAAGGAATACAATGGCGAGGTGTATAATGTAATGGAAGAAACTATTTTTGTAGTAGACGAGAACTTTGAAGGGGAGCGAGTTGATAAGTATTTAACTCAAGTTTTTAAAGATAAGTCCAGGTCATACTTACAAGGGTTGATTGAAAAAGGCAATGTTATAATTAATGGAAAAGATATAAAAAGTAATTATAAATTAAGGTCCTATGATGAAATTAAAATTAGCCTACCAGAACCTTTGAAATTAAAAGTAGAGCCTGAAAATATAGAATTAGATATAATATATGAAGATAAAGATGTAATTGTAGTAAATAAACCGCAAGGTATGGTAGTCCATCCGGCACCAGGTAATTATAATGGTACTTTAGTTAATGCTTTATTATATCATTGTAAAGATTTATCTACAATTAATGGAGTAATTAGGCCAGGAATAGTACATAGAATAGATAAGGATACAACAGGTATACTAGTTGTTGCAAAAAATGATAAAGCACATATTTTTTTATCTGAACAACTTAAAAATCATTCTATGAAGCGTGAGTATTATGCTTTGGCTGAAGGTAGATTGAAAGAAGATAGAGGTATGATTGATAGACCTCTTGCAAGAGATAAGAAGGATAGAATTAAAATTTCAATAGTTGAAGGTGGAAGAAGGGCAGTAACACATTATGAAGTTATTGAAAGATTTAAGAGTACAACATTAGTTAGATGTGTTTTGGAGACTGGGAGAACTCATCAAATAAGAGTTCATATGGCATCAATTGGACATCCGCTAGTTGGAGATTCTTTATATGGATTTAAAAAGCAAAAATATAAGTTAGATGGACAAACGTTACATGCAAAAACTCTTGGTTTCATACATCCAACTAAAAATGAGTATATGGAATTTACGTCAGAGTTGCCACTATATTTTAGTGAATTATTAGATAAATTACGTAACGAGGTTGTTTAGGAGGTAAAAAAATGAAGTTGAAAGCTAACCTGCTAGATGATAAAGCGGTTAAGAGAAGTTTAATTAGAATATCCCATGAGATTATTGAGAGAAATAAAGGGGTAGAGGAAATTGTCTTGGTTGGAATAAAAAGAAGGGGTTATCCACTTGCTCAAAGAATTGCAAATGAAATACTTAAAATTGAAGGAGTTAGCGTTCCTGTGGGAAGTGTAGATATAACATTTTATAGAGATGATTTAACATACAAGGAAGAAGCTCCTAAAGTATCTAATATTGAGTTAGGCGTAAATGTTGAAAATAAAAAAGTAATTTTAGTAGATGATGTTTTATTTACTTGTAGAACAGTTAGAGCAGCAATGGATGCAATAATAGATGTCGCTAGACCAAATGCAATTCAGCTTGCAGTATTAATAGATAGAGGACATAAAGAATTACCAATTAGAGCAGACTATGTAGGAAAGAATATACCAACATCAAAGGATGAGAAGATAGCTGTACATATTCTTGAAATTGATAATGAGGATTCAGTAAAAATATATGAGGATTAACTAAAAGGAGAAGGAAATATGGATTACAATTTAATAGCTACTACAACCTTTGGATTAGAGGGGATAACAGCTAAAGAATTAAAGACTCTGGGATATGATGATGTAAAAACGGAAACTAGTAAGGTGTTTTTTTCTGGAGATGAAATGGACATAGCTATTGCCAATATTCATTTAAGGACAGCAGATAGAATTTTGATTAAAATGGCTGAGTTTGAAGCTAGAAGTTTTGAAGAATTATTTCAAGGAACAAAAAAGGTTAATTGGGGAAAGATTATACCTATAAATGGTAAAATGCATGTTGTAGGAAAATCTATAAAATCAACTTTACATAGTGTGCCTGATTGTCAATCAATAGTGAAAAAAGCTATTATTACAAGTATGAGTGAAGTTTATGGGGGGAGTGAATTTAAGGAGGATGGTCCTGTATATAAGATAGAGGTAGCAATATTAAAAGATAAAGTTACATTGACTATAGATACCTCAGGATCTGGGTTACATAAGAGAGGATATAGGGAAAATTCTGGAGCAGCGCCGCTTAAGGAGACTTTAGCAGCAGCAATGGTTTTGTTATCTAGGTGGCAGGAAAGTTATGAACTGATTGATCCATTTTGTGGATCAGGAACAATATTAGTTGAGGCTGCTATGATAATGCAAAATATAGCTCCTGGTATAATGAGGGACTTTGTCTGTGAGACGTGGCCATCTATGCCTGATTATATATTTAAACAGGTGAGAGAAGGGGCAAAAAGGGCGGAGAAGAATAAAGAAATTAAACTAATTGGATATGATAATGATACTTGGGTACTTAGGACAGCTCAAAATAATGCGTATAAAGCAGGCGTAAGTGATTATATAGAGTTCCAACATAGAGACTTTAGAGAATTTTCTCATAGAAAAAAGAATGGATTTATAATAACAAATCCTCCTTATGGGGAACGATTAAGTGAAAAGAGCGAAGTTGAAAAATTATACAAGATATTTGGTGATTATAAAAATAAATATGAAAATTGGGAATTTAATATTTTAACCTCCTATGAAGGCTTTGAAAAGCCATTTGGTAGAAAATCAACTAAAAACAGAAAGTTTTATAATGGAAAGCTTAAGTGTTATTATTATCAGTACATGGATAACAAAGAAATAAAAGGTCAAGGAGATACCGTTATTCAAGAGATGATTAGAAATTCTTAAACAAAAAATGCACAATTTATTAGATTGTGCATTTTTTCTTTATTTCTTTATCAAATTTAATTTCTCGTATTTTTGTGGATCTGCGTAAATTGTTTTGTTTGTATAATAAATGACCATTCCTGGTTTTGCACCATTTGGTTTTCTAAGATTACGTATTTCTGTGTAATCTATAGGAACTTTTGAATTCGTTTTTCCTTTGCTATAATATGCAGCTATTATAGCAGCTTCTGCTATTGTAGTATCATCAATTTCAATTCCTTTAATAATCACATGAGAACCAGGAATTTCTTTAGCATGTAGCCAAAGATCATTTCGATGTGCAAATTTTAAACTTAGATAATCATTTTGTATATTATTTTTTCCAACATAAATATCAAATCCTGTTGAGGAAATAAAATGTAGAGGTTTATCAGCATTAGTCTTTTTTATGTTTTTCTTATGAGTTTTATATTTTATATATCCTGTTTCCATAAGTTCAGTTTTAATTTGTTCTATCTCATTGTATGAGTCTACGTTTTGTATGTTAGTTAAAACAGAATTTAAGTACTCCAACTCTTCTTCATTCTTCTTAAGTTGTTCAATTGCCCATTCTTCAGATTTTTTTAGTTTATTATATTTTTTATAATATGACTGTATATTTTCGGAAGGGGTTTTATATTCATCTAAAGGAATTGTAGCATATTCCGAGTTTTCAGAATAAAAATTAAGAAGAGTAGCTTCCTTATCACCTTGTTTAATACTGTAAATGTATGAAGTTAATAAATCGCCTTTTATTTTGTAATCTTCTTTATTTTGACTTTCTCTAATATTTTCATTTAGAATTTTTGATTTTTTCTTACAACGTTCAATGTTTGTATGAATAAGTTTTTGCAAATCAGTTGATCTATTTGAAAGTCTTTCTTGTTTATCTTTAACATTAAAGAAATTATCCAACATAATAGAAGGAGAATCGTAGGAAATAACATCTAAATCATTAAATATAAATTTGAATCTATAACAATAAAAATCTTTATATATACCTGAATCATCCTTGTATATTAAGAATTCAGTGCTATTTAATATATTTGTAAAAGAAGATTTAAGAAAATCATATAATGAGTCTATATTATTTAATGTTAGGTTTTTTGTAACTATCTGATTAAATAATTCTTTTGAAATAGTTTTTGAAATTCCAGTAAAGGATTTGAAGAAAAAACTATCGTTCATTTCAAGATGATTTTCATTAATAAAGCTTATGAATTCAATTTCTGTAAAATTTATAGGACTTAACTTAGTAGTTGCTGGGGGAAGCATATAACTAACACCAGGATAAAGAACTCTATAGGTGTTTATATCAGGAGTAATATGTTTAATGGATTCCATAACTTTGTTATCTCTATCACGAACTAGTGTTATATTAGAATGCCTACCCATTATTTCGATAATAAGAGAATAAGTACTGTTAAATCCCATTTCGTCAGAAGCTTCTACAGTTAGAATTACTATTCTATCTCCATCTTTTTGATGTACTTTAGTAATTTTACCTCCAATTAAGTATTTACGTAAAACCATTAAAAACATAGGAGCTTTTAATGGGTTTTCTTTTACTTCTTCAGTAAAATGCATTCTAGGAAATTTCGAAGAAGCAGATATAAGAAGTTTGTGATTTTTTCTTTCTTTTCTTATAGTTAAAATTATTTCATCTTTTTCTGGTTGATTTATTTTATCTATTTTAGAACCTAGTAAAATAGGCTCTATATTATTTAATAAACTGTGTAGAAAAATTCCATCTAGTGCCATAATGTTCATCCTCGCTTTCTAATACTCATAGTATATCATTAATTAAAAATTAAGTTAAGAGACAAGAAAAGTAATAAATCTGTAGTTTTCTCTATTGTAATGGGATAAAATAGATAGTATTATGTTAATGGGAGATGAAAAAGTACATAAAATGCAGTATTAATTATGCAGAGGGAGAAAGAATGAAAGGGTTTAAAAGAGCGAAATACAGAGCTTTTATAGTAGTATTATGTTCTTTGTTTTTAATGTCTTGTGAAAGTCATGTGGAAAAAAAAGTTGATGGAGTAAAGCTGGAAAAGGGAGCAATAATTCAAAATGAAGGTGGAATCTATTCAAATTATAACTTGCATGAGGGTAGCTTTAATAAAATAGAGAACGATGAGATAATAAGTTTGTTTGATAGTAAAAGTGGAAATTATATAACTCAGAAAGATGGAAAATATAGTTCCTACTACTTGGGAAAAGTGGAAGAATTAAAGGGTGTAAAGTTAGAGGATATTGATTTGAAATTATCTCCTAACGGTAAATATTTAAGTTATTTTAGAAAAGAAGAAAATATATTAAAGTTAAATATCATTTCTCTTAAGGATGGTTCCTTAATTGAAATTAAGTCAAATGTGGCTATATCGGATACCTATCTTGATTGGGTAGATGAAGACACTATAATTTATTATGGTATAAGTGAAGATAGAGTTAATGGAGTATTTAAATACAATGTTAGTGATGAAAAGGAAGATCTTTTTTATAAGTTGGATGGAGGAATTGTTCAATTTGTGAAAAATATACAAACAGGAGTCATTTGTATTGAAGAAACTATAGACAATGTAAAAGTAGTAAAATTTTTAGATAAAGATGGAACAGAGAAAGGAATACTTCCGCCTGATATAACTTATATTTCAGATATAATAACTGATGGAACAGATTATTATTTTTTAGGGAAAGTTAAAGGAAATAATAATTCTTTATATAGAATTCATAATAACATAATAAAAAGGATGGTTTTTGATTTTCCTGCTAAAATAGATTATGATAAAGGCCTTAGCATGGATTCAAAAGGTAATATTTTATTTATTGGGAGTAGTTCTAAAAATTCAAAGAATGAAGAAATTTATAAAGTAACTAAGGAAGGCTCAATAAGCGAAGCTAAAGCTAGTGTAAAAGAATATGCTTTTGTTAAATATCAATAAGATTTAAATCTTATTGATATTTTTTATTTTATAAGAATAGAATAAATGTTCTGTGGCAATATTTACATATATAGGAGGGAACATGAATAAGGAAAGCTTAATCGAGGTTGTTGATTTAAATATAGCAAGAAAAATTACTTTAAAGCAAGCAAAAAAATATGAAATTATCCCGCTATATGAGAGTGAAGGTAAAATCTTTGTAGGAACTATTGAGGAAAATGAAAAAGGAAAAGAATATTTGCAATTTTTACTACAAAAAGATTTGAGGTTTATAGAAATTAGTAGAGAAGAATTGGCGGGATTAACTGAGATTTTATTAGATTATGACTATGAAGATATAGAGCAAAAAATATTTGGAGAAGCAATAAAAATGAAGGTAAGTGATATACATTTTGAACCTGTTAAAAGTTCTGTAAATATCAGATTTAGAATAAATGGATCATTAGTTCTAGTTAGAAAGCTAATGATGAATGAGTACGGGAAAATACTTTCTAGATTTAAAATTAAATCTAATATGGACATTACAGAAAAAAGAAAACCTCAGGATGGAAAGTTGTTTATGGAACATGAAGAGACAATTTACAATTGTAGATTATCATCAGTGCCAGTGATATATGGTGAAAAAATAGTTTTAAGAATATTATATGGTGAAAAGTATCTATCAAGCATAGAAAAGTTAAACTTTACGGAGAATCAGATAAAATCATTAAAGAAGATAATTGCTATTAAAACAGGTTTAATAATAGTAAATGGACCTACAGGAAGCGGTAAATCTACAACCTTATATTCCATAATTAATGAAATTAAAAGTGATAATATTAATATTACAACCCTAGAAGATCCTATAGAAATAGCTTTAGAAGGAATAAATCAAATTAATTTAAATAATAAGATAGGAATAACTTTTTCTACAGGGCTCCGAAGTGTTTTAAGGCAGGATCCAGATGTAATTATGGTAGGTGAAATAAGGGATGAAGAGACAGCAAAAATGGCTGTTAGAGCTTCGATTACTGGACATAAAGTATATTCAACTATACATACGAAATCTCCCCGTGAAGTATTTTTAAGATTAGAAGAAATGGGGGTTGAACCTTATTTAATAAGAGCTTCTTTAGGTGGAATCATATCTCAAAGGCTGATTAGAATAATATGCAATGAATGTAAGAGAAAAATAGGAGAAGTAAATATAGATTCTAATATAGTACCAATTTTTGAGAAGACAGGGTGCAAAGCTTGCAATAGAACAGGCTTTGTTGGCAGAACCTTAATATCGGCTGTACATTACTTAGATAAAGAACTGAAAGAAAGTACTAAAAATATATATGAAGATGAAAATATATTATCCAACAGCGAAATGGTAGTAGTATTGAAAAAACTATTAATAAGTGAAAGTATAGACTATTATGATTATTTGCAATTTATAGAGGGGGAAGATCTAAATGAAGGAGAATTACAGAGAACTATCAATTATTGCAGAAAACCTAGCTAATTTATATGAAGATGGTATATCTATGGATTTATCTTTTGAATTGTTATCAGAATTGCATTTTAGTAAGAATTATAAAAATAGCCTTAAAGAAATTAAAGTGAAAATTCTAAAAGGGTATTCACTAGCTGAAGTATTTGGTGAATATAGCAATTTATATCCGGTTCTCTTTGTGGGGATTATTTCAATAGGAGAAAATAGTGGAGAACTTAATAAATGTTTAAGGAGTATTAGTAAATACTATTATGAAATAGATAAGGTTAAGAGAAATATCAAAGCAGAGTTAAGATATCCCTTGATTATTTTTATATCATTAATGCTATTATCGATAAGTGCTTTTTTTATCATTATTCCTAATATATATGAAACATTCAGTTCAATAAGTAGTAAGGTGCCAAAGATTATTAAAGCGTGCTATGATGCAAGTGATTGGATTTGTAATAATCCTATAATAAGTTTTGTAGCACTTCTCTCTTGGAGTATAGTGATATATTTATTAGGAAAAAGTTTGGGGAATAGGGTAAAAAGCCATTGGAGCAGTATTTTTTTGAAAATAAAATACATCAGAGATTATTATGAGTACATGTTTATTTTGTTGTTAACAGTCATTTTATCTAGTGGCATTCAGTTAACAAAAGGAATAGAATTGTGCATTGATTCAGTGAATATTAAGATTATAAGAAATGCCCTATGTGATATAAATGAAGAGATATTAAAAGGTAGTGAGTTAAATAGAGCAATTAAAGATATTTCTTTCTTATCTAAATATACATATTCAATGATATATTTAGGAGAAAGAAGCGGAAACTTAACAGATGTTTTGAATAAGACTCAAGAAAGATTAGAAAATTCTATAACAGAGAAAATGAAGAGAGTAGTAACATTTATTTCGCCTTTGTTTATAGGGTTAATGTCATTACTAATATTACTTTTTATAGTCAGTTTCATTATGCCATTGATTGATATGGTCTATTCTGGATATATGTAAATGAAAAAAAGAGGATTTACATTAATTGAAATAATAGCAGTTATTGGAGTGTTATCTGTTATTTTTAGTATAGGTATAGCTAGTATAAGACAATTTAAAACACGTTACAAACAAATTGAAATAAGTAATTTCCTTTATGAGACCATTGATATGATAAGTTACGGAAAAAGTTATTGTGCAAGTAATGATTTATCTGGAAATGTTAAGTTGATTAATAATAATGATTATTTGCAGGTATATTTAATAGCTGATAATAAAGTAATAAAAAATATAAAGATTAAAGAAGTTTTAAGAATTAAGCCTTTTGATAATGAAGAAGAAATAAGAAATATAAATCTTAGGATTAATGAATTTGGATATGTAGAACCTACTACAATAAAGTTTATTAATGAAAAATTAGAAGAATTTATAATTACAGTACAAGTTGGTGGTAATGTAATTCTAGTAAAGGAAGGAGGGAGTTAAAGTAAAAAGCAAAGGTAGTCTGATGATAGAAGTTGTTATATCTTTAGGGATATTAGGTATTTGTATAATTATTTTAGCAAATATAGTTAAGGGATTCATTAATTCAAATGAAACTCGTTTAATTAAGTATAATGTTAATGAAACACTTTATGCAATTTGTAGTGAAGTTAAATATAATGTTGCTTATGAAGATATAAGGGATGAAATTAAAAATAACAAGTTAACGTTTCTATATAATGAAGAATTTTTATCTCTTCTTCCTAATACTAAATTGCTTTTTATGAATAAGAATGCTAAAGATGATGAAAAAATTGAATTAGAATTAATTGAGGATAATGGAGAGTATATGAAGATAAATATTAAGATTATATATAAAGATATTAAGGAAGAACAAATTATTTTCAAAGCTCCTTGGATGGAGTATGTTTAGGAAAAATAACGGATTTACACTGATTGAATGCGTTGTATATATGTTTTTATCCATGTTAATTATGATTATTGGATTTAAACTTTTGGTTACATGTACTAGTGTATATTTTGAAACCGTTAAAAAAAGTCTTGGTTTAAATTCTATTGATGGAAGCTTTTTAGATATTGATAGGTTTTTAAGAGATACTGGAGTGCAGAAGATAAGTAGTGAGGATAACAAAATAATAATATATAGAGGGGATAAAAGTAACATATTCGAAATACAGGAAATATTGAAATTCGAGAATAATTTAATAATTAAATATTATGATATAAGGAATTTTAATAGATACACAACTAGGAATACAATAATTTCTAATATAGATGATTTTAAAGTTAAAATTAAAGGAAGATTAATTTATATAAACATAAGTAAAGGAGGAACTGAATATAGAAAGTGTCTATAAAAATAGAGGGTATGTTCTTATCAATATTCTATTAATATTAATGATTATTTCTTTGATAGGGCTTATATGTAATAAGGTAGTTATAAATAATATAATGCATAAGTCTTTAGAGAATAAAAAAGAAGATCTATATAATTCTGAGGATTTTGAAAAAATATTATGTCTATTAAATAAATATTCAAAGGAAAATAGAGAAAATATAAATGAATTAAGAAAAAAAGGAACTGAACAGTATATAAACTTTGGGATGAATTTAGGGTATAAAAAAGAAATAGATAAGTTTTACTTGATATATACGGATAAAGGATTTAGACAAGAAAAAATTTTAAGGTATAAAGATGTGGGGAGTAAAGTAGTATTATTACCTTTAGCAGAGAAATATATGAATGAGGAGAGTAAAATTGAAAGAAAGTATAGTTTTAATTAGTAGAAATATATTGATTTACAATAAAATTAGTTATGACTATAAATCATTTTATGAAAAAATAAAATTGCTCAAGAAAAGATATATAGTAGTGTTGGATGAGGATATTTACATTAAAAAAGTTAGTACTAATTTAAAAGATTTAGTTAATATAGATATTGAAAAAATTAAAGAAGAATCCTTTGGGAGAGATGAAGAGTATCTTATGGATTATAAAGTGTGTAAGAAAGCAGGTATTCTTTATATATACTCGATAAAGGGTGGTATAAGAATTTCTAAGTTATGTGATGGTGCAAATAGAGTTAAAATTATCCCAATTCAAATGTATATGATGGAAAAAATAAGAAGAAAAATTAAGAAAAAGTCTTATATATGCATTTTTAGTTATAATGAAATTTATTACTATAATTTAATTTTAGATGGATTTCTTGAGGAGGCGCATGTGTTTAATGATTTAGAAAACTTAATGAAAAAATTAGTAAGTATTGAAACATGTGATGTAATTTATGTTGAAAGCGGTATTAAAAAAATAAATCTATCAGATAAAATAAAAGCTAGAGAAGTCAAGTTAGGAGGAATCTTCAGTGAAAAAGTATTTGTATAATAAAGATTTCTTGCCTAGAAGCTTTGTAACTAAAAAAAATAAATATATAAATTTTGTGAGTAAAAGAGACAGTATTATCATAACTGCAATAGCATTAATGTTACTCCCGATATCTATGAGTAATATTAAATATTATTTTAGAGAAAATAAACCTGTTATTAAGAATAGTGATTTAGATGAAAACTTGGAAAATAAAAGATTAAAAAATTGGTTGGAAATTACAAATGATTGTTTTCAAGGAAATTTTACATCTTATGAAGGTAATATATACGTTTATAACAAAGACGATTTGGAGAAGGTTTTGCAAAATGAAAAAATTGTTATAAATACAATGGAGGATTTAGGTGAAAATAAATATAGGTTACAAGTTATTCAAGAAGATAATAAATAGAAAATGTTATTTATTCCTATTGACTATTTTTGTTGTATTTGAGATGCTAACTTTTTTAAAAGAAAACAAAAGAGAAGAAGATGTTGAAAATTCAATTACATATGAAAAGAATGAAATTAAACTGAGAGATGTAATAAAAGAGTTAAAAGAAAATGATATTACTTTTTTAGCTGCTAAGAAGGAAAGCGAGGGTTATAAGATAGAAGTTAAAATAGAAGGAACAAAGGAATGGGCTATGGAAAAAATAAATATTTTAAACAATTATAATATAGTTGATTATAGCATCAATTTTGATGAAAAGAATATTGAGGGAAGATTAACGCTTAATTATACACAAAAGGTGAATTTTAGGGAAACTAAAGATAAATAATTGCATTTATCTTTTTCATCTGATAAAATAATATTGTTATGCGACTAGAAGAATAAACAAATTAGAGTACCACGCTAATTCGTGGTATTTATTATGAAACTTATACATTTTGGAGGGATATTACTATGATATCAGCAGGAGATTTAAGAAAAGGTACAACTTTTGAGAACGAAGGACAAGTTTATACAGTTTTAGACTTTTTACATGTAAAACCAGGTAAAGGGGCAGCTTTTGTAAGAACTAAACTTAGAAATGTTATTTCTGGTTCAGTTACAGATACAACATTTAATCCATCAGCTAAATTCCAAGAAGCAGTAATAGAGAGAAAAGAAATGCAATATCTTTATTCAGATGGAGAACTTTATTATTTTATGGATCAAGAGACATTTGAACAAATTCCACTAAACCACGAAAAGGTTGAAGATGCAATAAAGTTTTTAAAAGAAAATATGTTTGCTATAATCAAATTCTACAAAGGAGATGCTTTCTCAGTTGAAGCACCAAATTTTGTTGAATTATTAATAACAGAATGTGAACCAGGTGTAAAGGGAAATACTGCAACAAATGCTTTAAAACCAGCAACACTTGAAACAGGAGCAGTAGTTAACGTTCCAATGTTCGTCAATGAAGGTGATGTAATAAGAGTAGATACAAGAACTGGCGAATATATGGAAAGAGTTTAATAGACTAAAAATTGCTAAGTTATTGAACTTAGCAATTTTTAATCTAATAAGGATGTGTTTGTTATGAAAGAAATAAAAAGGCAGATAGAAGATTTAAACATTAAAATTTCTCAAATACAAGATGAGCAGTATAAAGAGTTTTTTGAGAGAGTATCGGGTGTTTTAGAAGGATTATCAGCTAAGGTTCAAGAAATAATGGTTAATGAAACTGTCCTAGCAGAGAATTTTAAATATATGGATGATGATATATCAAATCTTCAAGAGGAACTTTTTCAAGAAGTAACATTAGAAGAATTAGATGAAATTGAAGAAGAATATAGAGAAGTTAGCTGTAAGAATTGTGGTAAAACTATCTTCATAGAAACATCAGCGTTATCGGAAAAACATGAAATTCCGTGTCCATATTGTAATGAAAATATAATATAGTTTTTAAAGAGTTGTCTTTCTAATGATGGTAGAGATTATTAGAAAGACAACTTTTTTGTATAGAAATTTAAATTCTGTTTTACATATTTTTTTCTGATACTGTAATAATTCCATTGTAAGTTAAATAAAGATTAAATATAGGGGACTTATAGAGGAGGAAGTGGTTGATGAATGATGAGGTGAAAAATATATTTCCAGAAAATATAGCTAATTATTTAGATAATTTTCTTAAAGATATAACATTACAAGAAATAAGGATTAGAATTGGTAAACCTATTATAGTAGTATATTCAAAAGGTGAATCAGTGCTAAATTATATAATATCTAGAGAAGAGGTAAAATATATTCTTCAAAGAATTTCGAATTATTCTTTATATGCCTATGAAGAAGAGATAAAGCAAGGATTTATAACAATAAAAGGAGGACATAGGGTAGGGCTTGCAGGTGAATGTGTTATGGAAGAAGAAAAAATCAAGACTATAAGAAATATTTCATCCTTAAATATTCGTATTTGTAGAGAAATAATTGGATGTTCAAAAGAGATAATGAAATATATTTATAAAGAAGGGCGTGTTTTCAATACTATAATTATTTCGCCGCCCAAATGTGGAAAGACTACAATTTTGAGAGATGTAACAAGAAGTTTATCTGATAATGGAAAGAAAATATCAATAATAGATGAAAGAAGTGAAATTGCAGCTTGTTATTTAGGGGTACCTCAAATGAAAGTTGGTATCAGAACAGATGTATTAGACAATTGTTTGAAAAGTGAAGGTATGATAATGGCAATAAGATCTCTTTCTCCAGAAGTATTAATATGTGATGAAATTGGTACTTCAAGAGATATTGAATCACTTCATATGGCATTTAATTCAGGAGTTAATATTATTGTGACTTTACATGGATATAGTATTGAGGATATATATAATAGGAAAGTATTTGAAACTATAATTTCAAATAATATTTTAGAAAGGGTAGTAGTTTTAGGCAATAGTAAAGGTGTAGGTACTATAGAAAAAATTTATTCTATAGAAAATGGGGGTGAAAAGAAATGTTTAAGATAATGCTTATAATAGTGATTTTAATTTTTTGTACCTCTGTTGGATATATATATGGTGAAAGCTTTAGAAAACGATACGTTATTTTGAAAGAGAGCTATAAATGTATAACTATACTTCAAAATGAAGTAGTATTTAATAACACCCCTCTTCCAGAAGCATTTATGGATGTAGCTAGTAAAACCAAAGAGCCTATGAATGTACTTTTAAATAGAGTTTCAGAAAAATTAAGCAAAGGAACAGAATGTGATGTTTATTCTGCATTTAAAAGTGAATTTACAAGTTTAGAAAATGATTTTTTCTTTGCGAGGGAGGATAAAAGTGTACTTGAGGATTTTGTGAGATCATTAGGTGAATCAGGAGTATATGGACAAGAAAAAATCTTTAAGTTATCTCTTGAAAACTTGAAAATTAATATAGAGGAAGCTTATGAATTAGGAAAAAAAAACACCAAACTTTATAGATATCTTGGAATCTGTATCGGAGTTATGATATCCATATTATTGTTGTAATAGAGGGGGAGAATAATGCTAGATTTGAGTATACTATTTAAAATTGCTGGAGCAGGGATTATTTTAGTTATTTTAGATAAGGTGTTAACTAGTAGCGGAAAGTCAGAAATAGCAGCTATTGCGAATATAGCAGGTATTGTAATTATACTAATTATGGTTATTTCTCTAATAAGTAATTTGTTTAATACAGTTAAGACTATGTTCTTATTTTAGGTGGCCATATGTTGATACTTAAAGTTATATCTTTTGTTCTAATTGCTTTGTTTTTATATTTATTTTTTAAAGATAAAAGATCAGATTTAGCTATATTAGTTATGCTAGCAGCAGGAATTTTAGTATTTATATTTTGCTTAACAGAACTTTCGCAGGTAATAAATTTTTTAAAAAGTATAGCAGAAAAAGCTGGTTTTGATATAGTTTATTTAGGTATAGTTTTGAAAATTTTAGCAATAGCTTATCTAGCTTCTTTTGGAAGTGAAATATGTAAAGATGCTGGAGCTTCTAGCTTAGCTTCGAAAGTGGAGTTTTCTGGAAAAATATTTATATTAGTACTTGCTATACCAATTTTGATGGCAGTACTAGATTCAATATTACAGATTTTGTAGAGGTAAATTATGAAGATAGTTAAAAGACTAATGATTTTAATAGTAGTAAACCTTATTATTATTTCGTTTAAACCTATAAATGTTTATAGTGAAGAAAAGCCTGTTGAAAATCAAACGGAAGATAGAAGCAAGTTATTAGATGAAAGTACAAAAGAAGATTTAAATAAACTATATGATTATATAAATAAAAGAAAAACAGATGTAGAGCTAATGAATGAATTAGATCCTATAGAATATGTTAAAAGTTATATAAAAGATGGCAAAGGTAATATTTCGATTGAAAAGGTTTGGAAAGCTCTTGTTAGTTTATTGTTTAAAGAAGTTAGAAGTGTGCTAAAGTTAGCAGTTTCGTTAATTGCAATAGCTATTATATGCGCTTTATTGAATAACTTGCAAGATGCTTTTAATAGTAAAAGTATATCTCAAATAGCATTTTATGCATGTTATGCTGTTTTAGTTATGGTTCTTTCTAAGAGTTTTATAATATCAATTTCGGTAGCTAAAGATGTCATTAACGACGTTTCAGATTTTATGGCAGCTATGTTACCAGTGCTAGTAACCATGATTAGCCTAGCAGGAGGAATTGTACAAGCTACTACGATTGATCCGATAGTAATGGGGGCTGTAGTAATTATACCAAGAATTTATACAATCCTCATAATTCCTTTAATTTTAATAGGGTTTGTATTGCAATTTTCAAATAATCTTTCGGAGGAACATAAAATAGATAACTTGTGTAAGCTTGTTAAACAGTCGACCATATGGATACAAGGAATAATTATAACTATTTTTATTGGGTTGCTAACTATTAGAGGAATAACTTCAACTACAATTGATGCGGTAACTCTAAAGACAACAAAATTTGCTGTTGATAACTTTGTGCCAATAGTTGGAAAAGCTTTTTCGGACGCTATAACAGCTGTGGCGGGTTATTCATTAATAATTAAAAATGCAATAAGTAGTATTGGACTTGCAGTAATTATATTAATTATACTTTATCCAATAATTAAGATAGTATTAATGGTTTTAATATATAAGTTATCATCTGCTGTAGTTGAGCCAATAAGTGATAGAAGAATAACAAGTACTATAGCTGCAGCAGGGGATTCTTTAGTTTTGCTATTATCATCTGTCCTTAGTGTAAGTTTAATGTTTTTTGTTTTACTTGCAATAATGGCGTCTGCGGGAAAATTTATAGTTGGAGGATAGGGTAATGGAATTAATTAAAAATTTTGTAGTTACGCTTGTCACAACTTTAATTTTTATTACTGCTATTGAGCTAATAGGTCCTGATAATAGTATGAAAAAATATTTAAAGTTTGTTTTAGGATTAATTTTGATAGCTGTTATATTAAATCCAATAATTAATTTTTTTAGCAAAGGAGAAACTGTTTTAACAGAAGTAATAGGAAAGTATTCTAAAGAGGTAACAAAGGATATAAATGATAAGAAAAAAACAGAAGATAACAATAAGATACGTGAGGAGAGCTTTAAAAATAATTTTAATAGGAATTGTGAGAGTCTATTAAATAAGGAGTTTAATAATTTCAATTTTGTCAGTGCTGTGGAATGCAAAGTGGATTTTACCGATGTGAATTTTAAGATTATTAAATTAAGGATTGGGGTGCAGAAAAAGGGAATAAAAAAGGTGGAAAAGGTAGAACTGGGTAAAGAACATAAAGAAGAAAAATCAGAAGACAATACACAAAAAGAAATAAAAAGATTTTTAAGCAAGGAATTAGACTTGGAAGAAGATAAAATTGAAGTGCATTATAGGTAAAAGGAGGTATAGAATGGATAAAGATAAGATATTTAATGAATTAAAAAAAATACTTAAAGACAAAAAAGTAAGTAATTCGTTAGCAGTGTTGTTGATATTAGCCTTTGTTCTTATTGCTATTAATATTTTGCTACCTAAATTTATAACAACTGGAACAAGCAAAAATCAAAATGAAGTAAAAACTGTTGCAGATGAAACTGTTAGTGGTGCTACTAAAAATTATGAAGAAGAACAAAAGAAGGAATTAATTAATATATTGAAAAAGATTCAAGGTACTGGAAATGTTGATTGTATGATAACTTTTGAAAGTGGAGAAGTAAAAGTACCAGCTTATGATATTGATAAGCAAAATAATACTACAGAAGAAACAGATAAAGATGGCGGCAAGAGAGTTAATAAACAGCAAAACGATAGTAGTAAAGTGGTTATGTCATCGAAAAACGGTGATAATGAACCTTTTATTTTGGAGAATTATAAGCCAAAAGTAATTGGAGTGTTGGTAGTAGCTGAAGGCGCCAAAAATAGTAAAGTAAAAAGTGATATAGAAAAAGCAGTGGAGAATTTGTATGGTCTCCCTGCCAATAAGGTTAATGTATATACTATGAATTAATAGCATATAATTCAATAGAAAATAGATGGGAGGAGTGACAATATGACTAAAAAACAATTAGGGATAATATGTACATTATTAGCTCTTATAGTTTGTACTGCATTACTTGCAGCAAAATTGAATAATGGAGGACTTAATGATCCAAGTGACTTAAGTACAGTTCTATCAACAGAAGATAAAAATCAATCAGATAAGGAAGATAAAAAGGATACAGAGACTCTAAGTCAAACAGATTTTTTCTTGGATGCAAGAAGTGAAAGGGAACAAAAGGATGCAGCTACAATACAAAGTTTAAAATCTATATCTGAAAATGCCAATACAACTTCAGAACAAAAGGCAAGTGCGACAAGTGAATTACAGAAGGTAACAATAAAACAAGATAAACAGAAGACTATAGAATTAAACTTGAAGAATAAAGGTTATGATGATGCTTTGTGTGAAATTTCAAATGATCAAAAGAAGGCAAACGTTATAGTTAAAACTGCCAATAGTGTTAGTGAAAAAGAAGGAGCAGAAATCCAAGAAATAGTACAAAATGCTGCTAATATTAAAGAAGTTTCTATAGAAGTAAAAAAATAAATCCGTTGTAATATAAAAGTGTATTTGATATAATTAACCTAAGATTAGTCAGTTTTGTGTATCAAGACTTAGGAGGCGAATTAAAGGATGCAAGAATATAATGGCGAAGAAAATGTAGGAGTTGTAAAAATATCCGATGAAGTTGTAAGCGTTATAGCTGGTATAGCAGCAGAAGAGATAAAAGGAGTTATGGGATTCCAACAAGGGGTTTCAGGTAACATATCACAAATATTTAAGGGGAAGAAATCAGCAGGGAAGGCAGTTAAGGTAACCCTAGAAGAAGATAGAGCAACCATAGAATTAGCTCTTTCAGTTGAATATGGTGTTAAGATAATGGAAGTTGTAGCTGAGGTTCAAGAAAATGTAAAGAGGACTGTTGAAGCTATGACTGGATTAGTAGTTGATGGAGTAAATGTTTATGTTCAAAACATTTATCTTTCAAAAGTAGAAGAAACTGAGAACTAATAAAAAACCTCTGCCAAGGCAGAGGTTTTTTATGTTTAAATAGCTAGGTATATTTTTTTGTGGTAAGGATGCAGTCCTTGTGTTAAAATATAGAAAGCTGTTTATTAAGTTTTTATAATGTATATAATAATAGATAGTAAAGTTATAATTTTTGATATGCTAAGTAAAATTTATTTTATAAATTTTGGAGGAAATAATGAGTAGAAAAAAATCGAGAGAAAAAGCAATGGAATTGGCATTTGGAATGGAAATAAGCAAAGATACAACAAATGAGGCCTTGGAAACTTTTGTGGACAATTTTGAAGGGGATAATTTAAAAGATTTAGATTTACAATATATTAGAGAAATTCTTGAAGGAATAGATAATAATAAGGTTCAAATAGATTCAATAATTGAACAAAATCTTCAAAATTGGAAGATAGAAAGAATAGCTAAGATTAATTTAACAATTTTAAGACTTGCAATATTTGAAATGAAATATGTAGATGACGTGCCAGGAAGAGTTGCATTAAATGAAGGGTTGGAATTAGCTAAAAGATATTCTGATGATAAGAGTGTTTCGTTTATAAATGCAGTTCTTGATAAAGTGCTTAAGAATCTTTAGGAGGATTAATTATGGGGCAAATTATTAATGGTAAAGAGATAGCAGCCAATATTAAGGAAGAAATAAAATCTTTTGTAGAGAATAGGGCTGAAAATAATAAAAGAATTCCTAAAATTGCATCTATATTAGTAGGTAATGATGGAGGATCTATCTATTATATGAATAATCAAGAAAAGGTAGCTACTTCATTAGGATTATTATTTAAAAAGGTAATATTAGAAGATAGTATTAAAGAGGATAACTTAATAGATGAGATACATAAATTAAATAACGATATGAATGTAGATGGAATAATACTTCAATTGCCATTACCAAAACATATAGATGAAAAGAAAGTTGTTGCTGAAATATCGCCTGAAAAGGATATTGACTGTTTGACAGTAGAATCTCAAGGTAAGCTTTATATGGGGGAGGCAGGATTCTTGCCTTGTACTCCAAATTCTGTACTAACTCTTCTAAAAAGTTTAAAAATGTCTTTAGAAGGTAAAGAAGTAGTAGTTTTAGGTAGAAGCAATATTGTAGGAAAACCTGCGGCACAATTGCTTTTGAATGAAAATTCCACAGTTACAATATGTCATTCTAGAACTGTAAACCTAAAGGAAGTTTGCAAAAGGGCTGATATTTTAGTGGTAGCGATAGGAAAACCTAGGTTTGTAGATGAAACTTTTATAAAGGATGGGGCTATTGTAATTGATGTTGGAACGTCATCGGTAGAAGGAAAGATTACTGGAGATGTGGATTTTGATAAGGTTATTAATAAAGCATCTTTTGTTACTCCAGTACCGGGGGGAGTTGGAGCTTTAACAACAACACTATTAATAAAAAACGCGTGTGAGGCTTTGAAAAATAATGAAAATTAAAACTTTATCCGTTAGTGAGGTTAATAATTACTTAAAAAAAATAATTGATAATGACTTTATACTAAATAATCTCTCTGTAAAAGGAGAGATTTCTAATTTAAAATATCACACTAGTGGGCATATTTATTTTTCACTTAAAGATGAAGCTGGAAAAGTAAATTGTGTCATGTTTAGGAATAGAGTAGAATTTTTGAATTTTAGATTAGAAGAAGGTATGAGCGTAGTAATTCGTGGAAGAGCTTCTGTTTATACTGCAAATGGAAGCTTTCAATTATATTGTGATGAAATTGAAAAAGAGGGTTTAGGAGACCTGTTTGTTAAATTTGAAAAATTAAAGGATAGGCTTAGTAGAGAAGGATATTTTGACCTAGAAAATAAGAAAACTATACCATATATGCCACGAAGAATTGGTATTGTTACGTCTGAAACTGGAGCAGCAGTTAGAGATATAATAAATGTAGCAAGACGTAGAAATAATCTGGTTGACCTTGTATTATATCCTGCAAAGGTTCAAGGGGTAGGGGCGTATGAAACAGTTATAGATGGAATAGAGTATTTTAATAAGGTAAAGAGTGTGGATGTAATTATAATTGGAAGAGGTGGAGGGTCAATAGAGGAACTTTGGAACTTTAATGAAGAAGAGTTGGCTATGGCTATATTTAAATCCAAAATTCCAATTATATCAGCTGTCGGACATGAAGTGGATTATACTATTTCAGATTTTGTTTCTGATTTGAGAGCTGCAACACCATCACAAGGCGCTGAAATAGCAGTTCCTTTAGAGAGCGATATATATAAAAAATTAGAAGAGTCAAAAAAGTGGCTTGAAAATAATGTAGAAAACAAAATTAGAAGTGAAAAATTAAAGATAGAATCTCTAGAAAAAATACTTAAATTAAATTCGCCAATGAACAAGATAGTTAATAATTATATTGTTGTTGATAGATTAAAAGAGGCTTTAGAAAATAATGTTATTAACAAGATAAATATAGAAAAAGAAAGATTGAGGGGATTAAACAATTTATTGATAGCACATAATCCCGTGAACCTCCTTCAAAGAGGATATGCTATAATAGAAGATGATGCAAAAATCATAAATAGTGTAGAAAATTTGAAAGAAAAGAAAACAATAAAGATTATCTTAAAAGATGGAAAAGTAGAAGGTGATTTTACACCTAATATATAGGAGGACTTTATGGCTAAAAAAGAGAGTTATGAAGAAACATTAGTGAGACTCCAAGAAGTTTTGAAAAATCTTGAGGAAAATGAGTTGAATTTAGATGATTCCATAAAGGCTTATGAAGATGGAGTTAAACTAATAAATAAATTATATAAAACTTTAGGTACATTGGAAGGAAAATTGTCAGTGGTTAAAGATAGTAAAGAAGTGGAGTTTGAAGGAGAAGATGGAATTAGATAATTGTAAAAAGGAAATAGAAGAATATTTAAGCAGTTATTTTGAAGGTAAAGGAACATTTAATAAGCTAATTTATGATGCCTCAAGTTATAGTTTAAACTTAGGGGGAAAAAGAATAAGACCAATATTATTATTACTAAGTTATAATTTGTATAAGGAAGATTATAAAAGAGTATTGCCAATGGCAGGAGCTATAGAAATGATTCATACTTACTCATTAATTCATGACGATCTTCCAGCTATGGATAACGACGACTTGAGAAGAGGAAAGCCTACAAATCATAAAGTGTTTGGTGATGGTATAGCTACTTTGGCTGGAGATGCATTATTAAATGAAGCAATTATATGTATGTTAGATTTTTCATTAAAATACGGAGAAAGTGCATTGAAGGCATCAAGAGAAATAGCTGTTGCAGCTGGAGCAGAAGGAATGATAGGTGGTCAGGTTGTAGATATACTTAGTGAAAGCAAGGAAACTATATCAGAAGATGAATTAAACTATATGCATTCAAAAAAAACAGGAGAACTTATACGAAGTGCTATAGTAGCAGGCGCAATGCTAGCTGATGCACCTAAAGAAGATATAGAAAAGTTAAATGAATATGGGAAAAAACTTGGGTTAGCTTTTCAAATAAAAGATGATATTTTAGATATTGTTGGATCGGTTGAAAAGCTTGGGAAAAATGCACAGAAAGATATGAAGAAAAATAAGTGTAATTATGTTACCATGTATGGAATAGATAAATGTAAAGATTTATGTAGGGAGTTTACTTCTGAAGGAATTGAATTGTTAAATCAAATATCAGGAGATGCAACTTATATTAAAGAACTAACGTTTAATCTTTTAAATAGAGAAAACTAAAAAGAGGGAAATGATATAAATGAATAATATTTTAGAAAGTATTAAATTTCCTGGGGATGTAAAAAAGTTAAGCACAAAAGAACTAGAAAGCTTAGGAGAAGAAATACGAGAGTTCCTTATAGAAAAAGTGTCTAAGACTGGAGGTCACTTAGCTTCAAATCTTGGAGTAGTTGATTTAACTCTAAGTCTTTTTAAGGCTTTTGATATGGAAAAAGATAAATTAATTTGGGATGTAGGTCATCAGAGTTATGTTCATAAAATACTTACAGGCAGAAAAGATAAATTCGATGTTCTTAGGAAAAAAGATGGAATGAGTGGATTCCCAAAAAGGAATGAAAGTAAGTATGATAGCTTTGACACAGGACATAGCAGTACATCTATTTCTGCAGCACTAGGAATGGCAAGGGCCAGAGATCTAAAAGGGGAAGACTATAAAGTTGTATCAATTATAGGAGATGGTGCACTAACAGGGGGAATGGCATTTGAAGCATTAAATGATGTAGGTTTTAAGAAAACTGATATGATAATAATATTAAATGATAATCAAATGTCTATATCTAAGAATGTTGGAGGAATATCAAGACATTTAGGAAAACTCAGAATGGATCCTGGATATAATAAATTAAAAACTGATATAAATAGCACCCTTAGTACTTCGAAAATTGGAAAGTCTGTAGTAAATTCTCTTTCTAAAATTAAGGATAGTATAAAACAATTAGTAGTACCTTCAATGCTTTTTGAGGACATGGGAATAAAATATCTAGGGCCAATTGATGGGCACGATATTAAATCTATGATTGAAGTATTTAATAATGCTAAGGAAATAAAGGGGCCAGTTATTATTCATACAATCACTAAAAAAGGTAAAGGTTATAAAAAAGCAGAAATAAGTCCAGCGCAATATCATGCAGTATCACCTTTTGATTTAGAAAGTGGTGAACCATATGTTTCACCTAAAAACAGTTATTCAAAAGCTTTTGGAAAAGCACTTATAAATATAGCAAAAGAAGATAAAGATGTAGTAGCAATTACAGCTGCGATGCCTGATGGAACTGGGCTTAGAAGTTTTGCTAATGAATTCCCAGAGAGAATTTTTGATGTAGGGATTGCAGAACAACATGCAGTAACGCTTGCTGCAGGTATGGCTTGTAGTGGATTAAAACCTATCTTTGCAGTCTATTCAACTTTCTTGCAAAGAGCTTATGATCAAGTATTGCATGATGTATGTATACAGAACTTACCGGTTGTATTGTGCTTAGATAGGGCAGGTATAGTTGGGGAAGATGGAGAAACTCATCAAGGAATAATGGATATTTCGTATCTTTCTATGATTCCTAATATGACTATAGTTGCCCCAAAATGTCTAAGTGAAGTAGAAGGTGTTTTAAGATGGGCTATTAAAAAGGGAACACCTGTAGCAATAAGATATCCGAGAGGCGGAGATTCTATTGAAGGATTAAATCCATGCAAAGAAATAGAATTAGGTAAATGGGAAGTATTAAGTAAGGGAGAAAAGGTAGCTATTATAGCTACTGGTAAAATGGTGCAGCATGCTTTAAAAGCAAAAGCAATATTAGATAAGAAGGATTTTAATGTAACCATAATTAATGCTACATTTATAAAGCCTCTAGATGAAGAATTGTTAAAAAAATTGTCTAATGAAAATTACAATATAATTTCAGTGGAAGACAATATGAAAAAGGGTGGATTTGGGTCTTCAATAATGGAAGTATTGGTTAGAGAAGGATATAAAGGTAAGTTTAGAAATTTAGGTTATAAAGATGAATTCGTTAAACAAGGAAGTGTTGACCTTCTTTACAAGGAAAATGGATTAGATCCAGAAGGAATTGCAAAAGAAGCCTTAGAGTTAATTTAGTTAAAGGAGTAAACTATGGCAGAAAAAAAGCAAAGATTAGATATTTTATTAGTTGAGAAAGGGATTATTACTTCAAGAGAGAGAGCAAAATCTTGCATTATGGCAGGCAATGTGTTTGTTGATGGACAACGAGTTGACAAGGCAGGAGAAAAGGTTTCTGTTGAAGCTAATATTGAATATAAAGGACATAATTTACCTTATGTAAGTAGAGGGGGACTAAAGCTTGAAAAAGCTATGAAGATTTGGCCTATTACTTTAGAAGAAAAGGTATGTATGGATATAGGGGCATCTACTGGAGGGTTTACTGATTGTATGCTTCAAAATGGGGCTAAAAAAGTGTTTTCAGTAGATGTTGGATATGGACAATTTGCTTGGAAATTAAGAACAGATGAAAGAGTTATATGTATGGAGAGGACTAATATTAGATATGTTACTCCAGAAGATATAGGAGAAAAATTAGATTTTGCTTCTATAGATGTTTCGTTTATTTCTCTAAAGAAAATTATGCCTGCGACTATTAATCTTTTAAAAGAAAATGGTGAAGTAGTAGCATTAATTAAACCACAATTTGAAGCTGGTAGAGAAAAGGTTGGGAAAAAAGGCGTAGTTAGAGATAGTTTGGTACATAAGGAAGTTGTATCTGGAATAGTTGAATATCTATTAAGTCAGGAATTGGTGATACTCGGGGTTGGATATTCTCCAATAAAGGGACCAGAAGGAAATATAGAGTATCTTGTTTATTTTACTAAGGACAAAACTAGAGAAACTATATTCTCTCTGAAAGATATAGATGAGGTAGTGGAAGCGTCACATACTGAAATTTAATATATAAGGGGGGTATTATGAAAAAAATTGGCATAGCAATTAATAATACAAAAGATATAGATAATAAAATATTAAATTTTATAATAGATAAGTTTCAAAATAACTTTGATTTAGAAGAAATCAAGATATTTAGTTCTTTTGAAACTGATAAACAGGAATTTGATAGTGACATGGATTTACTTGTAGTTTTGGGGGGAGATGGAACTCTTTTAAATGTTGCTAGAGAAGTATGCAATAAAACAATAGTACCCATATTTGGAATTAACATAGGGAATCTTGGATTTTTATCTAGTATTGAAATATCGGATATTGATGAAGCTATTGAAAAGATAAAAGAGGGGAAATTCAAAATTGACAATAGAATGCTACTTCATTGTCATTATGATGAAGATAAAAGTATTAGAATAGATAATGCTTTTAATGATATAGTCGTAGCTAGAGGAACTTTGTCAAGGATGGTAAAATTTCAAGTTTTTGTCGATAATAAGTTGTATTCAACTTTTAAGGGGGATGGGCTTATAGTTGCTACGCCTACAGGTTCCACAGCATATTCTTTTTCAGCAGGTGGTCCATTTATTTATCCTAATCTTGACTTGATAACTTTAACTCCAATATGTCCACATACTAGGAGTATGCATACAATTGTTCTAAGTGGAAATAGTACTATAGAGATTATACCAGAAAATGGAGAAGATGAAATTTACTTGACTATTGATGGACAGAAAGCTACGAAGATAAAGGAGGCAACTCCTATTAAAGTTAGAAGAGCTAAAAAACATGTACAATTGCTTTTATTTGACGATTATGATTATTTTAATGTGTTAAGGGCAAAAATTTTAAATAGTTCAAATGAATAAGGGGGATGTATTTTGAAATCTAAAAGACATATAAAAATTCTAGAAATTATTAGACAAAAAAATATTGAAACTCAAGAAGAACTTGCAGAAGAATTAAAGAGTGAAGGTTTTAATGTTACACAAGCAACAGTTTCCAGAGATATAAAGGATTTGAGACTTGTTAAAATGCAAGGAGCGACAGGAATATACAGTTATGCTGCACCGAAAACCGAAGAAAATCATTTATCTGCAAAGTTGACAAAGGTTTTATCTACGTTAACAGTATCGGTAGAAAATATAGATAAGATGGTAATAGTAAAAACGGTTGTTGCTGGAGCAAATCCAGTCGCAGAGGCTATTGATGGTTTTGGTTTTGATGATATTGCAGGTAGTATAGCTGGTGAAAATACAGTATTTATTATGGTAAGATCAATTAAAGGGGCTGAAGAACTAGTTATTAAAATCAGAGAATACATTTCCTAATTGTAAAAGGTGGTGTTAATTTGTTAATACAGTTAAACATTAAAAATTTTGCTTTAATAGAAGAGCTAACAGTTGAATTCAGAGAAGGGTTTAATATACTTTCAGGAGAGACTGGAGCAGGAAAATCTATACTTATCGATGCAATAGACTATGTTTTAGGTGGAAAGTTTTCAAAAGATCTTATTAGAACAGGCAAGGATAGAACTTATGTTGAAGCAGTATTTTCATTAAATAATAAAAAAATTAATTTAATTTTAGATGAAATTGGTATAGAATACGATGATATATTAATAATATCAAGAATGACTTTAATAAGTGGAAAGAGTATAGTTAAGGTAAATGGAAAAAGTTTAATAGTATCTCAATTGAAAAAAATTCGTGAAAAACTATTAGATATTCATGGACAGCATCAAAATCAAACACTACTACAAAGAGGAAGCCATATTTTATATTTAGATAATTTTATAGGTAAGGAAATAGAAAAACCTTTAAATGAATTTTTAAAATTGAAGGAAGAATTACATAGTATAAGAGATAAAATATCTGCCATTAAAGGAAGCGAGGACAGAGAAAAATTAATAGATTACACTAAATTTCAAATTGAGGATATAGAGAAAGGAAAATTACAAATTGGTGAGGAAGAGGAATTAAAAGAAGAATACAATATCTTATCCAATGCAGAAAAAATAATATCATCAATAAAAGTTAGTTATGGTTATCTTGATTCTAGAGAAGATGGAAATTCAATACTAGAATCTTTATCAAAAGTAATAAGTGAAATTTCATCCATCGAGAAACACTTAGAAACAGTAAGAGAAAAAAGAGAATTGCTTGAAGGTGCTTATTTTAATATTCAAGAAGTAGCAAGGGATATTAGAGATTTAGGTAGTGAAATAGTTTATGATGAATCTAGACTTGCAAAGATTAATGAAAGAATTTATGAAATAAATACATACAAAAAGAAGTACGGAACAACAATAAAAGAAGTTATAGAATATTATAAAAAATTAAAAGAAAAATATGATGAACTTATAAATGCCGAAGAAATAATAAATGAGTTAAAGGTAAAAGAAAATAATATTTTGAAGGAATTAAGAAGTATTGGATGCAAATTGCATGATATAAGATGTGAAAATAGTAAGATTTTAGAAGAGAAGATTTTAGAAGAACTTTCCTATGTAGGCTTAGATAAATCAAGAATGCATATTGAAGTGCAACTTGAAAATGATATTAAAGAAAGAGGTTTTGATGAGGTTAATATAATGATATCGACTAATCCTGGAGAACCTTTAAAGCCACTTGAAAAAGTTTTATCTGGTGGTGAACTTTCAAGAATAATGCTTGCATTAAAATGCGTATTTGCAGATAAAGATGATATTTCTACATTAATATTTGATGAAATTGATACTGGAATAAGTGGTGAAGTTGGACAACGAGTTGGAGAAAAGATGTATGAAGTTTCTTTAGGACATCAAGTCTTGTGCATAACACACTTACCACAAATTGCAATATTGTCAGATTATCATTATTTTGTTTCAAAAGAAGTGAAAGATGAAAAGACTTTTACCAAAATAGAACTTTTATCAATTAATGAAAAAATAGAACAAGTTGCATCTATGTTAGGCGGTAGAGAAGTTACAGAGGCAACATTGGAAAACGTTAGAGAAATGCTTAGGTTTTCAGAAAATAAAAAACAAGAGATAAAAGGCAATTAGAGTACATAAGTAATGGGATTTTGGAAAAAATAAAACCACATAGGATATGTGGTTTTATTTTTTTTAGTTAAAAATTTTTGTCTATAATAGAAAACTTAATATAGCATATAAGGTATGTACAAAGGGCAACTTAAAGACAGAAGCAAAGGAGGAGGAGAAAAGATGAAGAAGGTATTAAATAAAAGAATAAAATTAGTAACTCCAATCTTGATTCTGGTAATTATGGCATGCCTTTCTATTAGTAGTATACCTGATTATTCTAATAAAAATAAAATGCAGGCATTGGAAGCTTTTAAAGAAGACATGTCTCTTTTAGCTAATTTTAATAATTCAAATATAAAATTTAAAGATAAATTATTAAAAGCATTTCAAGCTAAATCTGTAGCAGCTAGAAAAGTAGATGATATAGAGGTAATTCCAGGAGGGAATAGTATTGGTGTTAGGTTATCATCAGAAGGTGTATTAGTTGTAGGCCATTCAGATGTAATGGTTAATAATGAAAAAAAAGAAAGTCCAGCAAAGTTTGCAGGTGTCGAAATAGGTGATCTAATAATTAAAGTTAATGGTGAAAAGATAGAGAAGTCTAAAGATTTAATTGATAAAGTGAAAAATTCAAAATCAAACAAATTAGAATTAGATATTGTTAGAGATGGGATGAATGTAAAGAAGGAGATAAAACTTATAGAGGAAAAAGATGAGGGGTACAAGATAGGATTATGGGTAAGAGATTCAACTGCTGGAGTAGGAACGATGACATTTTATGATGAAAAAAGTGGTAAGTTTGGGGCATTAGGACATCCTGTAACAGATGGAGAAACAAATGAGCCTTTTGCAATAAGGGAAGGAGAATTGTTAAAGTCATCAATTATTAGTGTAAAAAAAGGTGAAAAGGGACTTCCAGGAGAACTTAGAGGGATATTCCAAGAAGAGGATAGTCCATTAGGAAAAATACAAAAAAATACTCAATGTGGGATATTTGGAGAAGGAAATAAAAATGCATGCAAATTTAATAATACAAAACCAATGCATGTGGCAAAGAGGGATGAAATAAATATAGGAAAGGCATCAATAATAACAACTGTAGATGAAAATGAACCAAAAGAATATGAAATAGAAATAGTAAAGCTATTTGAACAAAATGAGCCTGGGCCTAAAAGCATGATAATAAAGATAACGGATGAGGAACTTTTGGCAAAAACAGGAGGAATAGTGCAAGGTATGAGTGGAAGTCCAATAATACAAAATGGTAAAATAGTAGGAGCTGTAACACATGTGTTAATTAATAAACCAGATGTAGGGTATGGAATTTATATAGACTGGATGTTGGAAGACGTAGGATTAATTAAGTAATAATAATTGGCAAGAATACAAAATTCTTGCCAATTATTATTATATTCACGATACAATTCTAGCTAATTAAGTTACTATAGAGTAAACAAAATAAAAAAAATGATTTAAAAGTATTTACGAATAATAAATAATAGTGTATAATTTACAAATAGTGGAAGAAATATTAAAGATAAATGGATTAAATCCATTTGAATTGGGTACTATCATAAAAATTGTAAAAATATATTGTCAAATTATTTCTAATATCTTGAATTTTTTATATTTATTTTTAGGAAGGATTTCGAGTTAGTTTTGTCGAATACAGTTAAGATACGGAAATAATATATTTTCATCATGTTAGAATAATTTACAATATTTAAATAGATCAATTATGATGGTAAATATTGGATAAAGGGGAGAAATACATGGAAGATTCAAAAATATCAGTACTTATTGCTGATGATAACAAAGAGTTTTGCAGCATACTTAATGATTATTTATTAAATCAAAAAGATATCGTTGTAACAGGAATTGCGAAGGATGGGAGAGAAGCTTTAGAGCTAATTGAAGAGAGACAACCTGATTTGGTTGTTCTAGATATTATTATGCCTCACTTAGACGGTTTAGGAGTTTTAGAGAGACTTAATAGTATGACTTTAGAGAAGGTTCCAAGAGTAATAGTATTATCTGCAGTAGGGCAGGACAAAATAACACAACAAGCAATTACATTAGGTGCAGATTATTATGTTGTTAAACCATTTGACATGGATATTTTCACAAAAAGAATTAGAGAAATGTTCAATACAACAGAAGTAGCTGATATAGGAAGACATGTTGCTCAAATGCCAATTATGCAAAGAGAAACAGCAGCAACTAGTAAAGGACCTGTAGATCTTGAAACAGAAATAACAAATATTATACATGAAGTAGGAGTACCAGCACATATTAAAGGATATATGTATTTAAGAGAAGCTATTACAATGGTTGTTAATGATATGGAGTTATTATCAGCTGTTACTAAAGAATTATATCCTTCAATAGCAAAAAAATATAATACAACTGCTTCAAGAGTAGAAAGAGCAATAAGGCATGCTATAGAAGTAGCTTGGGGAAGAGGTCAAGTAGAAGCAATAAATAGACTATTTGGATATACTGTTCATAATGAAAAAGGTAAGCCAACAAATAGTGAATTTATTGCAATAATTGCAGATAAGCTAAGATTAAAAAACAAAGTAAGCTAGATCGCTTAACTGAGCTATTTTTGGTAAAATTCAAGCCAATAAACTCAAAAAATAATCCTAGAAATATGAATTTCATAGCAATAAATATGATAAGAATAGTACCTTTAATATATTGGTTAAAGTCAATATATTGGAGGTGCATTTTTATGCCTAGAATTTCAAAAAAATCAAAATCAATTGACGATATTATAGTAGATTACTTAGAATATTGTAATTACAAAAATTTAACTATAAAAACTATAAAATCATATCACCAAACTCTTATGTTATTTTCAAAATATCTGGAGGAAAAAAAGAAATAACAAGTATCAGTAAAATCGATAAAGAAGTCGTAAAAGAGTATATAAGCTTCACAAAATAGAGGGGCAAATATTTCTTTTGTGGTATCAGAAGAAGGGATGCTAAAGGCTAATATAGACAAAAGAATAGATATAGGGAAAGAAGTATCTAATTCAACATTAAATAATTATTTAAGAAATATAAAAGCATTTTTTAGTTATTTAGTGGATATGCAAATAATTAAAGAGAGTGATGTTCATAAATGTAAATTTATAAAAACAGAAGGAAGAGCTAAGGAACAATTAGCAGATGAAGAGTTTAAAAAACTTGCTAGATGTTTAGATTGGACTAAATTTCATGAGTTTCGAGATCATATAATAATCAATTTAATTTTTGACACAGGTATGAGATTGAATGAAACATTGCATTTAAATATAAACGACATTGATTTATTAAGAAGAACTATACTAATACTAGCAGATTTAACGAAAGGTAGAAAAGACAGGGTGATTTTCTTTAGTGTTCAGATGCCTAAACTACTACAAAGATGGTTAAAGTTTAAAGACACTATGCAAAAAACAGAATTATTATTCCAAACTCAAAGGACTAATAGGATAATTTGTAACCAAAATTTTGAGAGGAACTTTAGAGGGTATTTAAAAAGAACTAAAATAAATAAGTATATTACGCCACATGGACTTAGAAATAATTTGGCTCGAAGAAGTTTATTATCAGGAATGCCGTTACCTATATTATCTAAAATATTAGGACATAGTAGCACAGCAGTAACAGAATCAACTTATTTAGACTTGCAGAATGAAGATTTAAGAAAGAAATATCAATCGTATAGTCCTTTAGCAAATATGTATGATAAGAATTATTAAATAATTATAAACCCTACAACTTTAACTAGTTATAGGGTTTTTTTGCAAAATAAATAAAAAGTATTGAGTACTATGAAATGTAAACAAATAACAAGATAGTTATAGAAAATATTTTGGATTCTCTTTCTTTGTTTCGTAGAAGTAGTGGGTAAAATGTAGTATTATGTAAATGTAGATTAATATTAAATTTATAATAAAAATTACGGAGGGGAAGAGAATGGCAATTTTATTTATATTAATATTTTGGAACAGCTTTAGTAGTTTCGTTTATATTAGTTGGCGTTACTATTCCTAAATCAGAACCAAAAATAAATGAGGAAGAATCTAAAACAGAAGAAGTATTAGAACCTGAACAAGTAGTTAATACTGAAGATAATACAAAGGTCCAAAATCAAAATACTGTTACTACAGATAATAATATAGAAAAGCCAGTTACTAATGAGGATAATACTATTATAAATAATACAAAAACTAGTACTGGGAGTAGTTCTTCTAGTAATTCGACTACTACAAATGAACCAGCCCAAGGAAATAGAACTGTGTATTGGGTAGCTAATGGAAAATCATATCATTATAGAAAAGATTGCCCTACACTTGCTAAAAGTAAGAACATATTAGAAGGACAGGCATCAAGTTGTCCTAAAACAGACCCTTGCGATAAATGTGTTAAATAGGGAGAAATTTGAATTCAAATTATTGGAATTGAAGTGTGAAATCTATTAAAAGTAAATAAAAGTGTTTAGAACCTAGTTATTTCTAGGTTCTTTTTTGAGTTCATAATTGTATCTTATATAAACTCCATAAGTCACAGATCCACATAGTTCAGAGAATATAATTAAGAATAATTCATGTTAGCACTTAGGTTTATTCATTAACCTTTCATAGAAATGTTAGACAAATAAATTAAAATTAATAAGGAAAGCTATAAAAAAAGAATGGCTAAATCAAGGGTGAAGATAAGCCATTCTAAAATATTACATTATCTATTTTTTAGGGGAACAAATAATGTCTTATTAACTTTATGAGTTTATTATATAGAGAGATTGTGGCAATATGATGGCTATATTATGTGAACATCATGTGAAATAAATAAAAGAATATAGATTATGAAAAGTAATAAAATTATAAATGGTGTCTTATTGGTTAAATAGAAAACTTAATTACACTTATTTACATTTTAACAATATTATGTTAAAATTAGATATAATATAAAAGGGAGATGTTTATTATGAAAAAGAAAAGAATTGTATCACTTATGTTAGCTTTGGCTTTAGCCTTAGGAGTTTCATCACAAATTTCTGTGGTAGCTTCTGCAAGTACTAATAATAATACTATTGCTACTGTTAGTAGAAGTACTGGTGTTGAAGCAGATTGTAGCATTGATTTTACAAGCAAAGGATTTAATTATACTTTGAAAAATCCATCATCGTATCCAATAACTGTAGAATATACAATTGAAGGATGCGATTCACATGGTAATGCATTAAAAACTTATAGTCAAACGGTTAAAATTGATGCTCATGATTATATTCATTATACTCGTAGGTGCGTAGGTGCGGTTCTAGTGTTTGGAAGAATTAAAACAACATGCAACGGTGTATCTAAAACATATACTTTTAGATATCCTGATTAATGGAATAATCATATACGTATTATGAAGGCTTGTATACCATGTATTAATAAGTATAATTATGTGAAGCCTGATTTATAAATCAGGCTTCACTATTTGCATCATTATTATGTTAACAGTATGGAATCATAAACTGCGAATTTTAATTCAATAAATAAATTAGGAGGCTGAAACAAATTTTAAAAATGGGGCAGTTACTTGATTAGAAGATAATTATAAAATTAATTTTATTATAATTATTGGAATAGATGATTGCATAAATAATAGGATAACGCTGTTTCTATTAAGTGATGATGCTGTTTACGGAGGATTATCATTAATAACATACATGAATAAAAATAAGTTAGGAATAAAACAGGCTTTAAGTAGGAGTTTTTTATAAACAATATAGTAATTTATGGGGCTTATTGTAAAACTTACAACGAAAAAATAATAAAGATATAGGGGGTGTATTAATCAAAGCGAGAAATAATACAAAAGCAAAACAAAAATAGGAGTAATGATTAATAAATTAAAGCAAAGTAGAAAAAATAAAGTATAAAACAATGAAATTGACTTATATAAAGAAATACAATAAAATTTAATTAAATTTAACAAAAGATGAAAAGGATGATTAATTTGGAAAGCAATTTTAGAAAACAAATTAAGCAGGCTATAATAGAATATGAGAAAAAATTTAAATATGAATGGCATTTAATTATTGGGTTTTAGATAAATTTTTTTATGAAGAAGAGGAATTGATAGAAGGAAAAATAATTGATTATAACGATATGGGAATTGATGCATTTGAATTTTATGAAGAAACTAAGGACTTATATTTAATTATTTAATTCAAAATAAATATTATAGTAATAATACTTTGTTATCTGAAAATTATGTTAAAAATGATTTTTTGTTAAAACCAATAAATGCTTTAAGAAATGGAACTTATAATAAATCATTAGAATTACAAAATATATTTACAAAATATAAAAGTTATATAGATTTTACAGTTTATTTACAACTATATAACTAATAACAATAAAAGCAAAGAAATTGATTTGTATGTAAAAAAGTTCAATCTTCAAAATCCTAAGTATAGAGCTGAAATTTTTTATCTAAATGATATTAAAAATAATTATTACAATAAATATAATATTGTATTATTAGGCAAATATCTCCTATTTATTAGTTTAAGTACTAATGGATAGGAGATGTTTTTTATTGATTTGCAGATTAATAAGATTGTTTTTTATATGAAATATTACCTGAGAATATGAAGGTTTTTTATTTCAATCAAAAAATAACAGACATTCATAAAAATGGTATACAATAAAGTCGTAAATTTTAAGTATGTGTATTTCAAGAAGTAGAATAGCAACTTTAGGAAATGACTGTTGTGTTGACATTTTCAATATGTTAGTATGTGTATGAATTTATGTAATATTAGTATACAAGTGCAGACAAAAAGATAGAGGGAGGTTTATGTTTATGAAATACAGGAGAAAGTTTAAAGGAAAAACTTTATGCTGTATAGTTGCAACTTCTTTGCTCATGGGTGTTGCAGTGCCACAAAAAGTGACATTTGCATCTGAAAGTTATTTTAGTGATGACTTTGAATCAGGTTGTCAAAACTGGAATGTTGAAAAGGGAAGTTGGGATTTAACTAGTGACGAGAGTCAAGTGTTTAGCCAGACTTCAAAGAAAGTTGAAGGTGTTGCTACAAGAGGAGACAAGGCATGGACAGACTATAGTGTACAAGCAGATGTAAAAGTATTAGATTTTAATGGATCTAATAAAGCATTATTATGCGGACGTTATGCTGATGCTAAAAATTACTATGCTGTTAGCTTAAGTAGCAAAAATGGTGGAACTGTTGAATTAAAAAAGAAAGTAAATGGATCCAATAAAACTATAGCAAAAGCTTCAACAGAGATCAAAGCTGGTACTAGATATAATGTAAAGCTTGAAATGGTAGGAACAACAATTAAAGTGTACATAAACGATACTTTACTATTAGAAAAGGATGATAATTCTTTACAAAATGGAGCAGTTGGATTAATGGCAAGTAAAGTAAGTGCTACTTATGATAATGTAAAAGTTATAGGAGCAACTACTGATACAAACGATGATGAAACAAAACCAACAAATCCATCTGAACCAACAAAGCCAGTGAATCCAAACCAAGGAAATGTAGGAACATTAAATGAATATTCAATTACAGGATTTTCATCTGGAAACCAAGGTGGTGGAGTAATTGACGAATCAAGTCCTTATTATAAGAAAGTAACAAATGCAGCAGAATTAGCAGAAGCCTTGAATAAGAGATCAGATGCTAAAGTTATAGAAATAATGAATGATATTAATTTAGGATGGAACGAGATTCCAGAATCAGCAAAAGGATCACCTTTTGGTGCTGCTAATACACCACTTACACATCCAATATTAAAGGAAACTGGTGTAAGTAAGCTTTATGTTAAAAGTTTTAATGGACTTACCATTTATTCTAAGAATGGAGCTAAGTTGAAACATGCTGGTATAACCTTAGATGGTTGTAAGAATGTAGTTATTAGAAATCTACAATTTGATGAACTTTGGGAATGGGATGAGAATACAAAAGGAAATTATGATAGAAATGACTGGGATTACATGACTGTTCAGGGATGTCAAGGTGTATGGATTGATCACTGTACTTTTGGCAAAGCATACGATGGTATAGTTGATTCAAAGAAAGGTACAACAGGTCTTACTATATCTTGGTCTAAGTTCTTACCAGGTGATATGACAAGTGGAGGATTCTATACTGCTATGTTTGACGAGATGGAGAAGAACATAGCAAAGTATCCAATGTATAACTTTGTTAAATCTCAAGGATTAAGCAAAGAAGATATAATGAAAGTTTCAGCTCCACAAAAGAAAACACATTTAATTGGTTCTACAGAGTTTGCAAGTGACAATGCAAAACTACAAGTAACTTTACATCATAATTATTATAAAGATTCTCAAGATCGTATGCCTAGACTAAGAGGTGGAAATGCACATGTTTATAATGTAGTAATGGATGCAACAGGGGCTCATGAAGCTTCGAAATTAGTGCCTTCAGCTGTTACTGCTGCAATAATAAAGGCAGGATATCATTTTGGCATTTCAAGTAATGGTGCATTATCTACAGAAGGTGGTGCAGTGCTTGTAGAAAAGAGCCAAATTTTAGGGGTTCAAAACCCACTAAGAAATAATCAAAAAGATCCTAATAAAGCAAATTATACAGGTAAGATTAAGGCAACGGATACTATCTATAAATATGATAATGTGTCATATAGAGGAGATAGTGATACAGCAGGTAGTCCTTTAGCACCAAATCCGGTAGCACCAGCTTTAAGCTTCTCGTGGAACGGATTTTCTGAATTACCTTATAATTACAAAATTGATGATCCAGCAACATTAATAGATAGATTAACAGGAGTTAATGGAGCTGGAGCAGGAAGCATTCAATTAAGCTCCCAAGATTGGCTTAAAACAATATATTAAAAATTAAACAACCCTTAATAGATTTTAATAAATATGCAAATACTAAAAACACTTCTATAGTAAAAAAAGTTACTATAGAGGTGTTTTTTATTGGAATAATATGGTAATATATTACATATAGAATATAATTTAATAAAATATAAAGGTGGTATTAAATAATATGGCTAAATCAAGTTTTTTTAAGAAAAGTAATGAGTATACAGAAATTTCACAGAATGAAACAAACAATATTGAGAAAAAGGAAGTAGAAAATTATGAGTTTAAAAAAATTAAAGACACAACTATAATGGATAGAGAAATAACTAAGTATGTCATTGATAATTTCCCTTCCATGGCTACTGAAATAAGAAATTCATTGCTTAATTTGGCTAGCACATTAGAGAGTACTATAGATTTTATTGAGGACAAATCAAGCTATGTAATAAAGAATGAAAGAGACTTTAAATTAAGTCAGGCTCACAGAGATAAATCAATAGAAATATATGATGTAGTGCAGAAGATTAATGACTACGTAAAGTGGATGAAGGAAGAATGTGAAGGATATGAAGAAAAATCAACGACAGAAGAAATGTTTGAAAATGAAGAAAGTGTTTTAGAAGAAAGCTCTAAAGAGGAAATAAGTAGTATTACTGATGCTGATGATTTGTTATAATTATTTTGTAAATTGGTAACATATTTATCGGGAGGATTGTAATGGATTTTAAAGAAACACTTATTGATAAAAAAGAAGTATTTAGAGGTGACTTTTTAGTAGTAGAAAAGTTAAAGGTAAGGTTGCCTGATGGAAATGAAGGAAACAGAGATGTTGTTCGACATCCAGGAGCTGTTGCACTATTGGCTTTTCTAGATTCTGAAACAATATTATTAGTGGAGCAATTTAGAATGGCATTAAATAAGACTTTACTAGAAATTCCAGCTGGCAAACTTGAAAAAGGTGAAAATCCTGTAGAGTGTGCACATAGAGAACTTGAAGAAGAAACAGGATATAAAGCAAGAAAAATGGAGTATTTAGGAACGATTGCAACAGGTGCAGGATTTACAGATGAAAAAATACACATATATAAAGCTTCTGAACTATTTCAAGGAATTAAGGGTGGAGATGATGATGAATTTATTGAAGTAGTACCGTATAAACTTCAAGATGTAAGAGTGCTTATTAAAGAAGGAAAAATTATTGATGCAAAAACAATATCATCTATGATGTATCTTTAATAAATTATTTCCAAATGAAAGGTACAAAACTTAAAAGAGATTTTAGGTTTTGTACCTTTTTCCACTCTTCACATATTAGTAATTTACCTACTAGGCATAATTTATAAATAGTAATCATAGTATTATTTAGAACAACAGTAGGAGGATGAAGAGATGAATAAGTTAATAGAAAAAATGAATGAAACTTTTAGAGAAAATAAACTTTACTATATAATTGTTTTACTTCTATTTTGTGTAGGAATAGTAGTAGGATCTTATACAGTAAAATATATGAACTTAGGAGATAAAGAAGATTTAGCTAATTATTTTACTACATTTGTAAATGGTATTGGTGATAGAGAGATAAATTATAGCACTTTACTATTTGATGTAGTTAAAAAAAACTTATATCTGATACTTCCAATATTTGTACTAGGTTTTACTTTTTTTGGAGCTCCAATTATTTTAATTATCGATTTTTTTAAAGGGTTTAGTTTAGGATATACTTTTACTTTTCTATTAACAACATTTGAAGGAAAAGGTATAGGCTTAGCTTTTGCATCTATAATACCTCAAAACATTATTTATATACCATGCTTTATAGCATTAAGTGTTATAGCCTTAGAGCTGTCTGCTTCCAAGTTTAGAGTAAAGTTCTTGAAAAAGAGTAATGTTCAATTTAATCCCAAAAGTTTAGGGAATTACTTTATAATAATAGCTGGGCTATTTGTGATTGGAATAATGATAGAAACCTATGTGTGTCCAAATTTAATAAAATTAGTGGTAACAAAGATATATAGTTAGAATAATGACAACATAATGATGAATAGATGAAGGGAAAAGGTTGATTATGTCGAATATATAATTATAATAATGGTGTAGGAGAAGGTAATGATAGAAATTATAAATAATTATAAGAACTACTTGCTGCAAAATGATAAGAGTGAAAATACAGTATATGCATATGTGACTGACGTAAATCTTTATACAAAATTCCTAGAAAAGAAGGAAATGAATTTGTATAGTTCTGATAATGTGGCAGTTATGGCTTATATTCAACATCTCTTAAACCAAGGAAAATCAGAACGTTCAATAAATAGGATTGTAATTAGTCTAAGAAGTTTTTACGGATATTTAAAGAGTAGATCTTTAGTAAATGATATACCTAAGATAACTTATAAAAGTAGCAGAAATACAAAAAAATTACCACAAATATTGACTATTGATGAGGTAGATAGAATAATAAGGTCTGTAGACAAAGATGGAGTTAAAGGGATAAGAGATAATGCTTTACTTGAGCTTATGTATGCAACTGGCATGAAGGTGTCTGAACTTATTGGAATAAATGTTGAGGATGTTAATCTTGATTTGTCTTTTGTAAAATGTACTGATAACAAGCATTATGAAAGATTAATACCTATTGGAAGAAGCGCATGTAGAGCAATAGAAGATTATCTTTCTATTAGAGATCAGGTAGCAGAAGTAGGAGTAAATAATCTTTTTGTTAATTTAAATGGAAACAAGTTAACAAGGCAAGGAATATGGAGAATAGTAAAAGAATATTCTCATAAAGCTGGAATTGATAAAGATGTTAATTTAAACACTTTTAGACATTCCTTTGCAGTTCACATGTTGCAAAATGGTGCAAATGTACGTGCAGTTCAAAAATTACTTGGAAATCAAGTATTAACTTACATGGATACCTATTATGAAATCATAAATAGTGATAAAATAAACTTAATCTATAAAAAATCACATCCAAGAGCATAAGAAAATGATGATTTTTTACAAAGGATATTTGCTAGATTGAAAGGAGAACATTAAATGAAAAGAGTAATACTAATAGTTTTAGACAGCCTAGGAGTTGGGGAATTGCCCGATGCTGAAGCTTTTGGTGATAAAGGAAGTCATACTTTAGATAACATATGTAAAAGTGTTGGAGGTATTAATGTTCCAAATTTAAAAAAATTAGGGTTTGGAAATATTGATGGAGTTAATGAACTTGGAAAAGAAGAAGAGGTAATTGGGGCCTTTGGTAAGTCTATGGAAAAATCTATAGGTAAGGATACAGTTACTGGACATTGGGAAATAGCAGGAGTTGTATTGGATAAGCCGTTGAATACTTATCCAAATGGATTTTCAGAGGAAATCATAAAGGAATTCATGGATAAGGCAGGGGTCAAAGGTATACTAGGAAATAAAGTAGCTTCAGGAACTGAGATTATAGAGGAATTAGGAGAAGAGCATGTAAAAACTGGTTACCCAATTATTTATACATCAGCTGATAGCGTGTTCCAAATTGCAGCTCATGAAGAGGTTGTAGGACTTGATAATCTTTACAAAATGTGTGAAGTGGCTAGAAATATGTTAGTTGGAGATAAAGCGGTAGGTAGAGTAATTGCAAGACCTTTTGTTGGAGAAGCACCAAACTTTAAGAGAACTTCAAATAGAAGGGATTATGCTTTGGATCCATTTGGTAAGACTATGCTTGAATATATTAAGGAATCAAATAAGAAAGTAGCTGCAGTAGGTAAAATCGAAGATATATATAATAAAAAGGGAATAACAGATGCAGTTCATACAAATGGAAATATGGATGGGGTAGATAAGACATTAGAGTACATGGATAGTATTGATGAAGGACTTATATTTACCAATTTAGTCGATTTTGACATGCTTTATGGTCATAGAAATAATCCTGAAGGATATGGAAAGGCTATCGAGGAGTTTGATTCTAGATTAGGAGAAATATATAGTAAGCTTAAGGAAGATGACATCTTAATACTAACAGCAGATCATGGCTGTGATCCTACTACTAAGAGTACTGACCATTCAAGAGAATACATACCAATACTTGTGTATGGCAAAAATGTTAAGGGTGGAGCAGAATTAGGAGTAAGAAAATCTTTTACTGATATAGGAAAGACTATATTAGATTACTTGAATGTTCCAAATCAATTGAAAGGCGAATCTTTTATAGATATCATTCTATAAAGGTTTAGGTGGATAAAGTATGAGAATGTACGATGTTATTTTAAAGAAAAGGAGAGGAGAAGAGCTAACAACTGAAGAAATAGATTATTTCATTCAAGGCTTTACTAAGGGAGAAATTCCTGATTATCAAGCCTCAGCTCTTTTAATGGCAATTTTCTTTAAGAGTATGAATAAGAGAGAAACTGCTGATTTAACAATGGCAATGGTTAATTCAGGAGAACAATATAATTTAGATAGAATTAATGGAATAAAGGTTGATAAACATTCGACTGGTGGTGTTGGAGATAGTATTTCAATAGTGTTAACACCAATGGTTGCAGCTCTTGGCGTTCCTGTTGCAAAAATGTCAGGTAGAGGACTTGGACATACCGGAGGAACTATAGATAAGTTAGAAGCATTTAATGGATTCGCAGTAGAACTTACAGAAGAAGAATTTATTAAAAATGTAAATAACATAGGAATAGCCATAGCGGGCCAAACAACAGATTTAGCGCCAGCAGATAAAAAACTATATGCATTAAGAGATGTTACAGCTACAGTTGATAATATGTCATTAATTGCATCTAGTATAATGAGTAAAAAAATAGCTTCTGGTGCTGATGGAATAGTTCTTGATGTAAAAGTTGGAGAAGGAGCTTTTATGAAAACTCCAGAAGATGCAAGAGCATTAGCTAGAGAAATGGTTGATATAGGAAAACATGTAGGAAGAGAAACTGTTGCAGTAATTTCAGATATGGATCAACCTTTAGGTTTTGCTATAGGTAATTCTTTAGAGATCATTGAAGCTATTGAAACTCTTAAAGGAAATGGACCGAAGGATCTATTAGAGTTAGCATTGACAATAGGTAGCAACATGTTAATGATAGCTAAGAAGGCATATAATATAGAAGAAGGTAAGAAACTTTTATTAGAAACTATAGAAAATGGTAAAGCTATAGAAAAGTTAAAGGAATTTGTAAAAGCTCAAGGTGGAGATCCTAATATGATTGATGATTTAGACTTATTTCCAAAGGCTAAATATAAGTTGGAAGTTAAATCTAAAAGAGCTGGTTTTATTTCTAAGATACATGCTGAAAGAGTAGGGATAATAGCAATGGAACTTGGAGCTGGAAGGGCAACTAAGGATAGTGTTATAGACTTATCTGTAGGAATAGTACTTGGAAAGAAAAGAGGGGAAGAGGTTAAGGAAGGAGAAGTCTTGGCTACTGTTTATGCAAATTCGAAAGAAAAGGGTGAAAGAGCTGTAGAAAAGCTTCTTCAGGAAATTGTTATTTCTGATTCTTATATTGAAACAATTCCTTTAATTTATGAAATAATAAAGTAGAAAAATTATAAAGCTGTATCAAAGTTTACTTATTAAAACTTTGATACAGCTTTTTTATTTAAATGACAATATGTGATATTTTTTTTGTAAATGGAGATAATAATTCTTGAAAGGAGGAAGATAAATGAAGAAAAAATGCATAAAAGTTATATCATTATATCTATTATTTATGCTAACATTTTTTATAATTCCAAATAATAGCATAGCATTTGCAGTAGAAGATGATATAAAACAAGAACCAAAAACAGAGGAAAAGGCAGAAACTGAAACAGAAGCTGAAGAAGCAGATGAGAAAGAGGAGGGGAAAGAAGAAAGTACTCCAGGTGGAGCAGAAAACATAGAGGCAAAATCAGCTTTATTAATGGAACCTATATCTGGAAAGATAATTTATGAGAAAAATATAGATGAGAAATTTGCACCTGCTTCAGTAACAAAAATTATGACAATGTTACTTGCTATGGAGGCTATTGACAGTGGAAAGGTAAGTTTATCAGATAAGGTAACCTGTAGCGAAAATGCTAAGAAAATGGGTGGAAGTACAATGCTCTTAGATACAGGTGAAGTGAGAACGTTAGAAGAACTTATTAAAGGTGTAGCTATCGCATCAGGAAATGATGCTGCAGTAGCTATAGCTGAATACATAGGTGGGACAGAAGGGGATTTTGTTATCTTGATGAACAAAAGAGCAAAAGAACTTGGAATGAAAAATACCACTTTTAAAAACTGTAACGGACTTCCAGCAGAAGGACATCTATCAACTGCTAGGGATATTGCAATCATGTCTCAAGAATTACTAAAACATCCAACTATATTAAAATATTCAGGAATATATATGGAGACAATTTCAGAAGGAAGAAAATCTCCAATAGAACTCGTAAATCATAATAAATTGGTTAGGTTTTTTGAGGGGTGTGATGGCTTAAAAACAGGATATACAAGTGAAGCAAAATATTGTATTTCTGCAACAGCTAAAAGAAATGGGGTAAGGATGTTATCTGTCATAATGGGAGCTCCTACATATAAGATAAGAAACAGAGACGCTGGTATTCTTATGAATCATGGTTTTTCAAAGTTTCAAGGAAAGAAATTATTATCAAAAGACGAAGATGTAGAAGAAGTTAAAATGGGAGAAAAAACTGATAAATTTTTTATAGCAAAAGCATTAAATGATTTAGAAGTAGTAATACCAAAAGGAATTGATGGCGAATTAGAGAAGAAGATAGTAATTGACGAACTTAAGGAACAATATAAAGTTGGCGATGTAGTAGGAAAATGTGAAGTTTATCTAGGAAAAGAGAAGGTTGGAGAAGTACAAATATATTCTGATAGGGATATAGAAAAAGGTGGATTCTTAGAAGGTATTAAATATAATATAAAAAGTATATTTAAATAGGATAATTAATAAAAAGCTGTTTCTATTGAAGAAGCAGCCTTTTATTATGAAAAAAATTAGGTTTAAAGAAAATAAAAATTATATTATAATAAAGAGTAGACTATAGAATTTTATAGGGTAAAGGGGGATTATATATGGAATTACCAAGTATAAAAATAGATAATTTCGAAGGACCCTTTGACTTGTTATTACATTTAATAAAGAAAAATCAAATGAATATTTATAATGTAGAAATATATAAGGTAACTAACCAATATTTAAGTTATTTGGATAAAATGAAAGAAATGGATTTGGACATTACTTCAGAATTTATTGTTGTTGCAGCAACCCTTATAGAAATTAAGTCAAAGACTTTGCTTCCAAAGCCCAAAAAGGAAGAAGAAGATGAAGAAGATATTGAAAAGAATTTGTTAGAAAAGCTAATTCTTTATAAAAAAATTAAGGAGTCTACTAATTTTTTTAGAGAAAGATATACAAGTTCCGGTAGTATATTCACTAAAAAGCCAGAGATAATAGAAGAAGTTAGAGAACCTATAGATAATCAGGATTTACTAAAGAATATTACTTTATTAGATTTATATAACATATATAATAATTTAATTGAAATCCATAGGAATAAACAAAATAGAGCTAACGTTATTCAAAAAAAGATTTATGTTGACAAATATAAAATTGAAGATAAATTTAGTTATTTATCAGAAAGATTAGAAAAAGGAAAAGCTACAGATTTTGAAGATATAATGATGGAATGTGAATGTAAAATAGAATGTGTAGTAACTTTTTTAGCTTTGTTAGAGATGATTAAACAAAAAGTCGTTAAAGTATATCAAAGTTCAAGCTTTGGTACCATAATCATTGAAAGGATGGCAGAAGAGGATGAATAATTTTGAAGTTGGACAATTTGAATTCGAAGAGACATCAAGAAGAGGTGTAGAAAAAGCTATAATAGAAGCAATGCTTTTTGTAAGTGGAGAACCTCTTATGTTAAAGGATTTAGCTATTCATCTAGAAGCTAGTACAAAATATGTAGAAGATTTACTTACAGAGCTTATGAATGATTATGAAAATGAAGTGAGAGGGATAAAGTTAATTAAAATTAACGGAGGATATCAATTAGTAACAAAAAGTGAGTACAGTGATTATATCCAAAAGTTATTAAAAAAGAATAAAAGACAATCCTTATCTCAAGCTTCACTAGAAAGTTTGGCTATTATAGCATATAAACAACCAATAACGAGAATAGACATTGATGAAATTAGAGGAGTAAAATCCGAAAGTGCTATTCAAAAACTTGTTGAAAAAGAAATTATTCGAGAAGTTGGAAGACTTGAAGTTCCAGGTAGGCCAATTTTATATGGTACTACTGAAGAATTTTTAAGACAATTTGGATTAAATGATTTGAAGGAGTTACCATCATTAGATCTATTCGTGTCAGAAGATGAGAAAAGTGAAGCTAGTATCACATTGGAAGAAGAGTAAAGAAATAAGTGTCTTGAATAATGAGTAAATTATTTAAAGACACTTATTTTTACTTAAATATTTTTATGAAAAAATTATTTGTGTAAATGGAAATATTAAATTTCTATTAAGGATAGTTAACTCCATGTTTATTCATCATTCAATTTGCATGAATAATCAGTGGAATCATATGAATCTGATTTTTGACTTTTATTTGATGATGGTTTTTTAAAAAGATCTTTTATCATATCCATAACTTGAGGTACAGTATCTACAATTCTATCATATGTACTATCGTGATCTAGTGGAAGAAGCCTTACAGAATCTTCTTTTACAACTAGGAAAGCAACTGGTTTCACTGTAACACCTGCACCAGACCCTCCTCCAAAAGGATATTTTGATTCAAGTTTATCAGAATTTGATTTATCTGGAAATTCGCTACCTCCTGATGCAAAACCAAAACTAACTTTTGATATAGGAATAATATAACTGCCATCCTTAGTTTCAACGGCATCACCTATTACTGTATTAACATCTATCATGTCTCTAAGATTTTCCATTGTACTTTTCATTAAATTATCAATTGGATGTTCATTATTCATATTTTACCTCCTTTAAGTTCATCTTCTTTAATGAATAAAATTACCTTAATGAATAAAATTCCCATATAAATAATTTGTGCTATAGAAAGGGTTATTATACTAGTTAATTTAATTTCTGCAATAATTTCGTCTTTAAAGATTGGATTTATATTGAATCCAAATTTTTTAATTTTAAAAATTATACTAAAAAACCAAGAGAGTAAAGGTGAATACGTTGATAAAATTCCATATAAAATAGCTGTTTTAGCTGCATCTCCAATAGAGTAATTAAAGTAGCCATGAATTTTTAAGCTAGGTTTAAATGTTGATTTTTTAAATTCCTTAATTATTGTTAATACTTTATCTATAGAAAGCCCATTTAGAAAAGTATTTTTTGCATTTTTAGTTTTGTTTTCAGCATTATTATCTTTTTGTTCTGGTTTTACCTTATTAGAACTCTTTTTTGCTTTTTTTTCTTTCTTTATTAATGAAAAGTTATATATTTTTATATAGTAATTTTCCTTAGAAAAAAGTATGTGAATTTTAATAGGGATAGGAACAAAAAGAATAAGAAAAATTATAAATAGAAATAATTTCATGATATTCCTCCGTAAATATAACATTCTTAGTATTACCAGTTATGCACAAAATAAACTATAATTTTTATTTACGAGGTGTATTATTTAACGAAAAAAAGAAAAACTACACATATAGTACAATTTAGAAGGTGGTTTATATGAAAAAAATAAAGCGGAAAATATTTGTCTTTATGGTGACTACTATTTATATATTAAATATAAATCTATGTACTGCTGAAGCATACAGTAAGAGTAACTTTAGAGTTAGTGCTCACAATGCAATAGCAATAGATAGAGAAACAGGCCAGATACTATTTGAGCAAAAAGGCTATGAGTTAGTTCCTATGGCTAGTACAACAAAAATATTGACAGCATTAATTGCAATTCAAAGAGGTGATTTAGATAATAGTTTTACAGTGAGTAAAAAGGCTGCATGTGTAAGAGGTTCTAAGGTAGGATATAAAGAAGGGGAACAAATAACTATTAGGGAGCTTTTATATGGATTAATGTATAAATCAGGTAATGATGCAGCTATAACTATAGCTGAAGGAATAGGTGGATCAATTGAAGGGTTTGCAGATATAATGAATCATTATGCTGTTAGTTTAGGATTATTAGATTCTCATTTCGAATCTCCTCATGGGTTAGATTCACAAGATCATTATTCATCAGCTTATGATCTTGCAATTTTAACAGCAAAAGGTATGGGATATGATACCTTTAGAGAAATAGTAGGAACTAAAGAAATAGATAAATCAAAGTATAACTTTACAAGAAGTTATAATAATATAAATAAAATATTATGGAAAATACCAGGAGCAAATGGTGTAAAAACAGGTTATACAGGGCAAGCAGGAAAGTGTTTAGTTTCATCCATTAATGATAATGGAAAAGATATAATAATTGTAGTTTTAAATTGTCCAGATAGGTGGAATCAAACAGAAAAGATATATAAATATGTACAAGGAATCAATGCTTATGAAAGTATGGTTATGAAAGAACTTGTAAAAAATCAAGATGAGGAATATGGATTTGAAAAAGAAGAGGCACAGTTTGAAGTTAGGACGTAAGCTTTTGTAATAAATGGTTTGCTTTTTTTACAGTATTTTGATAATCTGAAGAGAGTAAAAGTTACAGGGGGAAGTTAAATGGATAAGAAAAAAATATTAAGTACAGTAGATCATACATTATTAAGTCAGACTAGTACATGGGAAGAAATAAAAGGAATATGTGATGATGGTATAAAATATCAAACAGCATCAGTTTGCATACCACCTTCATATATTAAAGAAGCTAAAGAATATGTTGGCGATAAGTTGGCTCTTTGTACGGTTATAGGTTTCCCAAATGGGTATATGACAAAAGCAACTAAGGTGTTTGAAACAAAAGATGCTTTAGCAAATGGAGCAGATGAAATAGATATGGTTATAAACCTTGGATGGGTTAAAGATAAAAAATTTGATCTTATAGAAGATGAAATTAAAGCATTAAAAGAAGCTTGTGGTTCAAAAATTCTTAAAGTTATAATTGAAACATGTTTTTTAACAGAAGAAGAAAAAGTAAAAATGTGTGAAGTTGTAACAAAGGCTGGTGCTGATTTTATTAAGACTTCTACTGGATTTGGAACAGGAGGAGCTACTAAAGAAGATTTAGAATTATTTGCAAAACATGTAGGTCCAAATGTAAAGATAAAAGCAGCTGGAGGAGTTAGAGATTTAGAAACAGCTGAATTGTTTATTAATATTGGAGCTAGCAGACTTGGAACTAGTTCTATTGTAAAAATAATTAATAATGAAGAAGTTACTGGATATTAATTAGTAAGAAATTTAATTCCTACTTACCTTTCAATAATATCAAAAGGTAAGTAGGAATTTTTTGCTTAACTAAATGATTTATTAAATTTATATAAAAATACTAATGAGTAAGTATTTCATTTCCAGTCTCAGTTATAAGAATTGTATATTCCCATTGAGAAGAAGGATATCCGTCTTCTGTTAAGGCTGTCCAATCATTATCGGCATCTACAAATAAATTAGGTTTACCCATATTAATCATAGGTTCTATAGTAAAAATCATACCAGGAACTAATAACATATCGGTACCCTTTTTCCCTACGTGAGCTACGAAAGGATCTTCATGGAATTCAATTCCAACACCATGGCCGCCAAATTCACGGACAACAGAGTAACCATTTGCTTCAGCATGCTTTTGGCAAGCTTCGCCTATGTCACCAAGAAAACCCCAAGGTTTAGCAGCTTCAAGGGCTAAATCTAAGCATTCCTTAGACACTCTAACCAATTTTTTTAAATCTTCATGGGCTTCTCCAATAATAAACATTCGTGAAGCATCAGAATAGTATCCGTTATAGATGGTAGATACATCTACGTTTATAATATCTCCTTCTTTTAAAATTACATTCTTATCAGGAATACCATGACATATCTCATCATTTATAGAAGTACAACAGCTTTTAGGAAATCCCTCAAAATTAAGTGGAGCAGGAATTGCACCTTTAGAAACTGTATAATCATGAACTAAAACATCTATATCTTCTGTAGACATGCCTATCCTAATATTTTTAGCAACTAAATCTAAAACCTCAGTATTTATTTTAGCACTTGCTCTTATTCCTTCAATTTGCTCTGCGTTTTTTATTAGTTCTCTTGGTGGAGTTATACAACCTTTATTTGCATATGATTGTATTTTTTGATCAAATTCTAAATGACACTTTTTATATTTTTTATTACTACCACACCAACAGAGATCATTTCTATTAAAATCCATTTTTATCTCTCCTTTTATTAGTCATCTATATTTATTATATAACTTTTAAGGAAGAATAGGAATGAAATAAAAGTATAATGATGTAACAAATTAGATTTTAAAAAATACTTTATTATAAGGAGTAATTTCTATTAAGGAGTACTTAATGATTAAAGAAAAAGTGGATTGTATTGACTGTGGAACAGAATATTGTCCATGTAAATTAGCTGAATCAGGTGAATGCATACTATGTTCTCAACTTCATGGAGAATGTTTTTGTGATTGTTTAAACTGGAAAGGAGTTTGTGTATATCAAGAATATTTCAATAATGGGATGAAAGCTAAAGAGGGAAGAAAGGCTATAACTTGTAAGGTTATAGAGGTTAATACTTTCGATAGTGGAGCTTCTATGATTAAATTTATTGCTCCTCATAAGCTAGCTCTAGATTTGGTGAAGCCAGGAAGTTATATATTTATAAGAACAGATGAAAATTATTTCTTTGATATTCCAATTTCTATTATGGAGTCAGATATAGAAAATAATATAATTACAGTTGTTATTGAAATTAGAGGAATTAAAACAAAGAAATTACGGGGAATAAATTTATATGATGAAATAGTTATAAGAGGTCCATACTGGAATGGTGTATTCGGACTAGAGAATATAGCTAATCAAAAGGGGAAAAATTGTTTAGTTTTTGCTAGAGGAATAGGGATGGCGCCAATGATGCCAGTTATTAGAAAGCTTATAACTAATAAAAATGAGGTAGATGTTTATGTAGATTGCAACCCATTTAAGGAGAACTTTGCGAAAGAATATATTGAGAAGTATGGAATATTTCCTAAAGAAACTAATCTACTTCATAATGGAAAGTTGTCAGATGAAGGCAGATTTATAATAGATCATTCAATTAAGGATAAGAACATAGAGTTTATACATTTAGCAGGTGCAGATATTTTAACTCATGGTGTGATTGAGTATTTAAATGAATTAAATAGAAATGATATAAAACTTTCATGTTGTAATAATTTTAAAATGTGCTGTGGAGAAGGAATTTGTGCTACTTGTACTAAAATGCCATGAATTGGGCAAGATACCCAAAAGGGTATCTATTTTTTTTTAGGAATATTAAAATACAATTCTATGTCTTTAGATTCTTCATTCCAGACAATCTTTTCAAGTAAATCAGTTAACAGTTTTCTTTTTTCATCAGTAGTTGCTTTATGAAAAATGTATTTGAAATTTTTTAGATTATTTAATACATCATCTATTTCTTTTCTTGAAAGTCCAATTTCAATTTCTTTATCAATCTCAGAACTAAGATCTTCTTTCAATTTTGCTATTAGTTTTTTGTTCTCAGTAATCTGATCCATAATTAATTTTGAAATTTCTATATCATCAGTAAGGGATAGCTTTGAAATTAATCTTTTTATTTTATCTTCCAGAGAAGAGATTTCTTTTTCAAGATCCTTTGGCTTATCAACTTCCACTTTTTTAGATTGTTCAATTAAGTTTTCTAATTCCTTAATTAAAGCATCTTCATTGTAAGCTGAAATTGTTTCAATTACCAGTCTTTCTGCTATATCACCATTAATATTAGATGCATTACATCTTATTCCTCCTGATTTAGTTTTATTTGCACATTTGTAATAAAAGGCTCTATCATTATTTTTATAGATGGAACCATACTTAATATTCATAGATGAACCACATTTGCCACACTTTAATAGCCCAGTTAGTAAAGCTGTATTTGATTTTGAGTTAGGAGCCTTAAATGTGTTACTCTTAAGTATCCTTTGGACTTCTAACCATTCATCAGCATCAATAATTCCCCTATGCTTACTTACCGCTGCTATTTTATCTTTTGTATCTTGAGAATATCTCAACAGGCCATTCCCATTTGGTTCTCCAAACACCTCATAACCTTCAGAACGCAAATAGTTAATAACTTTATCATTAGCTTTAACATACACGGGATTCTGAAGGATATTTGCTATACCGCTTTTATCAAGATCACCGCCAAGTTTACCTTTTATATTATTAATAATAAAATGTTTACTTGTTTGATTTAGACTCTCCGTTTCCTTATAGCTCTTATAAATTTCCTTTACTATTTTTAATTCATCATTATTTTGGGCTAATTTGCTTAAGCTACGTTCTTTAAAGTTTTCATCTATGTATGTTTCCCTTGTAGAGTCAAACCCAATAGGGGGAGTACCACCAAGCCATCTTCCGGTTTTAGATAATTGCAGCATATTATCTCTTACTCTTTCAGCGATAGTCTCACGCTCTAATTGAGCAAAAACAGAACTGATATAAATCATAGCTCTTCCCATTGGAGTGCTTGTATCAAAGTTCTCTTTTATAGATATGAAATCAACTCCGTGGGATTGCAATAATTCAAGAGTATTTGAAAAGTCAGCAACATTACGAGAAATTCTATCTAACCTATAACAAATTAGAGCTTTGAATTTTTTTAACTTTACATCTTTTAATAATTCTTGAAATCTAGGCCTTTTTAAATTACCACCAGAAAATCCTTCATCCTCATATATAACAAACTCTACATTTGTTCCATACATTCTATAATAATAATCTTTACACATTTCCACCTGATTTTCGATTGATTCACCTTTACCTGTAAAAATACTCTTTCTACTATAGATAGCTACTTTTATCATCTATTTCATTCCCCTCACAAAGATTACAATTATTTCTTCCTTTACAATCTATTATACAAGGTAATAATAGATGAGGGCAAATTTCTAAAACTTCAGAGATGTGATATAACATTCGAATTGTGGGACTCTTTAAATTTTTCTCTATCTCAGATATATAGCTTTGACTTGTTTCAACTTTTTCAGCGAGTTCTTTTTGAGAAATACCTTTTTGTTCTCTGTAATATTTTAATCTAATCTTGGGGTTTTTATTTATCATTCGTTATTACTCCTTTTTAAGAAGCTACCATCTATAATATAAACTATAGCGATTTTAAGTTTAAATAGTAGAATGGTGGAGTATTTTACATAAATATCATATAAATAATATTATAATGTAATTTTAAGTAGTTAAAAAGTTGTTTAGTTGTCGAAAGTATCGCTATCAGCGATGTATATGTGGGTTTATAATAGAATAAAGTAAATCATGTAAATTCTATTTTAGTAAAAATGTTGCATTATAGTGCAATATGTGGTAAAATAAACAAAAATAGAAATTAAAGTACATATTATGCTGAATAATTCAGCATACGAATCATATAAATAGAGTAATTTATATGATAGTCACATATAAGTAAAAACTTTATAACATTTATAAGAACAAGATTTTTACATGGTTACATAATAAAAAAAACGCACTGCATTGACAATAGTCAATAAAAGATTAATTTATTTCATTGACAGTTGACAATGAACCGTAAGTTTTTAGAACTGGTGCTTTTAGTATTATTATGTCTCGATGTAAGAACCTTGTTTTTTTGTTTTATAAATCAAAAAATACGAACGAATGTTTTTATATGAAGAGGGGAAAAGTTGTAAAATCATATTATAAGGATTAAGGGGTGGATGTATATGTCTAATAACAATACTGTAAGCTTAGAAGAAATGTGTTTAACTCAAATAACTATTATATTAGAAAGGTTCCCTGACAAAGGTAAGAATGTAAATATAGAATTTATTGAAAAACATTGCAAAAAAGACGAAGTATGTACTAGCTGAGGCTAGGACTACTTCGTTTTTTCAATATTTGCTAATTTTAAAAGTTGCTCTAATTTTTCATAATCAATATTGTTAAGATCAATTCCAGCGTTTTTTATTACTTCTAAAATCTCTTGTGCTTTATCTCTTGCACTATATGAACTTTCATAATTGTTTATCTCTTCTTTACGTATATCAGATCTGCCTAATAAATAATCAACTGATACTTTAAAAAAGTCAGCCATATCTTGGAGCATTCTATTTTCTGGGGCATTAATTCCATTTTCGTATTTAGATATTGCACTTTTCGTTATAAAGAATTGTTCAGCTAATTTTTCTTGTGTGATTCTTTTTTCATTCCTGAGTAGCTTTAGCCTATCTGCGAAAGTTGCCATAAACTCACCTCCATTACTTATATTATAAATAAAGTTGACTACAAATAAATTAAAGTTGATAAATTAGAAACAAAAATTATAAAAGTACTTGACAGTTGACTTGAACTCAACTATTATAAAAATATAAGGTTGATTTAAAGTCAACTTAGAAGAAAGAGGGTGATTCAATGAATAATACAGAACTTAAAGTTGAAATGCTAAGAAACAAAGTCAACCGAACACAATTAGCAGAGAAGTTAGAAATAACTAAGAGTGCTTTAAGTAAAAAGTTAAATGGAGTTAATGATTTTAGTAGAAAAGATATTTCTATAGTTAAAGAAGTTCTAAATCTAACTCCACAAAGAGTAGATGAAATTTTTTTTAACGACAAAGTTGATTTAAAGTCAACAAATACTATTTAAATTTAGTTTGTCCATTAGTGCAAAAAAAACACTATGAAAGGAGTGGGAAAAGTGTTGTAACCGATGATAACACAAAAGAATAAAATGTAATAACGATTTTAGGAGGATTACATGAAAGTTTTTACAGCAAAAGTAATGAATAATCCTAGCTCAGAAGCAGTAAAAGCGTTTCATAAAAGGCTTGCACAAATTTTAATAAATGATCTTGGAGTCAAAAAGTGTGAGGTTTTAGTTAATGAATACTCAAAAGAAAAAGAGGCTTAATTGCCTAAACTATTTTAGGTAGACATAATGTAAAAAAAGTAAATAGGGGGAATTAAAGATGATGATATTAATAGCTATTTTCTTTGCAATACTCTCGGTAGTAGCTGGTAGAGAGTTTAGAATATCAAACAATCCAAAAGGGGTACTTATTAATGGTGGATTAACTATATTCTCATTAATTAGTTTTATAACCATTGTAAATAAAATTTTAGGAGGGATTTAATTTGTCACAAATTTCATTTTTAAGAGTTAACAATTTTATTGGAGTTGATGAACTAGAAGTAGAACCTAGCAAAATTAATATTTTTAAAGGACCAAAAGGAGCAGGGAAAACGACTGTAATTGAATCAATAGAAAAGACTTTTCTCAACAAAGATAGGAGAACAGAAGTAATAAAGCATGGTTCAGATGAAGCAACTATATATATTGAGACAAATGATGGACTTAGTATTGATAGAAGGGTTAGAAAAGAAAAGGCAGATTATTTAAAACTAAGGCAAGATGAAGGCGGAATTAAATCTTCAGAAAAGTTCTTAAAGGACTTAGTAAATGGGAATATATTTAGACCGTTAGATTGGATTAATTTAAGTGTTAGAGAACAAACTAAGAGCTTGTTAAGTATGTTAGAAATAGGATGGAATAAAGACGATATTACTAATTGGTTTGGCGACCTCCCTGGCAATATCGACTATGACCAACATATTTTACTCATTCTAAAGAGTATAGAAACACAATACTACAATGAACGTGAAGAAGTCAATAGGAAAGTGAAGGAACTAAAGGCTCAGATAAAAGTAATAGTTGATGATTTACCTGCAGAGTATAACGGTGAAGAATGGAAAGATAAAAATGTTCAGGAATACTATAACAAAGTTAAAGAAGCTCAAGACATCAATAGATGGATAGCTGAGGCTAGAGCTCTAAAAGAAAATTTTGATTCTAAAGTTGAAAGTTTAAAGGCTAATGGAGAATCTGAGAAATCAAGAATTACTCTTAGATATAAGAGTGAGAGCGAAGATATTAAAGATATTTTGACACTCTCAAAATCTAAGATTGAAAAAACAAATGATTATATCAATAGTGCAGATCGTGAATTAGACATAAGGATTCAAGAGTTGACTAATAAAAGTAATTCTGAGACTAATGCAACTAAAGATACGTATAGTAAAGATTTAAAAGTACTAGAAGAAGAATTTGCAATAAGAAAGAAAAATTTAGAAGAAACTTACAAATTCGCATTAGATGCAATAGATAATTCCTTGAATGAGAATATAGAAAGTGCGAAAAAGCAGTTAGTAGATAGCGTAGCTGAACAAAAAGATTTAATATCAATACAAAATAATAAGATAGCAGCTAAAGAACAAGAGTTGTTAGGAATAGATTCTAAAGAAAAAACAGAAAAAAATCAAATTGATGAAAAAGTTAAATCAGAGATTGAAAAAGAAGAAATAAGGATTGGAAAAGCTTCCACGTATTTAGAGGAACATAAGGAAATACAAATAGAATCATTGCAAGAAGAAGCAAATAAAGTACAAGAAATGGTTTCATATTTAAGAGAGTGGGATAAGATTAGCGAAATTAGAGATAACCAGTTAGCACCAAAGGAGCGTTATGCTAATGAACTTACTGCAAGAATTGAAAAAGCAAGAACACTTCCAGGAGAACTTTTAAGAACTGCTAATATGCCAGTTGAAGGAATAAGTGTAGATGTTGATGGAAGGGTAAGAATTGATGGAACACTTATAGATGGATTAAGTGATGGAGAAAAACTTGAACTTGCGATGAAAGTTGCCAAGGCTCAATGTGGCGAATTAAAGGTAATTTGTCTTGATAAGTTTGAATCTTTAGACATGGTATCAAGAGAAAAGTTACTTGAAGAAATGAAAAATGATGAGTATCAATATTTTGTAACTCAAGTTGTTGCTACTGAAACTGGAGAAGTGGAAATTGAAAAGATTGGAGAAGTGATCTAGATGGATACTATGAAGTTTATTCGTTGTGACAACGGAAAAGCTCTTGGAGTTACTGGTGAAGGAAAGGTAAAAGTTATTGAAAACAAAGATATTTTTCCTACAGCAAAAGTGGTATTTGATAGTAGAGAAGATAGTGAGGACAGAAAACATTGGCTAGAGCAAAGAGTTAATTCAATAGGTGGTTCAGAGATAGGAGCAATTGCAGGATATAGTAAATATGCTTCACCATTAACAGTATTTAATGACAAATTGGGGTTGGTTGATAAATTCAAAGGGAACATTCATACAAAATTTGGTACTAGGATGGAACCATATATTAGGGAATGGATTCAAGATGATTTTGAAGAAGATACAGGAATTGCATTAAAGACTTATGAGTATCCATACATGATGATAGATAGAGAAATACCATACTTCTCAGCCAATATAGATGGATTAGGGCTTTTAGAGAACCAATGGAAGTATAGAGAAAATAGAGATACAGGAGAATTTTGGAGTATTGAGCCAGGAGAATTATTTGGTTTAGAAATAAAAACTGGTTCAGAGTTCTTAAAAAGGATGTGGACAGGAGAAGATATCCCTGACACATATTATTGCCAGATTCAATGGTATATGGGTGTTACAGGATTAAAACACTTTCTAATAATTTATCTTTTGGGTAAAGAGGTTAAGTGGAAAGTAATACCTCGAGATGAAGATGATATTAAAGCTTTAAGGAATATTGGCCAGGAGTTTTGGACTCAACATATTATTCAAAAAGTAGCCCCATCCCCTACAGGATTGGCGGTGGAAACTGACCAAATAAAGGAACAACAAGCCTTAAATGATATTGGTGTAGTTAACATATTAGATGAAAAGTTAAGTAACTATCAAAAAGTATCAGATGAGATTAAAGAATTAGAGCAGCAAAAAGAAAAACTTAAGCAAGAGATTTTTCTTGATTTAGGAAATGCCCAAAAAGGTACTGATGGATTATACAAGGTTTCTAGATTCCAAATTAAGCGAGATACCCTAGATAATAAGTTATTAAAGGAGAAGTACCCATTGACTTATGAATCAGTATTAAAAGGCAGTACAGAGTATGTAAATATGAGAATTACTAAATGTAAATAGGGAGGAATAAACAATGGCAAATGTAAATGGAGGATTAGTTACTAATAAAAATAATCAAAACACACAAAATCTTCAAACCATGGTACATCCTAAAAATATTTTAGCAAATGAAAACATGAAAAAGAAGTTTATTGAAATTTTAGGGAAAAAAGCTTCAGGATTTATGGCTAGTATAATAAGTCTTTATAATTCTGATAATAAATTTCAAAATGTTGATGGTTATAGTGTTGTAAATTCAGCTTTATTAGCAGCAACATTAGATTTACCAATTAATAAGGAGTTTGGCTTTGCATGGATTATTCCTTATGGGAAACAAGCACAATTCCAAGTTGGGTATAAGGGGTATGTTCAACTAGCACTTAGGACAGGACAATATAAAAATCTTAATGTTATTGAGGTTTATGATGGGCAACTAAAATTATTTAATCCCTTGACAGAAGAAATAGAACTAGAACTTACAAATGATAATGGTGAAAAGAAAATAATTGGATATGCATTTTATATGAGATTGCTTAATGGATTTGAAAAAACAGTATATTGGACAAAAGAAAGTGTTGAAGCTCATGCGAGAAGATTTTCAAAAACATATAATAGTGGACCCTGGAAAAGCGATTTTAATGCTATGGCTAAAAAAACAGTTTTAAAAAATGGTTTGACTAAATGGGGAATCTTATCAGTAGAAATGCAAAAGGCAATAGAAATAGATCAAGCAATAGTAGAAAAACAAATAAGCAATTTAGATGATTTAAATCATGAAGATTTGAATTATCCTGATAATCCTAATAATGCAGTGGATACTGATTACAAAGTAGAAAAGAATGAGGAAGAACCAAAGAAACAAGAAGATATGTTCAAAGGAACACCTTATGAAGATAATACAGGGGAGTAAATCCCCTCAGAGGAGGGAAAGTGTTATATGGCATTTAGATTAGTATATACAGAGTTTTGGAATGATTCAAAGGTAATGGAAGAAATGACACCTGAAGATAAATACTTTTATTTATATCTTCTTACTAATCCTTGTACAAATATGATTGGGATTTACAAGATAGTAAAAAAACAAATGGCTTTTGATTTAGGGTATTCAATAGAATCAGTTAATAGCTTAATGGATAGGTTTATTAAGTGTCATGAGTTGATAATTTATAATGAGCAAACTAAAGAAATATGCATTAAGAATTATGGCAAGTACAACTTAAATAGAGGTGGAAAACCAATGCTTGATTGTATAAGAAAAGATTTATCAACTGTTATAGACAAAAATTTAATTAGCCAAATGGTTGTACACGTAAAGAATCCTGCAATAAAGAAATTTATAGAAGAATATATGTACAAATTCAAAAATAGTGCTGCCAGAGATAATAATTTTGTTAATAGCTCAGAAAAAAATATGGATTTAAATAGCGATACGCATAACGATATGTATAACGGTACGGGGGACGATACGTATAACGATACACAAAACAGTAACGTGGACGATACGTGCAACGTTACCACTAGCGATACGTGTAACGATATGTACAACAGCACTAATAATGCCAATTCTGACGATACGTGTAACGATTCGTCTACGATAAGGGGACAAAACCATAATCCTAAAACCATAAACCATAATCCTAAAACCATAATCCTAAAACCTAAAACCACAAACCATAAACCATGTAACGTATCCGAGTCGGCAGTTGTTGATTTGAATAATATGGCAGTTTTTAAACACTTTGAAAAGTGTGGATTTCTTATGACCGCTAAGTTAATGGAGTTTATATCAGCAGATATAAGTGTTTTTAGTGCTGATTGGCTAATGGAAGCAGCAGATATAGCTATGAAGAGAGGAAAAATAAATAATTATTCTTATGTCCTTGGGATACTACAAAATTGGCAGACTAAAGGAAAGGAGCAGACAGATGGAGGGCGTAGAAGCAATTCTGAACAGAATAATGAATGCAAAAGCGAGATCTATGACTTCAGCAAAGGGAATAGCGACAGAAAGTGGGATGAAGTCGAAGATACGGGAGAATATTAATGTTTGCCCTAGTTGTAAAGGTACAGGATGGGTATTAGGTACTAACGGATATAGAAAATGTGGCTGCATGGAAATGAATTATATAAAAAGGCTTTGGGAGAACTATGGTGTAAAAGCTGATGAAGTAAAAAGCATAAGTGAGTACAAACCATATGATCCTGTAACGAAAGTATTCCGGCAAAAAGCTATTTATTACATTGACAACTTTGAACAGATAACGGGTAGCATGGAAAATTCATTTGGAGCATTTGGCCAGAGTGGAGCAGGAAAATCGCATGTTGTTATATCTATAGGTTCAGCTTTAATAAAAAGAAAAGTTCCAGTAGTATATATGCCGTACTTAGAGGCTATAAGAGAACTAAAAGTTAATTCCATGAATGAGGAATATTATTCAACGCTGAGCAACAGATACAAACGGGCTAAGGTGCTTGTAATTGATGATTTGTATAAAGATAAGATAAAGCATAGCAAGCTTGTTGGAGATTTAACAGAGGCTGATATGAAGCATATATATCCAATACTAAATTTTCGATATGCAAATAAATTACCAACACTTTTTAGTACAGAGTGTACACCAGAAATGTTAATAGATTTAGATGAAGCACTTGCTGGAAGAATACTTGAAAGTTGTGGAGAGTTTATAACAACTTTTCAAGGAAGAGAATTTAATTACAGGTTAAGGAAGTACAGAAAATAAAGCATGGAGGACTAAATAGTAATAAACTAGTCCTCCTGAGTTACAAATTAATAGAATTGGGGGAACATTAAATGAAAAATGTTAATTTAGAAATTGATTACAAAGCAGCGTGTATTATAAAACATGCTTTAAGAATTATGATAAGGGATAAAAAAGAAATCATAGTTAAAGAAAATGAAGCTGGGAATGTACCAGGAGCTAAAAGAGCGGCAGGAGATTTAGCAGCAGATAGATGTGTATATAAGGGAATTAATTTAGCTATTGATTATTTGTTAGAGAATGAAAAACATAGTGCAAGAGAAGCAGAAGTAAAAGAATTCGCTATAAATTTAGGAAGTAGATTAGAAGAACTAGCTAAGCTTCAAGAATGCAGGTGAATCCATGGGAATAAAGGCAGAGGATCACCTTAGACTAGTTCATAGTATAGCTCAAAAAATAATATGTCCTCAAGGTGTTGAATACGAGGATATAGTACAAATTGGATGCATTGGACTAATTAAAGCTATTAAGAATTTTGATACATCCTATAATGTGCAGTTTTCTACTTATGCTTTTCCTATGATTAAAGGAGAGATACGAAAATTTCTTAGGGATGATGGATTAGTTAAAATAAATAGAAATACAAAAACGTTAGGAAATAAAGTTAGATTTATAAGAACAGAGTTAAATAGAAATTTGAATAGAGAACCTACTAGTGAAGAAATAGCAGAGGTTTTGGATGAGAATAAAGCAGATGTTGAAAAAGCAATTAAGGCTTCACAAAGTATTCAGTATTTATATGACACAGTCTATCACAAAGATGGTCAACCAATTTTACTAATAGATAAGATTGGAGAAGAAGGTAGTGAAGAAAGAGAAGAAGATATAGTAAACAAGCTTATTCTAAAAGAGTCAATAGAGAGTTTGGATGATAAATCAAAAAAGGTTATGTATTTAAGATATTTTGCAAGCGAAACTCAAATTGAGGTAGCAAGAATATTAGGAATAAGCCAGGTACAAGTAAGCAGGATAGAGAGAAAAGCAATAAATAATATTAAGGAAATCTTTGAAGGAGGATCAGAAATGAGGGTAGGAAAGGTTCAATTAGTTTTTAGTTGGTTAGATAGAAATTTTAGTCCGGAAAAAGAGAGAAAAGATGTAATCAATAAACTAAAGAATGAATTTGGGATTAGTCAGAATACAGCTGCATCATATTTGACTTCATGGAAAAAGCAAAAAAGTAATCTGATTATTGAAGAGAAAAGTGTTAATGAATCAAAAATAGGGATTCTTGAGAAAAAGACAATAGGGTGTTTTGAAAAGCCAAAAAAATTAAAAGTAACTAATTTAAGTGTTGAAGGTGAAAATGGTGATTACAAGGTAACTGAAGAAAATGTATCTCTCTTTGATGGAGAAAGTTTAATAATTGCTTTCAGAGATGAAAAAGAATTAGATGAATGGTACCAGGAAATAAAATCTTTATTCAAGTTAAAAGCAACTATAGCTTAGGGGGAATAAAGATGATTGATGTAACAGAACATATCGGGTTAGTTAATAAGATAGCCAATAGATATAAGAAAAATACATTTTTTGAATGTGAGGATCTTATTGGATATGGAATGATAGGAAATAGGGAAATGATTCAATCAGGAAAAGGAGTTATGCTTTTGTTTGTTGATGGTTTCACCAATAGGGAAAATGAATTTGTGGGAAACAATATGTTATCTATTGAAGATGGAATCAATGAAGTAATTGATGGAGTATATGTTGAAGATTTATTAAGCAAAATTGATTATGAAGATAGGCAAATACTAGTAGCTCTATATTATGAGGACTTAAAGAGGGGGGATATAGGAAAGATATTAGGAGAATCAAGATCATTAGTTAATAGCAGAATAAAACGAGCTCAAAATAATCTGAAAAAAATAATTTGTAAAGAACTAGTTTCCTAAGGGGTGAAGAGACTACTGCATATAAAGAGTTAGCTAAGAATAAGAAGTTATTAATTGAGTGAGAGGCAAATAAGATGAAAAATTAAATAGTAGGGGGAATAGGAGTGAAAAACACTACAAACACACTTCCTATTTCTCAATTAACTATCAGTTTCATGTAGGAGGAGAGAAAGTGATAAAAGTTGAAGGAAAGATAAAAGGGAAGGCAAGACCTAGAGTATATAATGGCCATGCTATGACACCAGAAGATAGCGTGAATTATGAGAATTGGGTAAAGCTTTGCTATCAGCAGCAGGCGGGTAAGTATTTTGAAGGGCCTGTAAGAGCAGCAATAACAGCTTATTATAAAATACCTAAATCATATGCGAAGAAAAGAATTAAGGCTATTAGAGAAGGGCTAGAGTATCCGCAAAAGAAACCTGATGCAGATAATATAGCAAAGATACTACTAGATAGCCTTAACAAGATAGCATATGGAGATGATAGCCAAGTTGTAGAGCTAATAGTAAAAAAGAAGTTTACCGAGGAAATTGAGAGAGTTGAATTTGAAATAGAGGAAGTAAAAGAAGGTGCTTTATGAAGCTAGGAGATGAAGTCTTAGTTAAAGCTAAACAAGCTTATGTAAAAGTATGTGGATGCATTGAAACAGTATATCTAGTGGCAATCAATTTAATAGGTTTTTTAATTGTTAGACCTGTGGATATTGGAGAAGTTCATTAGGATTGGTAAATACTGAATATAAAGGGGATGGATAAATGTGTAATATACTTCCAGAAGAAAAACTAAATAGGCTTAGTGAAGCAATGGGAACATTAGATAAATTGACTAATGGACTTAATGATAGATGTATTAAATTAGCAAGTGCTGAAAGAGAGTACAGAAAAGCACTTGCTAAGAAACAACTTGAGTATAGAACAAAGGGCAGAAATGAACCTGCTCAGTTAGTTCTTAATTATGCTAAAGGTGACGAGAAGGTTGCTGAACTAAGATATGCAAGAGATATAGCTAAAATCAATGTAGATGTATGTAAGGAAACATTGAAGAATCATAGGATGCAGATAGAAGTTTTAAGATCAAGTTTAGCTTATGATAGAGCAACTTATTTAAATTCGTAGTTTGTAGAAATTGTGTACCAATCGAAAGGAGAAAAATTAATGGATAATATAACAAGAGAATTATTTGAATCTGTTTCAGATAATGATTTGATCAAAGCTAAAAAATGTGTAAAGGTGCTACTTGAAAATAATAATAAAAAATGTGATAACTGGGTAAAAAACAATGTTTTAAGAAAATTAAATACTTCCAGTTTAAATTTAATTGAAGTACCTCCTAATATAAAAGGATTTGTAGAAGTAGAAAATGTGGAACTTACTTTTAATGAAAAAAGATATGTAATAACCCAAGAAGATGAAAATATTATTAATCAAGTTATTAATACTTATAAGGTTAATGATAAGCTTATTGAATATAACATTAGATATTTAAACTCTCTGCTTTTATATGGGGTTCCAGGGTGCGGCAAAACTATGTTAGGTAAATATATAGCTTATAAGTTAAAAGTACCTTTTGCATATTTAAACTTTAGTAATTTGATTAGTTCCTACTTAGGGAAAACAGGTGAAAACATACAAAAAGTATTTGATTATATATCAAGTTTAAAATGTGTATTCATGTTAGATGAAATAGATGCTATAGGATTGGAACGTGGTACAGATAGCGTAGGAGAACTTTCGAGGGTAGTAATAAATTTAATGCAATGTTTAGATAAGTTTAACAATAGCTCAATAATATTAGGGGCTACTAACAGGGAAGATATGATAGACAAAGCATTAAAAAGAAGATTTTCGCTTAAATATGAAATGAAACTTCCAAGTAATGAAATTCAGCACAGAATTGTTGAATCTTTCTTGAAAACTATACCTAATACAGAGTTTTCTAAGGAAGAAATCGAAAAATTCTTATCTACAATTAATGAAAAATCATGTGCCAATATAACAAATGTACTTACAAATAGAATTGTAAATTGCATTGTTGAAAATAAAGAAATTTCAATATCTTAATACGCAATACTAAGAAAGGGTGAGTTTTTGGGATAAGGCTAGAGTAGAAGGTGATGTCATTGAAGCCAGAAAAAGAAATACAAGAAGAAATTGAAGCAACCCAAAGGACTATTCAAAATTATCGTAATGCTTATAAAGAGGGTAAAATACCAAAAGATGTTTTAGAAACTCAACTTATAGATTGTTCTGCAACTATTGGTGCTTTACGTTGGGTATTAGGTAAAAATGAAAGATATGATTAATTAGCAATACTAAAAAGAGTGTAGCAAATGGATAGAAAAGATGCAGTAAAGTGAGGTGATGAAATTGAAAGTATTAAAATGGCCAGGGAGTAAATGGTCTATAGGTGAAAAGATAATTGAAATGATGCCAAAACATAATATTTATTTAGAGCCATTCTTTGGGTCCGGAGCAGTATTCTTTTTGAAACCTCCATGCAATACTGAAATATTAAATGATCTAGATGGTGAGGTAGTAAATCTGTTTAGGACCATAAGAGATGATTCTGAAGAATTGGCCAATAGTATTTATTTAACTCCATATAGTAGAGAAGAATATCAGGAAAGTTATAAAAGAAATGATAAGAATCTAGATAACATTGAAAAATCTAGACAATTTTTAATAAGGTGCAACATGGCTAGAGCAGGTATGCAATATTATTCTTCAAGTTGGAGACATGCAGGTCCAGTTTTAGGAGCTAAGACAAAACAAAGAGTAACTGGTGATTGGAACAAAGTTCCTGAACGAATACTTGAAGCAGCTAGTAGATTAAAAGATGCAGAAATAGAAAATAGAAATGCTTTTGATTTGATTGAAAAGTACAACAGGGAAGATTGTTTAATTTATGTTGATCCACCTTACTTATTAAGTACCAGAAGACAAAGATATTACAATGTTGAAATGACAGATGACCAAGAACATTTAGAACTATTGGAATTATTAAAAAATCATTCAGGATCTGTAATAATTTCAGGATACAAAAGTAAGTTGTATGAAGATGTTTTAAAAGATTGGAATACTAAAGAAATTTGTACTAATGCAGAACAAGGGAAAGAAAGAATTGAAGTTCTGTGGTTTAATTTTGAGTTATCAAAACAAATATCTTTTTCAATTTAAAAGAGTTGATTTAGAAAGAATAAGTATATTCAGGAGGACCAGCCAGCAATTTTGAATGAGAATACTCCTAAATTCAAAGATAATTCAATAATATTAGCGATAGCAATGAATAATTTAAAAGTGGATTTTAATATCATTGTACATCCCTCCTTTAATTGTATTGCTGATTGTTTAATTGTCTCCTTGGCTTTGGCCTTACTCAATATACTAATTGTTTAATTATATCATGAAATTTATAATTTTGAAAGTGATGTAGAACAATGAATGAATATGTAATTGTATATAAAAAAGGAGAGTTCTCTAGGAAGACTTATATAAATGAATCAAATAAGGAGGAAGTATAAAGTGGACATAAAAAGATATGTAATAAAGAACAAAGTAGAACTTATAAAGATTATAAATTCTATCTTGTTGGGTTGGATAATTGGTTTAATAATATTATGCATTTTGGGATTAATTTAGAGCTAAGGGGGAAGGGAAAATAATGAAAGGTTATTCTTATAGCATTAATAAAGATTTATTTAGTATAACTTTTGTTAATGATACAGATGAAAAACATGATAGGTGGGAAGATAGAGATAAGTGGGCGCATTATCCAATATTAAATAGAGTTTTAAATTTTATGAAAGAACGTGGATTTAATATTGGGAGAGATCCAAGAATACAGAAATATTATAAATGTTTAAATAAAGATCATTGGTATGGTAGAAAAGGTGACTTGGAATTTAAAGCCAAAAGGTATCCTAGAGGTTGGGAGATAGAATTTTTTCAAAATATTAATTATGAAAATAAGAGTGGTGGATATTATGATTTTAATAAATTTAAAATAGCTCCATATCTTATAAGATTAATGTGGATAAAGGAAACAGAATATATAGAAAAATTTATTGAGAGTATTGTTGATAATGTTACCTGTGATACCAAAGAAGATTACAAGTTAGCTGAAGAGAAAGTTAAGTATCATTTCGTAGATAGTTGGCATAAACCACAAGAAAATATGAATTTTAATCTTTCAGATTTAGATGGAACTACTGTAGAAGAAAGACATAACAATGAAGATAGAGATAAGAAGACAATATACAACGGTCAAGTGAAGTATTTTAGAGATTACAAAGGAAGGCTTCAAAGGGGTAAAGTATATCACAATATAAATAATATGTGGTGGGTAATATTAAATGATACAGATTATACAAATATAGCGGATTTTGAATTGTTTGATCCTATAGTAAAAGATTTTCAATTCAGAAGAATACAGAAAAATAAAAAAGATTCATTTGAAACAAGTAGTGAAGCAGCAAGAAAATACTTTGATAAAAAAGCACTTTCTTATAAGGATATTAAGAGAAAAGATGTAGAAAAACTTAGGGATTTTGTTGGTGAAGAAATTAAAAAGTTTGTAAAGGAAAATAAAGTTTTAGAAACTATGGTAATTCATCCAAAGATAAGGACAAAGTGTAGAACAAATAGCAAGATAATAAAAGCGTTTATATATGTCGATGCACATTATTTTAAAAAACGTGAATGTATTAGCTTTAATGAAAATGGATTTATAGGGTTTGCAGGTTGGGCAGGTGGAGCAAATGTAAGGCCTATGATAACTGGATTTATAAAATGGTGTGATTATTTAGAAGGTGAGGTTAAAGGTAATGGAAAAGCCAATATTATTTAATACGGAAATGGTTAAGGCGATACTGGAGGGGAGAAAGACTACTACAAGAAGAATTATAAAATCACATAGGAAAGCTACCATCGAAAATGCATGGATAGATAAAAAAGATAATAAACTTGTTGCGGTATACGATGATAATTCGCATATAGGGGAAAAGGGGTATATTAAAATACCTTACAAAGTTGGAGATATTCTTTATGTTAGAGAAACGTGGAATACAAATCCAGTACAAGAATACTTAGATGCAAAAGCAAACAAGTTTGTATATAAAGCAACTGATGAAAATTTTACTGGTGGGTGGAAACCAAGTATCCATATGCCAAAGTCAGCAGCAAGGATATTTTTAAAGGTTACAGATGTTAAAGTTGAAAGATTGCAGGATATGACTAGAACAAAAGCAATAAAAGAAGGATTTAAAGATGATAATGCCTTAAACAATAGTGGAGAATTATTAACATCATTAGGTAACTTTGCACGATTGTGGGGTACAACTATAAAAAAGGACCAATTAAATCTTTATGGATGGGATGCTAATCCTTGGGTTTGGGTAATTGAGTTTGAAAGGATAGAAAAGTAAGAAAGGAGATTAAGAAAATGAAAGATTATATAGTTAATAGAATAAAGGATGAAGCTGCTTATATTGTAGATACTGGATCAACTTTAAGAGCAACAGCAAAAGCATTGGCAGTTAGTAAGTCAACTGTGCATAAGGATTTAACAGAAAGACTTCCTCAATTAGATCCTGTTCTTCATAAAGAAGTGAGGAAAGTTTTAGATACTAATAAGGAAGAAAGAAGTATCCGAGGTGGTATAGCTACAATGATTAAATACTCAGATATGAAAAATCTAGCTTAACAATAATAATATTATGTAAAGTATATTTATTAAAATTTAGGGCACTTTTGGGGAAGGAGAATGAATATGGTACAACAACCTTTAAAGAATAAATCAATATCAAATGAAGCTGCAGCATACTGTCTACGAGGTATAATCCAGTATCTAAATGGAGATACTAAAAAGTTTATGGATTACGTGGACAAAGCTGACAAGCTTAATGCAAAAGAAAATTATTCTGTTGTAAGATGCAAATATCTTGTTAAGGGTACAAAAGTTGATGCAAATATTAATTTACTTACTGGAGAGATAAAAGATTTAGAAGGAAACATTTTAAGACAAGGAATTTGATAATTAGATAAGTAACAAGGAGGGATGAGCTTGGAAAAAGTCTCATACGGAAGAATTGAGAAAAAACTGTATGTTTATTATGAGAACTTACAGGAGATAGACGCTTTAGAAAAAGAGATAGAAGTTTTAAAAAGCCAGGATAAACGTATCGAAGAAATTTTAAAGACTAATCAATATCCATCATTATCAACTGATTTAAAAGCAATAGGAAATGATGAAAGAGTTCAGACAAGTCCTAATGGTTCAAGTCAAGCTGAAAGCCAAATGATAGCAATGGCAGGATTGTTTTTAAAAGAGCAAAAAAGTATTAGGCATAAAATGACTAAAAAAGAAATGAAGTTGATGAAGCTTAGGAGATCTACTATTAGTATAAGTACAAAACTAGAAAGATTAAATGAGTTAGAATTTAAATTTGTTAAATATAAATATGGTTCAAACTTACAACTTAAAGACATGCTTGCTAAGCTTCATATTACTAAGAACCCTTACTATAACTTAAAAAATAGCATAATAGAGAAATTAGGAAAATGGATGGAGGAGGATATCTATGAAAGAGAAGTGTAATTGTTGTTGCCAATCTAAAACTAATGTTAAGAGTAGTCCAATGGAAGAAGTACAAAAGATTTTTAGAGATTTAAAAGTTGAAAATATGGAACTTGAACATAAGATGAAAACTTATGAAAGTAAGATTGATGAAGTAAATGAAGAGTTGGAACAAAAAAATCAAATAATTAGAAGTTTCATAGAGAGGAATAAAAAGAGTGCTGATTTACTTGAAAGAAAGGAACTTCAGTTAAAAGAAAATCAAGCATATATGAGAGAAATTATAGAAACCAATAATAAGCAAGCAAAAGATATTAATGCTTTGAGGGAAACTATAAAAATATTATACAGTGTTTTTAGTGAACAGTAGTGTAAGATTATAAATTTGAATAGATTCAATTCAAAAGTTTTATGTAACTATGAGAATAGGAATAAAACTCAGTAGCTTTCTAAAGTCCTATTCTCATATAAATATCATTTTCAAGGAAGGTGAAAAGTAATATGAGAAATAAATTAGGAGATTTAAATAATCATCTGTTTGCTCAATTAGAGCGATTAGGGGATGAAGAATTAACTGGGGAAGAATTAAAAGATGAAATATTAAGAGCTAAAGCAGTAACAGATGTTGCAGCTACAATAATTGATAATGCAAATACTGTTTTAAATGCTAAAAAGCTCCAAGCGGTAACGCTAGGGAGAAGTAATGTAACTATTCCTAAGATGTTAGAGGACTAGATTATGGATAGTAGAAATAAGGTGCTTCATATATGGAGTGCTGAAGAAAAAGAATATTTAGCTCAAATAACACCAGGAAGGCATTATAAAGAAATTCAGAAATTAGTTAATGAAAAATTTGAGATTAATTTGACAGTGAGCCAAATTAAAGGAGCTATAGGACGATATAAATTAAATACTGGATTTTCCGGGAGATTCGATAAAGGCCATGTTCCAGACAATAAGGGAATAAAAGGTGTTATTTATGAAGGAAGTAAAAAGACATGGTTCAAAAAAGGCAATACTCCAATAAATCATAGAGAAGTTGGATCAGAACGAATAACAAAAGATGGATATGTTGAAATAAAAATTACGGAACCAAATAAGTGGAGGCTAAAACATATTGTAATTTGGGAAAGAGAAAATGGTCCATTGCCAAAAGGCTATGCATTAGTATTTGCTGATAGTGATAAGGCTAATATAAATATTAATAATCTTTTATTAGTGTCAAGGCAGCAATTATTAATATTAAATAGAAATAAGCTAATAAAAAATGATTCTGAGTTAACAAGAACAGGAGTAATTATAGCAGACATATATCAAAAAATAAGTCAAAGAAAGAAAGCTAGGTAGAGCTAATGAAAAATAAAAGATGGAAAAGGAGAATGTTCTAATAGATGAGTGATGCAAATTATTTCAATAAGGCAAATGTTACCTATGGAGAAAAAAAGTATGTAGAAGCATTAGCTTTATATAAAGAAGCTATAAAAGAAAAAGATCATGTAACTAAATCATTTTATAACGCTGGAGTTTGTTGCATTAAGTTAAAAGAGTATCCTAATGCATTAAAGCTACTTAAATGTGCTTTGGACTTAGGGTATCAAGACAGTAAAGTCTATTTCAACTTGGGTTATTGTTATTCAATGCTTAACAATTCTAAAAATGCATATTTAAATTTTAATATTGCATGGTCTTTAGATAATAAAGACAAAGAGTGTGAAAAAGCTATTAAGCTTATAGAAACATGTTTGTAGGTAAGGAGGAGGTTAAATAAATGAATATTTATAAATTAGGAACTTGTGGTTATTGTAGTGAAAAAAATCAGATTTTAAGACCATCACCATTTTTAGCAGATAGAACAGCAATGATGTGTGAACATTGTTGGAATGGAACTCAAAAAGAGTATGCAGCTTCAAATGGTGAATATATACCAGATTTCAATAACCTAAAAGAGGAGTATGAAGAGATAAAGAAAAGTATAGAAAAAGAAGAAGAATGGATAGTTGAGCTAACAGAAGATGATTATGAAACATGGAGTTCGGATATAGATTGTAATAGCAGAGAAGAAGCTATAGAAAAAGGAATGGAAGCAGCTAAGAAACAAGGATTAAAATCTTTTAGAATTGGTAAAAAAGAATGTTGTACAGTACCAACAATTTGGGCTGATACAATAATAGAAAGTGCTGGAGAGCAATTATATGATGAAGTTGGTGAAGTATCAGAAACTTATTTAGATGATGTTACTGAAGAGCAAGGAAAGGAATTAGAAGAAGAACTAAATGAAGTATTTTATAATTGGCATAAGAAGCATAATCTATTTCCTACTTGTTACACTGTTGAAAAAGATGAAACAATTGAAGTTAAATGATTAAAAGACAATTGAGTTTTTGGGATAAGGCTAGAGTAGTATTTATAAAAGATAATACAAGCCTTAATCCTAAATTTAAGAAAGATGCAGAATTTGAGGTTTATATGGAGCAAGAGAAGAATTATATTATTTACTTAGATAATATGTTCTATGGTCAATTAAAAGAGAGTTGCAGGAAGGTGAGTTACTAATGATAGGATTAATTGATGTAGATAGCAAAATTCCTAATTTAGCACTTATGAAAATAAGCGGCTATTACAAAAGTTTAGGAGAAGAAGTTGAATTCGTACAACCTAATAAAAGCTATGAAAAGATTTTTGCTAGTGCTATTTTTACTAGAAGTAAAGACATTTGCTTAAAATTACAAGAACAATATGGAGATAGGATTGAAATAGGTGGTACTGGTTGGGATATTCACAAGGTACTTGATGATCAAATTGAATATAGCAAACCGGATTATGAACTATATTCAGCAGAAATGATTGTATCACGTATGCGAGGAATAATGACTAAGCAACGTAAATTAGAAAAAGCTACAGAGATAGTTAATGCCGGAATAGGATTTACTAGTCGTGGTTGTGTTAGGGAATGTGGATTTTGCTTTGTACCTAAGAAAGAGGGCAAGTTCAGGCAAATAGCAGAAATAAAGGATTTAATTAATCCCAAGAGCAACATTTTAATTCTTCATGATAACAATATTACAGCAGATCCAAACTGTATTGATAAGTTGCATGAAATAAGAGACAGAAAATTAATAGTAGATATTAACCAAGGTTGTGACATAAGGCTTATGACTGATGATATAGCAAAAGCAATGAGTGAAGCTAAACATTTAAGAAGTTTGCATTATGCTTGGGACCTAATGACATTTGAGAAAAGTGTAATTGAAGGAATTAAGATTTTAAGCAAATACATTAAACCTTATAGACATATGTGTTTTATGTTAGTTGGATTTAATACAAGCTTTGAAGAAGATATGCATAGGTTCAGAACACTAAGAGAGTTAAAAGTGGACCCTTATGTAATGATTTATAACCAACTAAAAGATGTTAGGTTAAAACATTTTGCAAGGTGGGTTAATGGAAGGATATATAAAAGTTGTACTTGGGAAGAGTATGAGCCTTGGATAAAATCACAAGTAGAATATTTTCAAATTAGTATGTTTTAAAAATATAGAGAAATAGGAGTGATATATGGAAATTTGCAATAAATGCTTATGTAATAAGTGTGTAAATAATTATGTCGAGAGCTTTTTTAATAATGTACTAGATACAGCGTGTTTTAATTGTGACGAATGTTATTACTATGGTATGGATGATGATACACTAAGCAAAAATGTGAAGTTCGAATGTAATAACTTTAGAATTGCAAATTGTTATGCAGAGTCAAAAAGAAATAAACTCAAATTAATAAAATAATTAAATATATAGAAATAGAAGTTAAATTGATCTTTGAAAATTGAATAATACGGTATTTTATATATAAATTATGTTAAATAATGTATATTATGTAGATAATATGATATAATTTCTTTGTGTGATGATTAATTAAATTAAATGATGGGGGGATTATAGAATGGAAAGAATTATAAAAGAATTCAAGGAAAATGAGTGGATTGAACCACAAAAAAAAGGTGAGTATTATAGAATTACTTTAAAACATGATTTAGGCAATATTCCGATAGTTGGAGTATATAATCAAGAAGGAGAAACTCTATTCGTAAAGTTAAAAGTGAATGATAAGAATGTTATTATAATTTCAGATGAGAAGTTCACTGGAAAGGCAGTAATACTATAGAATTATTCAAAAATAATAAAAAATATTTTAAATACCGTATTATTCAAATAAAGAATATGCGGTATTTTTATTTTGGGAAAGTAGAAGAGTTTAAGGATGTATCAATGCCCTTAGATGAAAAGATTGAATATCTAGAAAATAAATTACAAGACGAAAATTTCGAAACTGAAGAATTGAGAAATCAATGTTTAGAATTAATAGAGTGGCTAGAAGAATTAAAAGAATCAAGAAAAGTCATTAGAGTAATTCAAGAGCAATTATTAAATTCAGATATATGTGTATTAAGTCAATGGAAGATAGGAATAGATACAGATTAAAGGAGATAAAAATGAAAATAAAAGAATATCAAGAAAAATCAATAAGGACAATGCCTAAAGAGTATGAACCACAGTATGATGTATTTAAAACATTACAAATATGTAATATGATATTTGGATTAGAAGGAGAAGCTGGAGAGGTAACTGATATACTTAAAAAACATTTATTCCATGGACATGAATTAGATAAGAAGCATTTAAAAGAGGAACTTGGAGACATAATGTTTTATTTAGTTAATCTAGTTACACTTTACAATATAGATATGTCAGATGTTTTAGAAATAAATGTAGACAAACTATTGAAGAGATACCCACAAGGGTTTGATAAAGAAAAAAGTATTTATAGAGAAAGTTAAAGATGAGTTTTTACAATAATGTTAAAGTAAACCATAAATATTACGAAAATAGATTTATGTAGATATTTGGAGGTGATTTCATGAAAATGGAGATAATGGGGCATAATAGTATAAAAAAAATTGCTTTTTCTAATGAAGAAAAATGTCCATGTGGTAGTAATAAAAAATATAAGGAATGTTGTGAACCTTTATATGATTTTATTGGTTATAATTACAAGGATGTACCAGTATTACTAGATAAGGATAAAACAAAAAAATCTATAGAAGAGATAGAGAAATTTTCTAAGAGTCATATAACAAATAGTTATAATTTGCAAAATGGTATAACAATTAGGCAAGGATTAGATATATTGGAGAAATTGTATAAGTTATTTGATGAAAAGTTTGAATTGCAATCACAATATGCTAGTTGTGAAAAAGGTTGCTCAGGAACTTGTTGTAATATAATTGCCGAATGTACTCCAATTGAGGCTGAATTAATAAGAAGATATGTAAGAAAAAATTTTAACAATGAAATTATAAAAAAAATAGAACTATATAATGCAAAAAATATCAAAGAAGTTCCAAGATTTAAGGAGTCTATTATAAATGATAATTTACGGTATGAGTATTACGAAAAAGAAATAAAATGTATGTTTTTAGATAAAAATAATGAATGTTTAATTTATAATATACGTCCATTTACATGTAGAAAACATATAGTATTTAGTAGTCCAAAGAAATGTATGCCAGGTAAAACAGAAAATAGATATATCGGGTCAATTAATGATATTATGGAAAAATGTGTTTATAATATATCTTTGGGGGTATATGGAGAATTATTTAAAATACGATGGATAAGAAACTATTTTTATAATACAAAAGCAATACAATTATGGTTTGAAAATGGTTTTGGTAAGATTAATTTCGAAATAGACTGATTATAGAAATGAATAATAAAATACAGGGAGAAAATAGGGATTATAGAAGGATAAATTAGCATTAGATATACTGTATAATAATAGAATGCATCTAGTAGTAAATAGTAGATGCATTTTTTATATAATTAACTTTTAGTGGTTTATAATTGATTATGAGAAAGGGAGGTGTAAATAATTATGGAATCAGAATATTGTGAATGCAAGAAGTCTTCATCAGTATATAATGCCGAGGATTCAAAAGGTTTTGGTAGTTGGGATGTTTGTAGTGATTGCAATAAGCGATTAGAATCTTCTTATATACCATATGATCATTATGATGGAGAAGACCATTGTGAGTATTAAAATCAAGAGTTTTAAAGGCACTTACTTAGGTAAGTGTCTTTTTATATTTAAAGTAACACCAAGCAAGTTGTTAGGTGTTTTCTTGAAGGAATTTATAAATATTTGTAGAATTGCAGTTATAAGGGGGAATGAAGTATGGAAAATAAAAATAAAGAACCTAAATATATTAGAATTGGAGCAATAAGTATTTTAATTATAGGGATAATAGGAGGAGGAATACCTACAATACTATTTTATACCAAAGTATTGAATGGGGATCAAACCGTATCGTTAAGCAGCAGTTTAGCTGGTGGTGCTATAGGGTGTATTGGTACTCTTGTAGCTGTGATGTTAACAGTATATCAAACAAATAAAATTCAAAGAGATAATAAGAAAACTGAGAATATGAAAATGGCATTTAACAATATGCCTGTTTTTGTAATAAGTCGTATAAGTGGTTTGAATCCAGTAGTTCCAAGCATAGATATGACAGGAGATATACCAGAAGAAGTTACAGATAATGATTCAGTGAAGGAGTATGTTAAAGAAAACGGAAATAAAATATTAAAATTAAATTTTGTGATTGAAAATATTTCTTCCCAATATGCTAAGTTAAGCAAATATGATATTAGAGCTTATTACAATGCCATAAGTTTATTGAGCTCATTTCCGAATGAAAACAGGGAAAGTTATTTACTTGACCCAGAATTAAGAAAAGGAACTAAGGAGGAAATTGGATATAAAGAGTACAATTACAATCAATCTATAATTCCTCCAAAGGAGAGTAAATACATAAGAGTAAATTTAGATGTAAATAAAAATCTGCTAGATGTTGATGGAGATATGTATATTTATATAAAAATAAAATACAGTAACATAGTAGGGCAAGAATTTGAACAGGAATTAAAAATGATTGGCTCTACTGGAAAAGCTTATAAAACGTTTTATATTGGAGAGACATTACCAAAAGTATTAAAATCTTAAAAATAAAAAAGAACTCTAGAAATAGGGCTCTTTTATTATGTAATAAAAATGGATAGTGAAGTCTAGACAGTGATGGAAAATTAGTGTGAATATTAAATAAATAGTATTCTCGATACATATTTCGGTGTGGAAGTATAATGTAAAGTTTCTTTGATTTTCCTCGAAATATATAAATAGGAGGGAAATTAATTGGAAGGTGAAAGAAAAAAATACAAAAAACAACTTAATGATTTAAGGAAAGAAACTAAAGGAAAAAGTTTTAAAAATAAGATAGAAATAATTGCTTTAAATTATTTTAATAGAAATTTAGAAGATAAAAAGTTATTAGAATACAAATTAATTGATCTTAGTAATGATATTGATAAGTTGTCATTATTGTCGTTGATATTAATATTCTTAACCCCAATTATTAATATTGTGATTACTCAGAGAAATATTATTTTAGGTGTATGTACTTGTATTACGGAAGTTTTTGCAATGTATATTATGGTAAATGAAACAATTAAGAATTATCGGTTTTATAAAATGTATTTAGAGGTAATAAAAGATATAAAATCTGGGGTAATTGCAAAAAATATTAAAAGAGTTGAAACTATAGAATTTGTTGATATACCTATAAAATCAATAGAAATTAAAAATAGCTTAAATAAAATAGAATAATTAGAGTTCATTATTTTTGCATATGATTAGAAACTTGATGGGGGAATTATGTTAGAGCAGATTAGAAATTTTTTATTGACATTAACTGCAATAGGAACAGTTGTCGGTTTTTTTATAAAAACAGTTAATGATTTTTTTATGAAAAGTATTAGAAAAAGATATAAGAATGTTCCAGGAAAGCAAACTATATTTGAAATAATAGTTGAGTGGATAGCTTATATAATAGTTTTTATATATTTATTTGTTGCAGGAACTTTAATTATTACATCTATTGCTAATAGTGACTGGCATTGGGTGAGTGCTAATATACAAATTGGAGAAATAAACTATGGAAATTTTGTAGGAATAGCTATAGTTATTGCTTTTTTCTTTTCAATATGTGCACCTATATTTGCTTGGAGTAGTGTCAGTAATTTATTTATCTTGAAACTAGAAAAAGGACTGTGTCATAAAGTTAAACGGATAACTAAAAAAATTATTACTTTAGGAGTTATTGCTTCAAGTATTACAACTAGTGGAGGTATATATTTAATTTGGGCTTTATTAGACCAAAAAGTAAAATTAGTTGTGAAGAATAGTTCTTATTTTTTAGAGAATAACCTAGGTGATGATGATATGAAAATGATTTTGTTAGTGGGTTTTGCGCTATTTTTTACAATTACAGCATTTATAATTTTAAATAGTTTAAAAGAAATTTGCAAAGTAATAGATAAATTACAAATGTATATTCTATGTACTAGTAAAGAAAATATAATTTGTAGATGCTATTTGGAGTATGATGAATATTATTTGTTATTTGAAAATGGAACTGAAAGATATATTAAGAAAAGTGAGGTTAAAGAAATTAAGAAAAAATAGCATTTATTTCAATTTAGATAATAGCAGGTAAGGAACAATAAGGTAATATAAAAGGAACAATGAGGGAACAAACAAAGATAATATAATGTTACTATAATTATGTGGTAGTTGGATTCAAATATATGTCCCCCTTGTAATTAAAAAGAGATGCTTTAGAAATAAAGTGTCTCTTTTTTTGTAGGTTAAGTTTAGTAACTTGAGTGAAATCAACTAAAAATAAAATGTATTCATATCAGTTACTAATTTAATAAATACCAGTAGTCTACAAATTAACAATGAAAGGATGTGAAAGCCCCCGCTACACATTATATTGTTAGTGTTTCTACTGGTATTCTTATATTATTTAAAGAAGGTGAACACAATGGATAAGATCTACAGTTCTTACAAATGCATAGGATGTAATAAAGAAGTGATTCTATTGACAGAAGAAGTTAATAATACATTAAATCAAGGTAAGTATTTAAGCTGTAGTCATTGTGGTTGTAAAAAGCTTAAAAGACTTAAGGAAACAGATAATTTGAAAGATTGTATGCAAGCTAGGTCATACAAAAGGAAGAATGGTGCTATTAGAGAAATTAAGTGATGAACAAAGGAATTTTAACTCAAATATAGAATTATATTGTTAAAGGGGGGGGGACTTGTGAATAATGAAGATAAAATAAAATATCTAGAAGATAAAGTTAGCCAATCTGAAAACAAATCTTTTGACAGAAGTAATTATGAGATTCCTAAATATCTATATAAATACTTACCAATAAACAATTTTAGTATAGATTCATTAGTAAGAGAATATATATGGTGTGCGCCAGTTGATTCACTTAATGATCCATTTGAGTATTCTATAAATTTAACGAATGAAAAAATAATAGAGTTAGATATAGAATTGAAAGAGAGATCTAGAAATTATTTTAAAAATATATCTATTGAAGAAAAGAAAGCTATAATTGAAAAATCAAAAATTGAGAAAAAAAGTGAAATAGATGAACATAGAGAAATTTTGAAAAAACTTGTATCAGATGGAAGAAAGAAATGTACAATTGGGTCTCTATGTGAAGAAAAGGATTTACTACTATTATGGAGTCATTATGCAAATGAACATACAGGGATTTGTGTTGAATATGAAGTAAAGAAAATAGAAGAAGAAACAAATTCATTATTTCCTGTTATATATAGCAATGATATGGTGAGTGCAGCTGATTTTGTACCAGATGCCGGCATTGGAATAATTAAACAAATAGCAACCAAATCAACTGAGTGGTGTTATGAAAAAGAATGGAGAATAATATCTCCAGGTAATGAGCATAGCGATAAATTGTTACACAGAGAATATTGGGAAAGACCATTTAAGGGGATAAGATTAAAAGTTAAGCCTAATAAAATATATATGGGAGTAAGGATATCGAATGAAGATAAACAACTTATTAAAGAAATAGGGCAACATAAAAATATAGATATAGTAGAATTTAAATTACATAAGTATGAATTCAAATTAACAATTTAAGCACCTGAAGAGGTGCTTTTATTATATATAAATATAAAAAACATATGGAGGAGTTGAATGGAAGTTATGAAAAAGGTAACAAAGAGTAAAGCAATGGAACTCCAAGACAAAGGAGCGAGAATAAAAAGGACTAAGAATAGTTGGTACATATTAGGATAAATACTTTAAGATGAGGTGAGGTGATATGCCAAGGGTACGAAGCCCAGCTAGAGATAAAGCTAAGCAAATGTATTTAGATGCTAATGGAGATATAGTATTAAAAGATATAGCAAGTGAGCTAGGCGTGTCAGATACACAAATAAGAAAGTGGAAGAATCAAGATAAGTGGGAGGATGTTTTAAATGGTAATGTTACTAATGATAAAGTAACAAGTAAAAGTAACGTTACTAAAAAAACTAAAACAAAAAGTAATGGTAACAAAAAATCTAAGCCAGTTGAACTTAAACCAATTCCTGAAGATGTAAAAGAAGTATTACAAAATGAAGAACTAACTGAAAGGCAAAGAATTTTTTGTGTTGCTTACGTACAGTGTTTCAATGCAACAAAAGCATATTTAAAAGCTTATACTTGTACTTATGAGTCAGCTATGGTTAATGGGAGCAGATTGCTAAGAAACGATAAGGTTAGAGAACAAATTCAATTTCTTAAGCAAGGGCAACTAAGTGAAAGTTTACTTGATAAGAATGTTATATTGCAAAAATATATTGATATAGCACTTAGCGATATGAAAGAATATATAAAGTTTGGTAAGAAGTACAAGAAAATATGGGGTAAAGATGAAAATGGGAACGATGTACCAGTTATTGACCCCGAAACTGGAGAACAAAAAGAGATTGAATATAATTACATAGATTTAAATGAAAGTACCATGGTTGATACAACGCTAATTAGTGAAGTTTCACAAGGCAAAGATGGTATTAAATTTAAATTATTAGATAAAATGAGAGCTATGGAGTTCTTAATGAAACATTACAATGTATTGGATGATGATACTAAGAATAAATTAGCTATAGAAAAGATGAAACTTGAGAATGAGAAACTTAAGGCAGAAACTAATAGAATTATAGGTGATGATGGACCTGAAATTGAAGATGATGGATTCTTAGAAGCTTTAAATGGTAAAGCCGCTGAGGTATGGAAAGATGAGTAAAAAGAAAAAGGAGAAAGTTTTTAAGTTTAAACCATTTTCTAATAAACAAACAAAAGTTCTAACATGGTGGACAGAGGCATCACCAGTTAATGATAGAGATATAATAATTGCAGATGGTTCAGTAAGAGCAGGAAAAACAGTTGTAATGTCTTTAAGTTTTGTAATGTGGGCCAATGCAACATTTGATGGAGAGAATTTTGCTTTATGTGGTAAGACAATAGGTTCATTAAGAAGAAATGTAGTTAAACCACTTAAGAAAATGCTAAAAGGCAGAGGATATAAAGTAAAAGACCATAGGTCATCAAATGAAAATTATTTATCTATTTCTAAGAATGGTATAAGTAATGATTTTTATTTGTTTGGTGGTAAAGATGAAGGTTCTCAAGACTTAATTCAAGGTATTACATTAGCAGGAGTTCTATTTGATGAAGTTGCATTAATGCCTAAATCTTTTGTAAATCAAGCTACAGCAAGATGTTCAGTTGAAGGTGCAAAAATGTGGTTTAACTGTAATCCAGATGGACCATATCACTGGTTTAAAGTTGACTATTTAGACCAAATAGAAGAAAAGAATATATTACATTTACATTTTACTATGGATGATAATCTATCTCTAAGTGAGAAGGTTAAAGAAAGATATAAGAAGATGTATTCAGGTATATTCTATAAACGATATATATTAGGTCTGTGGTGCTTAGCTGAGGGCGTAATTTATGATATGTTTAATGAGGATTTTCATAAGGTAAAAACAGAGAATAGAAGTTATGAAAAATATTATGTAAGCATTGATTATGGTACGCAAAATGCAACAGTATTTCTACTCTGGGGCCTATTTAAGGGCAAGTGGTATATAGCAAGAGAATATTACTATAGTGGTAGAGATAAGAGCTTACAGAAAACAGATGCTGAGTATTCTAAGGATTTAAAAAAGTTTTTAGGAGATATTATTCCGATAAGAATTATAGTGGATCCAAGTGCAGCAAGTTTTATTACTCAATTAAGAAAAGATGGATTTAAGAATATTTTAAAAGCCAAGAATGATGTATTAGATGGTATAAGAACAGTAGCCAGTGCATTAAGTCTTGGTTTGTTTTATGTTAATGATGTTTGTAAAGAAACGTTAAAGGAATTTGCATCGTATGTGTGGGATGACAAAAAGGCAAGCAAAGGGATAGAAGAAGTACTTAAAGAAAATGATCACTGTATGGATGCTATGCGGTATTTTATTTATACAATTCTAAGATTTGATATAGATAAAAAATATAGTGAAGAGGTTACAAGTCAAGGTAAAGGTGTTATTAAAACTAAAGATCCATATAGAAGGAGAGGAGGCACAGTATTCTAATGTTTGAAAAAGAAAATGAAGGTGCAAATAATACCATAAAGAAACAATTATTGCAGCTAAGTGATGGAGAAATAAAAGAAAGAGTAAAGTCATTATATCTTTATAATTTTTATAAAGGTAAGAGTACTGATTTAGAACTTGCTAAGTTAAATAATGATTTAGTTTTGTTTGGACAGAATTGGAAGGTCAATGATGATCTAGGTTATACACCAACACAATGCATTATTAATAAAGCTAAACCACTTCTTAAGAAACAATCAAGATGGATGTTTGGTAAACCACCAGATATAACAATTAATGCAGATAACTCAGATGATAATGCAAAGAAGTTATGTGAAGATTTACGGAAATATCTTGAAAACATCCTTAACGCTAAGTTTTGGAAAGAAACAAGGCAAGCTTTTTTAGAATCAACAATAAAAAAAAGAGTTGCAGTAAGAATTGCAGCTAATCCTAATACAAAGTATTTAAAGGTTAGATATGATTCAATAGATAATGTTTCATATAAAGAAGTTGATGGAGTTGTAACAGAAATAAAATATTTCTCTGAAGATTTAGGAAACGCTACTAAAATAGATGATACTAAAAAATTATATTATATTTACAAGTATTATTACAAAGAGATTGAAGGAGAACAAGGTAATGAATTACAATACAAGGCTTCATTTTCAAAGCTGACATATAGGGGAGACAATCTGAGTGAACCTATAGAAGAAGAGGAAGTGGATTATAAAAAGAATAACTATGAGTTAGGCTTTGATAATAATAAATTACCTTGTTGGGTTATAAAAAATAGTCCAGAACTTAATAGCCAATATGGTGAAAGTGATTTAGAAGATTTAATAGATTCACAAAATGAATATAATCATAAAGTATCAGATTATGCAGATGCTCAAAAGTTTCAAATGTTTGGTTCTGTAGCAGTAGTTGATGGCAGTGAAGAATCAGTAAATAAATTAATGTTAGCACCAGGAGCACTTCACGCAATAAAGACTAGGGATGAAATAAAAGATAGCAAGCAAGCTAAAATAGAAAGACAAGAATACAGTTTAAGTTGTGGTGAAGCAGTAGAGAATAGATTAAAAACACTTGAAACTGATATGAAATTTATGCTTGATATGCCAGACATTAAAGATTTAACTAATATACCAAGTGGTAAGGCTATGAAGTACCTTTATAATGATTTAGTTGCTAGATGTGAAGAGAAGTGGACAGATTGGGAGCCTTATTTATTAGAACTTATAGAGTATATTGTAGATATTTCTCCACAAATGAAGCTAGATGGTTGGGATAGCCAATTTGCAAACTTAATAGGAAAGTGTACTATTTCATTTAAACACAATTACCCAATTCCAGAAGATGAAACAGATACTAAGACCTTAGCTATGGATGAGGTGGCAACTGGAGTAAGAAGTGTTAAATCATATATAAGGGATATAACAAAGGAAGAAGATGCAGAAAAAGCATATCAAGAAATTGTTGAAGAAGCAGCAACTAAGAGTGATATATCACTAGGGGTAAGTCAGTATACTAATAGTAATGAGCATACTAAAGATAATATTAGTAAGGTTAATGAAGAGGGATTAAATGAGTAGTAATAGAAATGATCTATATAAAAGACTCATGGAAGAAGCTCAAAAAGAAAAGATAAACTTAGCTAATGGTAATGCAAGGTTATTGCTAAGGTTGTATGAGGAGATAGCAGTAGACATTAATAAGAAATTACGTACTGCTAGAGGTGGATTTACGAAGGCATGGCTAAGGGACTTTAATAATTATATTAGCTTTAGATACATGAACTTAAATGAGGATCTAACAAAGCTTACTAAGGATGGTATCAAAGCTAGTGCAGAGATAGCAAGTTCAGTAGAGGGAGATTTTTTGTCTTATATAAATAATAAGTATGAATTGGATATAGATAAGAAATATATCAAAGGAATATATGGTGTTAATCAAGATGTTATTCTAAAAATGATTAGTGGTAAGTTTTATAAAAACAATGCAGGAATATCAAAATCTATTTGGAGGTATTCAGATAAGAATAAAGGTGATATTAATTATATTATTGCTAAAGGAATGGCAGAACAAAAGGATTTTAAATCTATATGCAAGGATTTAGATAGCTATGTAAAACCATCAGCTAAAAAAGATTTTAAATGGGAAAAGATTTATCCTAGTGCTAGTGGTAAAGTTGATTTTAATGCTCAAAGATTACTTAGGACTTCAATAAATCATACATTCTTTAATCAAACAATTAGCAATGCAAAGAAAAACCCTTTTGTTAATGTAATACATTGGGGATTATCGCCAGAGCATTATGAAAGACAAGTAAAACGATTTGGTAAAGATGTATGTGATGAATATACTGAACAGAATAGGTATGGAGTTGGTGTAGGTAATTTTCCTAAAGATAAAGTCCCAGTACCACATCCACAATGTTTATGCCATCAATATGCTGTGTTATCAAAGAGTTTAGATAATATAGGTAGCGAGTTACATGACTGGGTAAATGGTTCTAGTAATAAGTTACTTGATAATTGGCTAAGGGGAGCATAGGAGGCAAGTATGATTATTAAATGTGATAAGTGCAAAAAGACATTTGATTTTAATAATGAATCAATAAAAGAGAAATATCTAGGGGCAATGATTACTGAATGGTATTTTATTTGTCCTCATTGTGGACATAAGTATTTAGTTAGCTTATTTGACACTAAATCAAGGGTAATGTTAAGGCAAGTAGAGGAGTTTAGGAATAAAGGGATGCTTATTAAATCGGATAAGTTGTTAATGGAGAGAAAAGATCATATTCAAAAATTAAATCATGGTTAAGTTTTATAAGTCTATAAATAATAGGCTTATTTTTATTTAGGAGGAAGTTCATGAAACCAGTTAAAACAGAAAACACTAATTCAATTCTAAAGGCCCCAAAAGGTAGTAATGATGTAATAGATTTACCAATAACAAGATTGAATTATGGAGATGGGAGCAAAGCAGTAGAAAGTTGCTGGCAATTATCAGAAAAGGAACTTGAATTAGTTATGAAAACAGGAAAAATATATTTTGTTTGTATGGGTGTAACTCATCCACCTATATTGTTAAGCACTAAGTCACAATTAGAGTTGTAGATTTAATTAATTGGAATTTAGGAGGAAATTATATTTGAACGAAAACGGATATGTAGTAAATGTAGCATTAAAGGATATTGAACCAGTAAATAATTTGTTAAATGGATTAGCAAACTTAATAGATCAAATTGAAAATTCAACTTATAAAGATGAAGATGGAAAAGAACTAAAGGATAATCCAGTATATAATGAATTAATTGGGGTTATAAGTGGATTAAAAAATTATAAATAAGAGATAATTGGGGGTAATAATATTAAAGCTAATGTATTAGGAACTGAATATAAAATATTTTACAAAGAAGAATCTGAAGATAAATATTTAGATGGCCTTAATGGTTATACGAATCCATTAGTAAAGGAAATAGTTATAAGAAAAACTTTAGAAACTTGTAATGAAGAAGAATCAGAAATAGAACACAAGAGAATATTAAGACATGAATTAATTCACGCTTTTATATATGAAAGTGGATTAAATAATGAAAGCAAGTGGGCAAGGAATGAGGAAATGGTTGATTTTTTTGCACTTCAATTTGAAAAACTATATAACACTTTTATAAAAACTAAATCATTAGAAAGAATTTAAGTCTTAGAAATAAGGCTTTTTCTTTTCGTCTTTTTTTACTATGAAGCAGACGGTAAAGAACTTAATAGTACTCTAGATAACGAGGTCGTAACTCGCTAAAATAACGGAATTTAGAGATATGAAAGGATGATAATAATGGCAAATATAAAGGAAATAATAGGGGAAGAATTGTATAAGCAGCTTCCTGAAGATAAGAAAAAGGAATTTAAAGAAAAAGATTTAGAGGATATTTCTAATGGGGCTTATATTCCTAAGGAGCGTTTTAATCAAGTAAATGAACAGGCTAAGGAATATAAAAAGCAAGTTGGCGAAAGAAATACTCAAATTAAAGACTTAAAGGAAGAGTTTAAAGATGCAACAGGCTTAAAAGAGAAAGTTGAGGAGTTAGAAGCTGATAATACAAAAAAAGATAAAGAGTATGAAGCTAAGATAACTGAAATAACTATGAACAATGCTATTGAGAAAGCGTTAGGGGCATACAAATGTAAAAATACTAAGCTTGTTAAAGCTTTAATAGATGATGAAAAGCTAAAAGTTGATGGGGACTCAATAATAGGCCTTAAAGAGCAGATGGAAACAATCCAAAAAGAAAATGAATTCCTATTTGAAAAGGAAGTAGCAGGTTCTCCTGACTTTATATTAAATGACCATAGTAATGATAAAGGTAATGGTGGAGAAAAGAAATCATTTGGAGAAAAACTAGCAGATGAAAAGATTTCAGAAATGAAAAATTCAGAGAAGTTAGATGGATTCTTTAAATAATTAGGAGGAATAAAGAATGAAACAAAGTTCTTATACAGTTGGAACACAACAAAAGATAATTGAAGCAATAGCTAATGGATTAGAGTGGAATGTGAATATTAATGTAGATAAAAGTGTAGTAGAAAAAAAGCTGGTTAATGGTATATTGCCTACAGGTACATTAATTGCTAAGGATGGTTCAGTTGCAGCAGTTGTTGAAGGTAAATCGAATGCATATGGTGTTTTAGTTAATGACGTAGATTTTAATAACTCTAATGGAACTGAAATATTAGCGGTATGTATTCATGGATGTTTATCAAAGGCAATGATTAAAAAGTATTCAGGATATGATGTAGCAGATGTTGATCAAACAGCCTTAAATATGATTAAATTTTTAGATTAATAAGGAGGAGATAAATACATGGAATTAAAAGATTTTTTAAACAGTAAGGATATAGCTTTATATATTGAAAAGTTACCAGAAGAAACAACTTTAGATGCAGCACTGTTCCCAGATGATAAGCAATTGTCAATGGAATTAGAGCAAGCAAAAGGTGCTGATGGTAGAGTTAAGGCTCTAAGAATTTCAACATTTGATGTTGCTGCAAAAAAGAGAGCTCTAAATGCGGAAATTAACTTAGAAAAGTATGAAATGCCATTCTTCAAAGAATCTATAGGTATTAATGAAAAACAAAGAAGAGATATAATACAAGCTCAACAATCAGGAAATCAAAATTTAATTGAGTTTCTAATGAAGAAGGTTTTTAATAATTATGCAGATCTTGTTAATGGTGCATTGGTTCAATCAAGAAGAATGAGAGCGCAAGTTATTCAGAATGGTAAAGTAAACATTACTACAGCTGATGGTAATGTAGTTCTAGATTATGGAGTATCAAAAAAGCATAAAGAAACAATTACTGATGCTACTAAGAAATGGAATGTTGAAACCGCAGATATAATTGGAGACATTTTAAGATGGCAAAAAGTATTTGTTGATGAAGGAAAAACTAAGCCAACAAGATTAGTTATGACTGAAATTACATTCAATTCAACAGTATGTATAAATAAAGCTATTAAGGCAGATATGGCAAATCGATATATTGCAGCTAATGCTACAGATAGTTTAATTATTACTCAATCAGAATTTATTATTTATCTAAAAAATAGATTTGGTATAGAAGTAGGGTTTGTTAATGGACAATTCATAAATGAAACTGGTGAAGATACTGACTATTATGAAGACGGTAAAGTATCATTTATTCCAACTGGAACATTAGGGAAAACCATGTATTCAGTTACACCAGAGGAATATGATAAATCATTTGGTTCTACTAAATTAGATACATCAGTAGTTAAAACTGGTGTTGCAATTACAACAATGGTAAATGAAGACCCAGTAACTGTTGATACAAAAGTATCACAAATTGTATTACCTAGCTTTGATAGAGCAAATGAAGTATTTTTAGCCAAGGTATATTAGAGTGGATTTATTCCACTCTATTTATATTTTTAGAAGGTGGTATCATGAACGATTTAAATTTATTAAAAATACTATTGCAAGAAAAGAAATATCCTTATTTTTCAGATGAAGAGTTAACAACTTTGCTAGCTGCTAATAACAATAATGTTTATCTTACTGCATCTTCACTATGTGTAATGAAAGCTGATAATGACAAAGAGATAACTGTAGGACCTATAACAATTAAAGGGCCAGGAGCAGATTATTGGACTAATTTATCAACACAATATTCAGCAATAGCTTCTAGAACTAGTTCCAGTAATGGATCAACAACAAATGGTTATAAGTGCAGAATGAATAGGATGGATGATATATGATAGACAAAGAAGAGCTTAGGGAAAAGGTCAAAAAAGCAATAGAAGAGGGCATTCCTTACACTGCATTGGTTACTAGATCAGGGGAAGATAAGTATCATAAGAAGATTAATGATATTTCTGTGTGTACTTTAACTGGTATCAAGTATTTAAATGGTAAGAATAGAAGTCAAGTTAATATAACAATTGATAATGGTGGAGTAAATACAGATAATGAAACTATAAGATTTTTAGTTGATTGGAATGAAGAATCGGTTAAAGTAAAAAAAGGGGATATTATAAAAATACTAGGTGAAAGTTTTATTGTTAAATCTTTGGGGAATATGAATGAAATTTGTTTCGATATGCAATTAGAGGTTAAACTATGAGTGGTATAAAAATAGACATATCTCAATTAACAGAAAAATTTGCAAATATGGAGCAAAAGGCGGAAATAGGTAGCAGATTATTTGCTGAAAGTGCTAAAACTAAATTAATACAAGAGGCTAAAGATAATGCTCCATGGACAGATAGAACAGGATTATCTAGAAATACTATTGACGGGGAAGTTAGCAGTACTTTAACAATTACTAAAATAGAAATACGGGGGAATACACCGCAATTTAAATACTTAGAATTTTGCAATGAAAAGAAGTGGGCCATTCTTTGGCCGACAATTAATAAAAATATGAATATTGTACTTAATGGTTGGACTAAGTTTTTAGGAAAGTGATTTGGGTTAGTATGGATAAAAAATTATTTGACTATCTTTATGATAATGGAATTAATGTTTATTTTCCAGGTCAATATGAAGGTGAATGTAAAGAAAATTATGTTGTAATAAAAGATGATGGCATAAATAGCAATACTGGAAAAGTTGGAAGAGGGTTAATTGACCTTCTTTTTTTTGTACCAATTTCAGATTACTTAGAATGCAATAGATATAAAAAACAAGTAAAAGATCTCATGAAAGAATTTAAGGATTTAAGATATACGGGAAATGAAACAGGGATTGTACCTGATTCTGAGAAAAAGGCTTATACATTTTCAATAATGTATGAGAATCATAAAAGATTATAGAAGTTAGGAGCGATTAAGATATGGCAAATGTAGAAATGAAAGAAAAACCACTGGTAAATATAGCAAGAGTTGAAATTATAACAATTGAAACAACATCAAGGACAATGTATTTTGATACAGCAGATGAAGGTACTTATTCGGCAACAACAAGCGAAGGTGCTGAAACAATATTAAGAAGTAAAAACAGGATTGTAGCAACAAATAGAACTGAAGATATTCAGTATGGATCTGATATAACATTAAAGGATTTAATAATGTTACCAGATGTACTTTGTGTTGTTGATGGAGGAAAATTAGTTTATGACACAGTTGATACAACAAAAATAACTGGTTATAGGCCACCTGTATTAGGTGAAGTAGTTAAAAGAACTTTATTTACTACAAACATATATTGCGAAGAAAAAGGTACTGATGGAGAAATACTTGGATATTCAAAATTCTCTTTCCCAGTGTGTAAGGGGAAACCTGTAGATTTTAATTTTAAGGATGGCGAGTTTATGGCACCACAATACAAAATAGTGAGTAGACCTAAAAAGGGAGAAGCACCTTATGCACTTGACTTTATAGAAAAATTACCAACTTATACAGCAAGTACAACCAATACATCAAGTACAGCTAAATAAAGAAGTGAAAGGACGATAGTATGAACGAATTTAAAGTTACAAGTTTAGATGATATAAAGAAAATTGCAGAGGGAGAGATAGTGCCACTACAAGGGTTCTACAGAAAAGAACCTTTTGTAGTTAGATTAAAAAGACCTTCTCTATTAAGTTTAGCAGCAGGAAAGCAAATTCCTAATCAACTTTTAAATACAGCATATACGCTTTTTTATGGTAGTAATCAACCTGGGAAAAATGATAATAATATTGCTAACAATGCAGAGATATATAAGATAGTTGCAAAGTCTGCACTAGTAGAACCATCTTATGATGAATTAGAAAAGGCAGGAGTTAGTTTAACAGATACTCAATTAATTGAAATATGGCAATTCTCTCAGTTCGGGGTGACCGCACTAAATAACTTTCGTAAACTCTACGCAAGTAATGAGGATACTGAAAATAAGCAAAAAGTATAATAAAAGACCAAGCGAGATTTTAGGGATTACTAATGACCCTTATCTCGCTTTTTGTTTTGATGAAGCTTGTGAGTTTATTTTATCTATGAGGACTACAGAAATTGTTGAAGAGAATGGTAAAAGATATGTAGCTGAGAAATGGATTAAAGAACCTAATTGGATAGATAAGAAAATTCAGAAGCCTAAGAACAATATGGAGCTATTTAATCAAATGAAGAAGAATTTAGAGAAATTTAATAAAGGGGTGAAATAGATATGGACATTTCAGCAGGTGCTGTTGTAGCGTATCTAACCCTAGACCGTAGTAATTTTGCTAATGGATTAAAAAGTGCAGTAGGTGACTTAAAAACATTTGCGGATAGTACTAAAAGTGGAACTGAAAGAGTTAATGCATTAGGTTCTAGCATGTCAACAACAGGGGCAACGCTTACTAAAACTGTAACTACATCTTTAGTTGGAGTTGGAGCATTAGCAACTAAAACAGCTATTGATTTTGAGAGCGCATTTACTGGGGTAAGAAAAACTGTAAATGCTTCAGAGGAACAATTCGCTCAATTAGAAACAAGTATAAGGGATATGTCAAAATCCATGCCAGAGAGTGCTAGTGATATAGCTAAAGTTGCAGAATCAGCTGGACAATTAGGAATTAAGACCGAAAACATTGAAGGGTTTACAAAGTCTATGGTTATGCTTGGAGATACAACTAATTTGAGTAGTGACCAGGCAGCAACTTCCTTAGCAAGATTAGCAAATATTACAGGAATGCCACAAGAAAACTTTCAACGGTTAGGTAGTTCCATAGTTGAACTTGGTAATAACATGGCAACTACTGAATCAGATATCACCGAAATGAGCCTTCGTTTAGCTGGAGCAGGACATCAAGTTGGAATGAGCGAAGCACAAATAGTTGGTTTAGCTGGTGCATTAAGTTCCGTGGGAATTGAAGCAGAAGCCGGAGGTAGTGCATTTAGTAAAGTAATGGTATCTATGCAATTAGCAAGTGAAACAGGAAGCAAAGCAAATGAAACAATAGCTAAGACAGGTAAAAGTCTTAGAGAACTTCAAATGATGGCTGATGCTGATGGAAAAGGGTTTAAATCATTAGCACAGAGTATGGGAATGACTAGTGATGAACTTAAAAATTTAATGAGTAATTCAGCAAATTTGGAGGCATTTAGCAAGGTTACTGGTAAAACAGCAGACCAATTTAGTCAATCGTTTAAAAAAGATGCTACAGGCGCATTGTTAGAGTTTATAACTGGACTTCAAAACTGCCAAAAGAATGGTACTAGTGCAATAGCTGTATTAGATGGAATGGGAATAACAGAAGTTAGAATGAGAGATGCACTTTTAAGAGCTAGTGGTGCAGGAGATAAGTTTTCTAAGTCTATACAATTAAGTACTAATGCCTGGGAGAAGAATACTGCGTTAACAAAAGAAGCTGAAACAAGATACGGAACTACTGCTAGCCAAATGGCAATTATGAAAAATAAATTAGCTGATTTAGGTATTACTGTAGGTAAAATAATCCTACCGGCATTTAATGATTTGATTGATAAGGTTAGTGGTGTTGCAACATGGTTTGGTAATCTTGATGAAGGAACACAGAAAAGTATTATCAAGTTTGGGGCATTAGCAGCTGCAACAGGACCAGTACTTATTATACTTGGAAAAGCAGGAAAACTATTATCATCAATTTGGGGAATAGGTTCTAAATTAGTTAGTATTCCTTCAATTTTTACTAAATTAAATACTGAAGGTACTGCAAGTGGGAAAGTGTTAGGTAGTTTATTTAGTGCATTTAAGAAAACAGAAACAGCAACAACAGGAGCTGCTAGTGCAGTAAAAGGAATGATAACTCCAGTAGGTATGGCTAGTGCAAGTATAGGAGAACTTGGACTTGTAGCAAGGGCTACATCTTTACTATTTAGTCCATGGACTATAGGATTAGCAGCCGCGGGAGTTGCAGCTTATGCTTATCATTCATCTCAAAAAGTTCTTAATGGGACCATATTAGATACAAAAGACAATATGTCATTAATGGAAAAGGGTATGGCCAGTCTTATGGGGGTACAAAAATATAGCCGAACAGAACTTGAAAAGATGGGTTATGTGTATGCTAACTGGAATAGTGGAGTATCTAAAGAAACTGGGAAAGCATTAGATGATTTGGCAAGTAAATTTAGAGATCTGAATTTAAAAATTAGTGAAGTTAGAATGGATAAAGTTATTTCAGACGGTGAAGCAGCTACAATTACTAATAAGACCAATCAGTTATTTGATAGTGTAATACAAACAATAAAGAGTAGAAGTGATGAAACTAATTCGACATTAAAAAATACATTTAACTATGATGGAATAATCGATGAAAAAGAGCAAAATGTAATTAACATTTTAAGTAAAGGTGCCAATGAGGAAATTAGTAAAATTACAGATGGAAAAGCAAAAATAAATGAAATTTTAAAAAAAGCAGCAGGTGAACATAGAGATCTTACTACCCTAGAATACGCTGAAATAAGTAGAATTATACAACAAGCTGAAAATGGAGCATTGGATGTAATTGCTAAAAGTGAAGACGAAAAACTAAATGCAAAAGCAACATTTTTAGCTAAAGCTAAGAACTTAGATTTACAAGGTATGTCTGACTTAGTAAAAGAAAGAGCTCAAAGTAGAGATGATGAGTTAGCTAAACTAGATGAATTTTATGATACTAGTATAGCTAAATTAAAATTATCACTGGATGGAAAATCTACTGAAGAACAAAAAGCTATAAATGATGAAATTGGTAAGTTACAGATGGAGAAGGATCATAGAGTTCAAATTCAAAAGGATACTTTTACAGACATAATTAAATTGTTGCAAGAAAAATATCCTGAACTTGCAAGCGAAATAAATCAATACACAGGGGAAATTTTATCTGAGGCGGATAAAAAAGCTCAAGAGGAATTAAATCTTACTAAAGAAAAATATACAACTATGGATCAGATAACTGCTACAGGATACCATTTAGTTCGTAACAACATAACTGGAGCATTAGAAGGAATATATACTGTTGTTGATCAAAGTACAGGAAAAATTGTTGGATGTTGGAATCAAACTACTGGAGAAGTAAGTGGATACACCGCTGAACAAGCTCAAAAATGTGGTGAACTTGGAATGGAATATGTTGCTATGAAGGATGTTATTAGTCAGGCGTTGCAGTTACAAGTAGGAGCAACAATCAATGCTAATAATGAGCTTGTAAATAGTAATGGTACAGTTGTTGGAAGTCTAAGAGATATTACTAATAACAGTAATGGCACAAGAGATGCTTTAATAGATTTAAATGGAAGACAGTATATTGTTCATGTTGATAGTAATGGAGCAGTAAGTGCTATCCGAAGTGTAAAGGGAGAAATGGAAAGCCTGCATGATAAAGTTATAAATGTACAAGTAAATTGGAATTCAAACGGAAGTACTACTAGAGCAGGAACAGAGGGTTATACAGGAGCTACAGAATATGCAACTGGAACAACAAATGCTTTAAATGGGCAAGCAACAGTTGCAGAAAATGGACCTGAATTAATTGTATCTAAGTCTGGATTTATGAATTTAGCTACTCAAAGGCAATCAGTTAACTTAGAAGGTGGAGAACGTGTTTATAATGCAACACAAACTAAAGCTATTTTAGAAAAGATGAATAGCAAGGAACAATCTTCGAGTTCTAATTCCAATATGGATAATATAAACATTATTATTTCTAAGTTGGATAAGATAGCAAATGTCTTTGAAACTTTATTAAATACAGATGTTAAAGGTGAGATTGTAGGAAAAGCAGTTTTAGAAGGCGAAGAAGTAGGAGAAATACTTTATCCTTTTGTAGCTAATAAGCTTGCAATGTCAGCCATTGAAAGGAGATGATAGAGTATGTATATAAATGGTATAAGAATAGATCCTAATATTGAAGAGATAGAAAGAATTATTAATCATGCAGATAAGGTTAATGAAGTTGATAATACTTCAAAAAACTTGAATCCTTACAGTGATACAGATAGTTATAATCTTGGAACTATTCAATTAACGTTAGGATTTAATGCAAAAACAAATAGTGAATTACAAAAACTTATAGGTAGTTTAATTTTATCCTTATCAAACTCTACATTAAAATTTGATGATTTGGATAATATGAATTTTTATACTGCATATAGTGAAAAGAAAATAGTAAATGATGCGATGGAAAATGACTTAACTGATGGATGGTACGAAACTATTAGCTTTAATTTAACTATTTTATCTATTTATGAGGAGGAAATAATACACAATACAAGGAATGAAACAAGTACTGCAATAACATTAAACTCAAGTTGCGATACACCTTGCATAATAGAAGTTACTCCAATGATAGATATGATAGATATTAGGATTGAAGGATTAAGTATAGATCCAATAATTATTAATGGATTAGAACTCAGTAAAACAATAATTGTAGATGGAGAAAACAGAAAAGTAACCTTGAATGGTGCAAATGTATTTTCTAAAACAGATATGTGGCAATATCCTAAATTGGTACCAGGAGTTAATGACATAAAGTTCAGTCGAGAAAAATGTAATATCAATATAAGATATAAACCTAAATATATTTAATATTAGTCTAAAGAACTTGCACGTTGTAGGTTCTTTTTTTGTAAATTAAAATAAGGAAGGATGAAAAATATGTTAGATACACAAAAAAGTATAACTTTAAAAGGCTATAGCAAAATAGCAGGAACTCAAGCTGTATATATGGAGGCAAGTATTGCGACAGCGTACGATGGAGGAATGCAAACACCAGGGATATCTACAGTAATTACTGACCAAGTTACATATACTGCGAATAAAATCGAATGTAGAAAAGATATAGCAGCTTTTACAGATGCAGTTTATGTTATACAAGATGAAGTTATGGGAGGTACTAATACTAGTGATAAAAGTAAGTAATGAGAAGTTAGTTAATAGTATAGAAGTATTAGGCAGCTTATTAAATGAAAAGCTACCTATAGTTATAGCATATGCACTAAATAAAAATATAGATAAGATAAATAGTGAACTAAAGATTTATAATACTACAAGAGAAAAATTAATTGATGAGTGTGCTGAGAAAGAAGATGGAAAGCCAAAGATAGAAAACGGAAACTTTGTTATAAAAGCAGACTATCTAGAAAAATGGAATCAAGAAATGTCTAACATATTAGCAATAGAAAATGAGTTAGAATTGAAAGAAATTGAACTATCTAAGCTTGAAAAATCTAGTGTGGATATCACACCTATAGAACTTATGAAAATTGACTATATGATAAAGGAATGAGACTTGTTTAAGTAGGTGATTATATGCAGCAAGACTTAGGAATGCAAGTTTTTACAAAGGAAAAAGTTAAAATAGGCCTTTTAGATATAGATAAAGCAGATGATTTAAGATTAGAAAAAAGTAAAAATGGAGATATGAAACTTATCTTTAGGTATCCAATAAAAAATACATTAGAGGAACTAGAGCTAGAAGGGTACTTAAAGACTAAAGAGCAGGAATATGTTATACAGCAAAGGAACAAAAGGAAAAAGTATTATGAAATTTATGCTTATCTTAATCTAGAAGAATTAGAAGGAAAACCTTGGGATAGGTTTGAAACTGTAGAGCAGACAATTAAAGATTCTTTAACTTTAGCTATAGCTGGCACAGGATATGTAATAGGTTCATGTGATGTTACAAAAAAAAGGACAATAAGACTTACTAATACTTCAAGTTTGGATATAATAAATGAAGCGATTAAGACATATAGGTGTTTCATCGAGTATGATACAATAAACAAAAAAATTAATATTTATGAAAATATAGGCTCCGATAAAGGGGTCTATTTTCATAATGAATTGAATTTGATTGATCTTAGCTCACAAGATTCAACATTAGAATATTTTACAAGGCTTATACCCTACGGAAAAGATGGTTTAACAATAGAAAGTATAACTGGTGGTAAAAACTACTTAGAAAATTATCAGTACTCAAAAAAAGTTAAAACTCAGATTTGGAAAGATGAAAGATATACTATTGTTGAAAATTTAAAAGAGGATGCAGGGTATAAACTTTCAGAATTATCAAAACCATATAAAGCTTATCAAGTTAGCATAAGAGATTTAGCTAAGAAATATCAAGAGTATTCATTTTTAAGTTATGGGATTGGTGATATTGTAACTATTATTGATATTGAATCAAAAACAAAAGATAAGCAAAAAGTTATTAAAATTGTTGAGTATTTAAAAGATGCTTCTAAAAACACAGTTGAATTAGCTAATACTTACTTAGATTTTGCAGAGATACAACAAGAATATCAAAGTGTGGCTGATACAGTTAATAATATTACTAGTGACAATGGGACAATTAGTGAAGCTGCTATTAAAAATGTAGTTGATAAATTAACAGCAAATAAAATAGATGTAAATTCTTTTAATGCAGTAACCGCAAGAATAGGTGCTTTAGAAGTCACTACAGTAAAAGCAACTGAATTCATAGCATATAAAGCAAATATTGATAATTTATTTGCTAAAAAAGCAGACATAGATGTATTAAATGCTGGGATTGAACGAGTAGTTATTTTAGAGGGCAAAGTAGCAGATATAAAAACTATATTAGCTGGACATATTACTGTTGATATGTTAGAAGCGAATACAATAAAAGCTGGTTCTGGAGTAATCGCAGATGGGGCTATTGGAAATGCACAAATTAGCTCTTTAGATGTTAATAAGTTGAATGCAGGTACAATAGACACTACCAAAATAAGTCTTGCTGGTGCAAATAGTAGACTTGTTTTAAAGGGAAATAGGTTACAAATATTTGGGCAAAAGTCTGATTCTACTCTATTTGAAAAGATTGTTATAGGAGATATTGATAACAATGGTACCAAGTTTGGTATAAGGGTTAGAGCAGATGATGGTAAGACCGGATTATTTGATGAAAATGGTTTTACTAAAGAAGGTTTTACAGATGGATACAATAAGTTAGACAATGATTCCCTAGATCCTAGTAAAATAGATATAGCAAAAGTTGTAACTAGAATAAATAATGGAACTACAACAATACAAAGTTCAAAGATTCTTATGAATAATACAAGTTTAGATGTACAGTTTAAAACTTTAAGTGATAATGTGAGTAATATTCAAGTTGGTGGTAGAAATCTAGTTTTAAATGGTGGATTCGAGACTGGAGATTTGAGCGGTGGTTGGCAATTTTCAGAATGGAGAAATGCTGGAAATACAAAACTTAGAATGCTTACATTAAGTGAAAACGCTGATGTTATAGGAAATTATACTCCAAACATTCATGTAAAAGAGAGTAATGAGGCATTGGTATGTGGTGGTATGTTACGTACAACTACTTATATAAAAGTAAAACCAAATTCAAAATACACTTTAAGCTATTATAGGCAGGTACAGAATTGTTCAGTTTCTCATGAACATAACTTTATAGATAACAATGGTAAAAATTTAGGCGCTATTCTTTTATATGGTACTACTACTGTAGAAGATGAAGCTAATAGACTACGCAAAGGGAATGCTGTTGACTATGTTAATGGCTATGATGGAACTTGGAAGAAGGTTGTAGTACACTTTATTCCACCTAATAATTGCACGCAGGTGGAATTGAGATTTGTTTTAGGAAACTCAAACGGTGGAAATAATTGCGATTTTGTTGTAGATAATATTAAGATGGAAGAAGGTACAGTTGCAACTGCATGGACACCAGCTCCAGAGGATTTACAAGCACAGATAGATACACATACAACTGAAATAACAGCTAATGAAAAAGCAATTGGGTTAAAGTTAGATACACAAATTTATACTTCAAAAATGATAGCTTTAGATGGTAGTTTAAGCACTTTTCAGGATAATTTAAAAAAGACTACTAGTTCAATAACTGCATTGCAAGAATCAATAACAAGTAAAGTTTCAATGTTCGATGTTACAGATGTTTTGTATAAACAAAATATAGCTCTTTCTTTTAAGGATGTAGTCAATGGGATATTTGATGGTAATAATTTTACTAAAAATACTGGTGGTATTGCCTGGAATAGTGGCTTTGCAAGTATTAATACATTAAGCAATGGTGAGTATGTAGAATTTACAGTTGCTAAGTTAAGTACACATGTAATGGTTGGACTTAGTACTACTAATAAAGATGCAAATTATAATACTATAGATTACGCTATATACCAAACTTATCAGACAGCTAACAATGTTACTACGCAAATGGTGCAGGTATACGAGAAAGGTGTTATTAAAGGAACTTTTGGTAATATTGAGATAGGTGATAAATTAAGAGTTTCTATTGAAAGTAATAAAATTTTATATTACAAAAATGGAGAGTTGTTTTATACAAGTTTAATTGCACCAACTTTGCCAATGATTATCGATGCTTCATTCTATGAACAAAGTTCTGGAATCAGGAATATAAGAATAGGAACAACTCTAAGTGGTATAACTACTCGAATAACAAGTGCAGAAAGTAGCATAACTCAACTTAAAGATTCAATAAAATTAAAAGTTGAAAAGACTGATATCACTAATGCGATTAACAATATTACCATTGGTGGAAGAAATCTAATAAGAAATTCTGCTTTTACAGAGTCTTATAATTTTTGGATTAGTAATGGTTTTAGCTATATAGAATTTGATGGCTTAATATTTAACAAACATAAGACAATGGTTATACATTCAGTATCATCTGGATTTGATGGAACGAGGTCTACGTATGATATTCCTTATAAAAACAATACTAATTATACGGTAAGTTTATGGGTTTATAGAGATAGTACTTCTAGTTGGGGAGATTTAGTAAGACCATTTAGAGTTTATTTTCCAGAGTATAATGGTTCTACATTGATTGATTATAGAAATTATATTACAATTACTTCTGCAAATCTTCCAGATAAAACATGGACTAAATTTACGGCGACATTTAAAACAAGTAGCGTAGGAACAAAATTTAGTGCTATGTGTTTAGATTTTGCTTCTGGAACTGGGAAAACTGCAATATGGGTAGCTGATATTAAATTTGAAGAAGGTATAGTTGCTACTGCGTGGACCCCATCTTTAGAAGATAATCAATCCGAAATAGATGACACTAAATCTAAAGTTAATACAGTATATTCTCAACTTCAAATAGATTCAGACGGAATAAGTCAGGTTGTTAGTAAAATAACGAAAGATACAAGTAATAATACTACTAGATTAAACTCATTAGAGCAAAGCATAACTGCATCGGCTATAACAACTACAATTACAAGTGGAATCGATAATGGTACTGCAAGTATTAAAACAACACAATTTGTCATGGATAATGATGGATTAACAATAAAAAATGGCGCTTTTAATATTTTAAACCGTAAGGGAGTTAATATTTTTAATGTTGATTATAGTGGAAATATTAATACAAGAGGAAATTTTTATAATTACGACTATAATAATGTTTTAAGAGCGTCATTGACTAATAAAAAATTAAATATTTACAATGAAACTGGTGGATATATCGGAGGGTTAGGAAGCAATGAATATTTAAATGATAGTAATATTAAGGGATTAACATTAGATCTTGACATGGCTGGGAAATATATATCATTTGCTGTTAGAAGTTCATCAAGTTCTAGTACGTATGATACTGTATTAAGCTATCATAGAGCGGGAAGTTTTGAAGCTGAAGGTTTAAATGCTGGTGCAAGTTTGAATATGAATAATTGGAATATAAATAATACAGGTAATCTTATTGAATCGAATTACATTAGAGCTATGAATTATATATCCAATGGAAAATATGTTCAAGTTGTAGTAAACAGAACTCAGAGTGCTCAATTTTTGAAGGGAATAACTGTTTGGGATTCTGATGGAAGGCTAAAGAAGAATATAGATATAAGTAATGTTAGTGGAATTGATGAAGTGATGAAATTCAAGCATAGATCATTCGATTGGAAAGAGACCAATATACACCAAGAAATAGGATATATCGCTCAAGAAATGGAGTCGATTAATTCTAACTACGTGCTAAAAGTAAGACAACCAAATGGAATTGATACTTATCAAATTAAGCCGGAAAATATAATTCCTGTTCTATCTAAAGCAATCCAGGAACTTAAAAAGGAAAATGATTATATGAGAATCTTGATTGAAGATCTTTATAATTATTTAAAGCTACAAAAAAAGGAACAAGTTTTAGATGTTGACTTAAAAGAAGTTATTCAGCAATATGAGGAATGTATATTTAGAGATGTAATAGAAAATCCAAAGCCTGAAAAGTTACAGTATAAATTTATTCATAAATAATTTGATTAGAAAACCGAAACACCAATGCAGGTGTTTTTTTATTGCTCTAAAGAAAGAAGGTAAAGGGAAAATGGAAAAGATGATAGTTGGAGTTAAGGCTGCAATAGCTAGTATAGGAGCATTCCTAAGCGCTAAGCTTGGATTGTTATATATAATATTGCCACTTCTTATGGCGGTTATGATAATTGACTATTTAACAGGTATGTTGTCAGCTAAAAAAGAAGGGAAAACTAATAGTAAAACTGGTATGTGGGGAATAGTTAAAAAGCTGCTTTATGGTGTAGAGGTTGCAACGGCTATGATTGTAGATTGGACAATAATTAATGTTGCTACCAACTTAGGATTTAATATACCCACTGTAACGTTTTTTGGGTTGCTAATAACTATATGGCTAATAATTAATGAACTAATATCAATATTAGAAAATTTAACAAGATTGGAGGTGCCAATGCCCGCGTTTTTGCTTAAAGTTGTATCTAATTTTAAAGTGGTAGTTGAATCTAGTGGCGATAATTTAGCAAATAAAATAAAGAATGAAAAAGAGTAGTTTTAAGATACTGAGACTACTCTTTTTTAATACAAAAAAGAAAGAAGGAACGTTAAATGTTAACAATTGATTTGAAAGCAAGAATGAAAAATAAAGCGTTTTGGGTGGCTTTAATTAGTGCCATTGTATTACTTATTCAACAACTTGGATTAAAGGATTTAATTCCTGGCAACTATGGAGATATAGTAAATAGTGTATTGACTATATTAGTTATGCTAGGGGTAGTCGTAGATACAAGTACAAGTGGAATTTCTGATAAGAAAGTTACACTTAATGCTAAGCAGGATGATATTAAGGTACCTGGTCCAAATATATCAACCAATAATACTATAGATGTATTAACTCAAGGAAATAAAGTTGAAGATAATATTGAAATTTCTACTCCAGAAAAAACAGTTGAAACAACACAAAATACTGATGTTGATACTAATACTTTGCTAAAAGAGAATGCAGATTTAAAAGCAAAGTTAGAACAAATTAATAGCGCGCTGAATCCAGTTCAGGGGTAGTCTTTATGGCTGCTCTTTTATTTTATTTTAATTTATTAAATGGAAGGAAAGGTGAGTAATATGAAAATTAAAGGAATTGACGTATCTAGTCATAATGGAACAATTGATTTTGAATCAGTAAAAAATAGTGGAGTTGAGGTTGTAATAATAAAAGCAACAGAGGGCGTAGATTTTGTAGATGATTTATTATCACAACATTACAATGGAGCTAATGGGGTTATACCACATATAGGGTTTTATCACTTTATGAGTGAAAAAACAGATCCTAGTCAGCAGGCAGAAGATTTTTATAATGCAATTAAAGGAAAAAATTATGATGTTAAACCTTGTTTAGATATAGAGGTTAACAATTATGGGCGTTCAGCATCTGAAATAACCGATAGATGTTTAGCGTTTATTAATAGATTTAGAGAACTAAGTGGACAAGAAGTTATAATCTACACAGGAGGATATTTCGGCAGAGATAATTTAGACAGTAGAGTAAAATGTTACGGTGGATGGATAGCACATTATGGAGTTGATTCTCCGATGGAAACAGGTTTTCCGTTAGTGGGACATCAATATACTGAGAGTGGAAGCCTTTCGGGCATTGATGGCAACGTGGATATAAACAACTTCTATGAAGGAATATTCTTAGGTTCTAGTTATTCAGGGGATATTTCCGGAAACAATAATTCGGAGGAAAGCCTTGTTGATAAAGCTAGAGAATTTGTAGGTTCAAGATGTTCAGAACTCCAACAACTACTAATAAACAAAGGTTATGATTGTGGAGGTTGTGGCGCTGATGGTAAGTTTGGTCAAGGTACTTATAATTCATTAATTCAGTTTCAAAAAGATAATGGATTAGTTGCTGACGGATTAGCTGGTGAGCAAACATTCAATGCCTTATACAATAATTCCAATGGGGATGATTGGGTTAGAAGGTTACAACAAGAATGTAACAGCCAAAGATTTAGCAATCAAATTGTAGATGGAATTGCTGGAGAAAATACACTTAATGGATGCCCTACCATTAGACAAGGAGCTAGCGGAAATATAACAAGATTATTGCAAGAGAAATTAAATAACTTGGGATATGATACTAATGGAGCTGATGGAATTTTTGGAACTGGAACTTATAATGCAGTGCTTAATTTTCAAAGAGACCATCAATTAGGTGCAGATGGAATAGTGGGAGAAAATACCTGGCGTGAATTATTAGAAATGTAGTATACTAAGAATGAAATAAATAATAAAACAGTTAACCAAAAGAGGGTAGAGTTGAATTAATTTTCTTCTCTACCTTCTTTTTTTGTTTTCAATAAAATAACTAGTAAATTATTCAGGATTTAGAAGACATTTCTCTATAGCATCTTTTTGCTTTTTAAGTTGTAAATATAAATTATTTTTTGAAGAATACTCATTCTGAATAATAGAGCATATTGGAATAGCGATAGTTCCAGGAACTGGTTCAGGGTCAACACAATTATCAACTTGTTTCTTTAAATCAGAAATAATAGGATCAATTTTCTTAAAAATATTATCAAATTCTTTAGTGCATTCACTGAGCATTACATTTCTTTCTGAATCT